>CALLDH010000169.1 GCA_937998345.1 uncultured bacterium | reverse complement strand
CCGCACGAAGGCTGTCTCCATACAATTGTGCAAACGCCGGCTGCAAACTCGGAAGATCCATGCCGAGCAAACGCAGGTCGTCCTTGGCACAGGTCCCTCCCACGCTACCACAGACGCCGCAGATCGGTTCGCAGTCCTCCTCGCGAACCCAACCGGCAAGTACGCGCGCAACCGACTCGTTGGCCTCCTCAATCCGCGCATGGACTTTCGATGGGTCGCGTTCGAGGTCTCGTCGCACCCGTTCGATGCCGTGAGCCAGGTGCCGTTCCTCTTCGTCGGCGATGCGACGAACCAGCTCCGCCAAGAAGGGCTCCGTACAGGTTTCGAGGGCGCGGTACAGCGTAATGGCGTAGCACTCGAGAACAACGTCTTGGACGATGTAACAGCCGTCGAGATCCCCCGCATCAGCGAATGAATCGAATGCTCGACCGACCTCGTCCCAGTACGGATCGGGAGCGGCAACGAGCGGAGCTCCTATATCTGCGGCGACGGAGCGTAGGCTCAACAGGTGAGCACGCTCCCTGCCTGCGTCCTGCACCAGCTCTAGCCGCTCGTCCAGGTCTTTGCTCAAGCAAATCATGCGCGCCAAGTGCCGAATCGCAATAGCCTCTCCTGCCACCGCCTGGGACAGGATGATCTGATGAACCGGACGATAGCGTTCATGTTCTGGACTAAGCATTGGCTACCTTTCTCGACTCTCTGTCGGCCTCGTCCGGCCGGTACGTATAGACCTGAAACGAACGGTAAACGAAGGAACGATCCTTGAAGAGCAAGGCTCGGGACAGGGGTTCATCGCGAACGAGCTGCCTTGCCAGCTCGCCTTTCACAGCGCGCGGGATCATCAGATTGCGCAAGGTCATACGACCACCGGGAACCAGGCAGGGAGCGAGCTTCTGCAATACGTCTTGCGTTTCGGCTTCGGACATTAACTCGAACACGTTGGAGAGGCAGATGCCGTCGAAGGCCGACGGCCCAAAGCGCTCCACGAGGCTTCGAACGTCGTTCTGCTCTAGTACGAGTCGATCGAGGCGCGAACGCAAAAGATCGAAATTCTCCTCGCGCAGATAGTCGGGAAGATGTTCCTCGTCGAGATACGCACCGCGGGTGTACTGCGCGAGAAAATGGTTGTCGCGTACGGAAAGCTCCGTCAACGCGTGTCGAGTACGTCGTGCAAAGCTGTCGGCAAAGGAAGTCGAGCCGTCATCGAATGTGAAGTACTCCGGGCTCAGCCCCCGTCGGGACAGGACGGTCTTGTTGAAGAAGGCTTTGAAAAGCAAGCGCCAAGCCCGGCTGTTCCATTTGTTCTCGAAGAACTCCACGCGGGCTTGCTGATCGCGCTCGTCGAACAAAGCTTCGATTCGACGTCGCCCCTGTATGAGGCGAAGCAGGGTCCGAAAGGCGCGGACAAACCGCTCGTAGCGCCCGAGGCCAAGCAAACCCTGTTGCACTAGGTCCTCGCGACCGAGCCAGTATTGACGCGCTTCAGGGGAGAGCTCTTGGACCGCCGTTTCGACGAGCGTGCGACGCCGATTCGACTCACGCACTCCAAACAACTCGAGGACCGCTGCGTGATCGAGGGTTCGGAACGCGGCCGCTTTGAGCTGTAGCGTCCAAACCTGCGTGAGATTGTAGTCGAACGCGTAGACGAATGCGGGGTCATGCAAGAGGAAGGTGAGCGCGTTGCACCCTCCCGAGGCAACGGTCGCAATGCGCGTGTTTGAGCTCACGCGTAGCGCCTCCACGTCGAGTGCTGGATCTTCCCAGCTCAACGTGAAGATGAGCTCATCAAGCTGGACACCGTCGTGCCCTGGGGTCTTCGTATCGTTCATGAAAGACTCGCGTCGTCGTAGAAAGTTTGATCGCCAATCGCTTCGAGTAGCGGCTGGGCCTCGGGACGATTGCAGCCTGCGGTGAGGCCATATCGATAGGTGAATCGGGGAATTCCTCGCACGGCTCCGGCAAGTGGATCCGTATCCGCGCAGGTGAAGAGAACGAAATGATCCTCCCGCTTGCGCGCATCATTGACGCAGTGCCGAACTAGGGCGCTGAGCGAGTCGAGCTTTCCTGGCAGATGGGCGGCGTGGCGGAGGTAGCGAAGACGCAAGACGTCCCCGACCGTCGGCAGCTTGGGAAGCGGTGCGAACGCCGACACCTTCCGGAGCGACTCCACAGCCAGGCGCATGCTGCTCGGCATGCTCAGAACGCGAATGCGCTTGAACGCGCTTTGGTCCCAAGTCCCAAGCGCCGCCTCGAGCACGTTTCCGCGAAAAGCCAGCCAGTACGACGAAATGTCCATCCCTGGGCTACGCGCCAGTTGCGCCTCGAAACCGCCGTCCTCAAACACCGGCCCAAAGCAGTAGCTACGGTGAAATCTCGAGAGGAGCGACACCATAACACTTCGGTCCGATTCGGTCGCGGGCCGGATCAGAAGGTCCTTCCTGACCCTGAGGGGAATCAAGGGCAGCAGCTCATACGACGTGAACGTGGCGAGGCGGTTGAGCGGAAGCATTTCCCCAAAGCTTCGCAACATGCCATCGATCGACTGGTTACCTGCTGCGGTCAGGCCCGCAAAGACGGCCGGCGCACGCGCACGCTCCGCCTGCACGAGGTGCGTCAGCAACTGCCCTGCGACTCCTCGCCCTCGATGGTCCGGGGAGACCTTCACGTCGGCGATGACACCCATTTCCATCCGCTTGCCGGAGACCCACGCAGGGCGCCGCGCAACACTGGCACACGCCACCAGGCGTCCTCCCGCTTCAACAACGGCAGTCCAAGAGCTGCCTCTCGCATTCGAGAGCGCAAAGAAGTCTGGCGAGCGCTCGATCAGCAGGGAGGTGTCCGCCTGCATGGGACACTGCTCACTGAGGTCGATCAGGAATCGATTGTCCTCAGGCCTTGCCTCGCGCACCCGAATTCCGCGCTCGACCGAGGTGGTCCCCTGCCCCATCTCCAAAAACCCTGTCATTAGAGTCACGGTTCTTGTAGCACCGCTACCCCACGTGCATCAAGCGGTCCGCCAGGCCCGGCGGGTCACTCTTCGGCAGCCAGCACGTGCTTGGCCTCAGGGTCGCGGCTCGTCGGTTGCGAAGCACGATCGAGCTCAGGGCGCGGCCCATTCGACGAGTCGCTCCGTCGTTGCTGAGCCAGGCTGCCCACGATGGGTGGGAGCGTGCGGGCCAGGTACCGAAGCGATTGCTGGAGGCCCAGCACGCGAAACGCCGTGATCAGGCCTGCGCCCTGGACGATGGGTTGTCCACAGGTGACCGTGTCCTGACCCGTGAGCCAGAGGCCTTCGATCGGCGTGCGAGCGTTGAGGCGCTCGACCAGGCTCCAGTCGGTGAAGCGCTCCGGGGTATGATCGAGACCCACTGCGCCCCCCTGGTGCGCGCCGAGGTAGTGCTCGATCGAGAGAGGTGTCGAGACGTCCACGAGCTCGATCCTGCCGTCGAGTTGCGGATAGAAGCGCAGCAAGAGGGCGACCAGGCGTTCGCCCCACTCTCGCTTGACGGCCTTGTACTCGGCGCCTCGCTTGCGGGTGGGTCGATCCGCGTACTGCGCGAACCAGGCGTGCTCGGCCATGCACAGGATCTGGCAGGTCGTCTTGTCGCCGTTCTGCGTCGCGCCCTGCCGAGCCTTGATGGACGGAAAGGTCACCATGATCATCGGATCGTGGCCTGGGTCGGTGGGATTCGACATGAAGTCGTCGATGGCGCCGAACATGTCCCCATCGTCACGCGTAGGGTGGTACCAGAGATTGGCGCAGGTGAGCCCGAGCTCCTCTGCGGTTCCTCGGAGGCCGATGTTGGCCATGATGAAGCCGCAGGAGCTCCCGATGGGGAGACGACGCGGGATCTCGAATTGCTCGGTGACCTTTTTCGAAACGAGCTTGCCGAAGGTGTTGTGATAGCCGACGCTCGAAATCACCTGCTTGCACGGGACGACGGTTCCGTCGGCGAGACGCACGCCTGTCGTGCAACCCTTTGCGGAATCGACGAGGATCTCTTCGACGCTTGCGCGCACCAGCACCCGTCCGCCGGCGCCTGTGATCACGGGAACGAGGCACTTCGCCAGCTCCTGGGAGCCCCCCACGGGGTACGCGCCTCCTTCGATGGCGAGCCCGCGCGCAACGCAGGCGCCCAGAAGAAAGCTCGCGCGATCAGGCGGTGCACCGGTGTCCATCCAGGGACCAGCCAGGAGTCCCGCGAGTAAGGGCTCGTCGGTGATCTCTTGAAGCACTTCCTTGAGGCTGCGGCCCGCGTAGCGCTGCCAGGTCTCACCGAGCACGTGACGATGCCAGGGCTTTTGAAGCCAGACCGGGAAGGCCTTCGAGAGGACGAAGAGTGGAAAGCGTTTCAACACTTGCTCCGAGACTCGCAAGAACTCGTCGATGTCGTCTTTGCGCTCCGGGAAGCGGGCGTACAGGTCGGGCAGATGGGCTTCGTCGTGCTTGATCCCGAAAGGCGGCTCCTTTCCGAGCGCAATGCGGTCGAAGGTGCCGTCGGGTTCGCCCATGCGCTCGAACCGGAGCGGCATCTCGTTGCCACCCGTAGCGAGCCACATCAGAAGCCCGGAGTAAGGGACCAGGTAGTGGAGCCCCGAGTCGAAATGCAGCCCGCCCTTGAGCTGGAACATGTGGGAACCCCCGCCAGCCACGTAGTGCTGTTCAAGGACCAGCACGCGCTGCCCCGTGCGCGAGAGCACAGCTGCGGCGGTGAGCCCACTCATGCCGCTGCCGATCACGACTGTGTCGACGGACTCGGGAATCTTGTCCGGCCGATATCGGTCCGCGCAGATTCCGCGGAGCATGTTCTCCTTCGTTCCCATGTTCGGAGGGCGATAGTAGCAGGTCGCCCAGGAGCAAGCCGACCACAAGCCGACCGCAAGCCGAACGCAAGCCGACCGGCCGCGCGGCTTACGAATTACCGCGAAGCCAAACCAAGTCTGGTCCTGCGTGGTCGAGCCGACTTCGACGGCGTCATCGATTCATTCTTCGTCGTAGAGCCAGGTGGAGAG
The DNA here is from genome assembly GCA_937998345.1 of uncultured bacterium. Lineage (GTDB taxonomy): Bacteria > Myxococcota_A > Polyangia > Polyangiales > Houyiibacteriaceae > SG8-38. The sequence continues at coordinate 33,617 of CALLDH010000169.1, read as the reverse complement.
GTAGCGTTCGCCGGTGTCCGGAAGCAGGACCACGATGAGTTGGCCCGCGTGCTCGGGGCGTTTCGCCACCTCGAGCGCGGCATGGAGCGCGGCCCCTGCCGAGATTCCCACCAGGATGCCCTCCTCTTTCGCGACCCGCCGGGCTGCGGCGCCCGCGTCCTCGTCCGAGACCTGGAACACCTCGTCGATCAACTCAGTCTGCAGGACATCCGGCACGAAGCCTGCGCCGATGCCCTGAATCTTGTGCGGCCCGGCCTCGCCGCCACTCAACACGGGGGAGCCTACTGGTTCGACAGCAATGGCTTTGAAGCCTGGCTTGCGACGCTTGATCACGTCGGCCACGCCGGTGATGGTGCCGCCGGTGCCGACGCCGGAGATGAACACGTCGACCTGTCCGTCCGTGTCGTTCCAAATTTCCTCGGAGGTCGTCCTGCGGTGCACCTCCGGGTTGGCGGGATTGGCGAACTGCTGCAAGAGCAAGTGGCCTTCCTGCTCGGCGAGCTCCCTTGCCTTGTCGATGGCGGCGCCCATCCCGCCCTTGCCCGGAGTCAGAATGAGCTCGGCGCCAAGAGCGGACAGCATCCGGCGCCGTTCGAGGCTCATCGTTTCCGGCATCGTCAGGACGAGCCGGTAGCCCCGCGAGGCTGCAACGAACGCCAGCCCGATGCCCGTATTGCCACTGGTGGGCTCGACGAGGGTCACGCCCGGCTTCAGCACGCCATCGCGCTCGGCGGCTTCGATCATGGCGCGCCCGATGCGGTCCTTGACGCTGGCGCAGGGGTTGAAGCTCTCGAGCTTGGCGACGACCTGCGCGTTCAAACCGGCGGTGATCCGAGGCATCCGTACGAGCGGCGTGCGACCAACGAGCCAGGTGATGTTCTCAGCGATGGCGACCACGGCTGCCTCCTAAGGTTGTGCGTTGCGATTCTGTGGAAGGAGAACCACTCGGTCCATCGTGGGCTACTTACATTCCCACGCCTGGGCGCACAAGGAGTGAAAATAGCCCCCAGCGGACCAACCCCTCTTGTCTGAGCTTCTCCGCGACTGCTCCGGCCAGGCGGTCGATGCCCTTCTCCACCGAGGCCGGATCAACGATGGCAGAATGAGCTGCCCAGACGAGGCCACCGTCGCTGATCGCATAGAGGTTCGTCTCGAGTCGGTAGGCGATCGTTCTCTCGTAGTAACCGGGCTCGTGAACGGCCTCATAGCTGCCTTGATAGTATTCCTCGAACGGACGTGCGCGCCGCACTCCGGACGTATCTCCTTCCGCGTGTTCCTCGCCCCCGTCCTCGTCTACGCTGACCAAGCGGGTGATCAACACGCCGTCGAAGTCATTCGTGCTGAGTGCGGTCTTGAGCTCCCTCTCGGTGAGAAGTCGGCTCTGAGGCAAGCGCTTCCAACTCGGCATCGCGTACGTGCTGTCACCGGAGAGCACCCTGGAGAACACATCCTCGAAAAGCCGTCTCTTTTCCTCGTTCTCGCCTACGCCGATTACAAACAAGCTCGTGAAAAAAACCCGCTCATACCCCGGCATGCGGTCGTATCGGGGGATGGTGGCCTTTGATGCCGTCGACTTCGAGCAGGCCGCAATCAACGCCACAGCCAAGAGAGAGAGAGTCAGCACGCAGCACCGGCTTGGCATGCTAGTCATGCCAGTCATGCCAAGCATTGGGGGGAGAGTGTCGCCATTAGTAGAATTGCTTACACCATTTGCGGAACAGATGGATGTTGCCGTCATCTCCCAAGACGATAGGTTTCTCGCAATAGGACTTCGTCGACCAAATATCGAGATCTTGGCTGTTGATGAAAGCAAACACGGGGGACAGAGCGGTACATGCGGCGCGATGGACAGCTCTGTCGACAGCTCGCTTAACATGCTCGTTCAAATGGCGGTCGAGGCGCTCCTTTTGCCTTTTCATGAACCGAGGCACTTTCACGTCCGAGAAAGACACCTGAAAGTAGAACCAGAAGTTCGTCGAGGTCTCATCGATCGGCGTCAGAAAAACGAGATGGTTTACCTGCAATCCAATCGGATGAAAACGATTGTGGGCCATGGGGAACCCAACGCCTACCGCGGCCTCTTTGACGACTGAGTAGATGGGGACGTTCCTCATGAACTTTGGGAGAATCCCCATCCTTCCAATGTGAAGCGTTTGGTAAAAATGCTGACGGTCGGCAACGGCTTCGGTGACCTGATCGACCTGGTCGAACTGGTGCAGAGTCCGAAAATGTAAGGTGTCGACGGAGTTCTCGGCGGCATCCTGCGGGTGAATGGGATGAACGCCTTGATAGGTCATATAGGGCTGGCTCCAGTTTCCTTCTGGGCGAAAGAACTCAGAGACCTTCCAGGTCGCAGGCAACTTGTCTTTGTGATGATAAACGAAGACGAGACCTTCAACGATTTCGGTTTCCCAAGTGAAAACCTTCGCCTTGGGCACAGACGCATGGCTCTTCCCTTGTACGCAGCTTCCCTCGGAGTCGAAGGTGAGATGGTGATAGGGGCACTCTACGCATCCATTCTTTAGCCGATTGTTCCGCCCCTTCGCGTCCCGTCCCAAATGGGCACCGAGGTGAGGGCAGTACGCATCCATCACGGTAATGCTGTCGTTTCCCGTTTTGAAGGCGATGATGTCGTGCCCGAGAAACTTGAATGACCGAATCTCGTCCTTCTTGAATTCGCTAAAAGGGGCCAGGTGAAACCAACTATTCGGAAAGGGAGGCAACCTGACTTTCTTCGAGCTCGAATGAAAGCGTCGGCTCTCGGCCTTGGCCTCGTTCGTCTCTTTGTGTGCCGGGGAGCGAGTATACGCGAGGGTCGGTGTGGTCTTCGATTCAGGTTCTCGCACTTGCACTCCAAGGTCCGGTTTCGCCCGGGAATCGGTCGTCCCGGCGGGACTGAACGTAACATAGGAGATGGGGCTACTTGAAGAGTTGCTTCGCGAGGGCGCGTCGTGTGAGGTGGATCGCTCGGTTGACGCCGTTGAGCAGGGGCACGAGCCGCGCGAGATGGGCAGGCAGGTGGAGCTCAACAAGCTCGATGACCACGCCGTCGGGTGCGGTCACATACGCGTAGCGGATCGAGCCAGTGCGCCGCGGCTCGGCGTGGGCGTGTACCCCGGCCTCACGCAAGCGCGCCAGCGCGCCATCGAGGTCGGTGGTCTGAACACCAAAGTGCGCCACGCCAAACCCGGAGCGAAGCGCCCCCTCCCCCGCTTCAGGCGGCTCCATCGGAGTCATTCCTGACGGGAAGGCACTGATGACCAAGAGCTGCCCGCCGAGAAGCACGCCCTGGTTCTGCCCACCTTCACCCGAAGGAATGGACCCTAGGTGCTCAGCGCCGAAGCAGGACTCGTAGAACCGAATCGTGGCCGAAGGGTCGGCGGCATGAATGTGAATGTGGTCGACGGACGTGATCACCGGGCATCGATAGTAACCCCCTCAACCCGCAGGGGACACTCTCCGGGTACACAATGGCCCGATTCCACCCCGATTCTCGGGCAAGGAGCGCGATGGCGACGAACGTGGGCTGCAACGATGAGGTGTAGCCGAGGAGAATCAGCTGCGCGGAAATCCGTCTCTAGCTTTGGCAACGGCGCCGCTCTTCGCCGTAGATTCGAAGGGCGAACTGGCCGGCTCTGTGGGCGCGCACCTCGCTGATCAGCGCCCGAGCCTCGTCGTCGAGGGAGGCTAGTTCGGGCAGAATGGCGCCGAATCCCTCTTCGGGTGTGATGCACAGCACGGGTGCGAGGAGCGCTCCGAAGGTGAGGTCGGCCGCTATGAATCGATCGCCGCAGAGATAGTCGCGGTCTCCGAGCCTCGACCCGGCGGCATCTAGTTCCTCGCGTAGGCGCGCCATGGCGCGGTCCCGACCCGCCTCGGTGAGACTCAAGGCACGCGTGAGTTGGGACTCTATCAGGGGCGCAAGTCGTTGGAACACCTTTGCTTGCCGACTGCCTACGTTGTCAGCAGCCAGTCGCTCGATCATTCCCGGATGACGGCCCAGGTGCCAGTACGCCAAGAAGCGAGTGTACGGACCTAGTTGGTCGCCGTAGTGGTCGACGAGCTCCGAGACTTCGCTGCTTGGAAACAACGAGTCGTCTCCTTCCGCGGCGAAACGAACGATGTCGGTGGAGTCCGAGAGGACACGGCCATCGTTCAGGATCAGGACTGGAGTCGAGTATCGGGACGATGTGCGGTCGGCCTTGCCACCGCGACCGCGGGTCGCGACGGCGACCGCCAAAGAACAGACGAAGGGCATGTGCGGTTCCTCGCTGTAAGGAATCGCGTATCGGTCGAGCGCCCATCGAGCCTTCTCGTTGTAGTGAGAGAAGGCAAGAGTGATCAATCGATGCGGCCTGCTCGCGTTCACGGCTTGCGAACCATACTGCCTACAGCCTCCCCTGTCTTCAGTCGGCTCTTCACGCGGACGTTCGAACCGCATGGCGTCGTGCGCCGGCTACGGCGCAATCTTTTTCTTGATTGCCTTCGCGACAGGTGAAGGGACGCTGCCGAGCGCGTTGAGCATGTGTGGTAGCGCTTTGAGCTTCAATCCTTCGTACTCGCTAGGGACGACCGCATCGATCAGATACGGGCCACGGGTCTTCAGTGCGTTTCGCAGCGCTGCGTTGAAGTCCTCGGCTGTCGCGACGCGTTGTGCAGATACGCCCATTCCTTTGGCCATCGCCACAAAGTCAATCGCGGGTTCCGATAGGTCCAATTGCGCCTTGGCTTTGGGTCCGATCTTGTCTGCTCCGACGCGCTCGAGCTCAATATTGAGAATCCCATAGGAGCGGTTGTTCAAGATAACCGTAGTTACGTCGAGACCCTCGCGTGCGATCGTCCATAGCGCCTGAATCGTGTACATGGCGGAGCCATCGCCAACGAGCGCGAGCACGGGACGGTCCGGCGAGGCCGTTGCCGCGCCGACGGCGACCGGCAAACCTTGTCCGATTGCCCCGCCGGTCAAAGCCAGCACGTCATGGCGAGGCGCACCCGCTGTGAAACTCGGCAGCCTAACCCCGGAGGTTTGCGCCTCGTCGGAGATGATGGCGTGTGTCGGCAACAGGGCACCAATGGCCTGACACACCTTGGCGGCGTTGAGTTTGCCTTTGGGCAATTTTGGACGTTCCGCGCTCTGCAACTTGGGCTCGGTGTTGGACGCACCCGCCGCTTCGACGAGTGCCTGCAGCGAAGCGAGCGCATCTTCATGCGGCTCCACCAATGTGTGGGCTGTGCACTTGTCTGGCACGAGATAGCTCTTCTTGCCTGGATAGGCGAAGAACGACACGGGAGCCTTGGCATCCACCAGAACCAAGTGGTCATAGCCGTCGAGCTGCACCGAAGCCATTTCCGCAAGGTACGCAATGCGCTCGACGGCGGGCAGCCCTTCACCTCGCTCGAGGCGCGTCGGAAAGACCTCGCAGAAGAGCTTGGCGCCTGTCTTCTGCGCAATCTGCGACGCCGCGCGCAGCCCAGCCTCACGTAGCACCCGATTGCCCAACAAGAAGGCAACCTTCTTGCCCGACTTCTTGATGACCCGTGCAATCGCCTGCACCGTTTCGCCAGACGCCGCCGGCGCTTGCACAGGCTCGTGCGCCTGCACGGGTTCGGCACCCTCACCCCAGGACACATCTGCGGGCAAGATCAGGGTAGCAATCTGTGCGGGCGGGCCCTTGGCCACCGCTACCGCTTCAGCCGCATCGGCAGCTAGTTGACTGGTTTCAGGCGTCGTCTTGAACCACGTAGAAATGTTCTTGGCGACGGTCTCAATGTCTGACTGCAACTGCGCGTCGTATTGAGTGTGATAGGTCGCATGATCTCCGATGATGTTGATCATGGGTACACGCGCCTTGCGCGCATTGTGCAGGTTCGCGAGCGCATTTCCGAGACCGCATCCAAGATGCAACAAGGTGGCTGCAGGCTTATCTGCCATGCGCGCGTATCCGTCGGCAGCCCCCGAAGCCACGCCTTCGAACAAACACAATACCCCGCGCATATTAGACCGATCTAACGCGGCGACGAAGTGCATCTCCGACGTCCCAGGATTGGTGAAGCAGGTGTCCACACCACCGTGGATGAGAGTCTGAATCAGAGCTTGTGCGCCGTTACCCTTGGTCATTCAGTTGGGCACGGTACCCCGCGAGGGACGTGTTGCCTAGGGATGTAAGGCGTTTGACGGTCGCCAGCCTAGATTGAGTCAGAGATTTGGTGCTCGGTGCCCGGTCCGACTAGCCTGTTGTGCGACCGGGCGCTTCTGGCCGGTGCACTTTGGAAGACAGGGAACGAGCCGTGCTGTCGAAAACGCATCTTTCGATGCTCCTCTTAATCGCCGCCTGTGGTTCGCCTCAAATCGGACCGACCACAGTTGAGCGTAGGAGCCCCCGTGCGACGACGGACTCGTCGGCACAGTTATCCGAGGACGCGGTTCGGTTCTCCACGGCGGTGATCCAGGCGCTGAGCGACGACGCCCACGAACCACCCGCAAGCAACAGCTACAGTCACCAGAAGCTGCTCGGCCCGCGAAAGCGGCTCGGTGAGCCGCAGGTCCAGCTCGAGTCGACCGATGCGCACTCCCTCCTCGCTTCGACCGACTGCTCCGGCTGGCTCAGTTTCGTGCTCAACACGATCTCCCCTCTCCATCAAGCGGTCCTGCAGGCCCAGCGGGGGCGAGACGAGTACAACCGGCTCTATTCAGAGGACTTTGCGCTGCGCGAAAGCCGGAGGCCATGGTCGCGAGCGTTCGTGGTGGCGCAGTACCTTCGCAGCGGCGACGCGCCTGCGACCGGCTTCGAGGCGGTGACGAGCTTCGAGGATTTACGGTCGGGCGACATCGGTGCCTACGCCATGGGACGGTATGCAAAGCCGTCCGACGACAGCCGCCCCAAGCCACGCGACACTGGGCACGTCTTCATCGTCGCGGGCTCGCCGACCGTGGTTGATCCCAGCACCAAGGACTACGATGGCCGCGGTACGCTGGAGAAAGACGCGGCGAAGGTCATCGCGGTGCCGGTCATCGACTCGAGCGCCACGCTTCACTTCGACCCCGATTCGAGAAAAAACGCGGATGGGCGCTACGGCTTACCGAAATTTCGTCCCCACTCCCGAGCGAAGCCGGGTGGGGTCGGCACGGGCACGATTTGGTTTGCTTTGAGCGAAGAAGGACGCGTTCTTCAGCGGCGCCTCGGGCCCCAGCAGAAGTATCGCCCGGTGCTGGCCCGCGCGGCTCGCTTGAGCGGGAACATCGCTCTCGATGAGGCGACCCTAGACGATGGAGGCGCACTGTTGGTCCGTGTCTTCGACAACTCTCCCGAGGAGTTCGCCGGTATCTCATACGGGAACGCGCCGATTCATCTGACGGGAGAAGGTGGTCTGCGGATCGGCAGCGGACGACTCGTTCTGAACGGGAACAACGATTTCTCCGGCGGCGTGACGGTGCAGTCTGCGGATCTGATCGTGGCCTCCCCAACCGGCTTAGGGGTAGGCGACGTCGTCGTGCGCGGCGGGTCGATGACACTTCACGAGCCAGCGATATCGGACTCCGCAACGCTGAGCGTCGCCGAAGGCCTCGCCGAGGGGGCGATTCGTCTCGATTTCAAGGGACGCAACGTCGTACGAATGCTGCAAATCGGAGACACGACGCACCACTGCGGGACTTGGGGAGGACCCGATTCCCGGGCCATGTTCGTCGACCCGGTGTTCTCTGGGCGAGGTATCCTCGAGCTCTCCGCCAATCCGCGCGGGTCCTGCGCCCCGGCTTCCAAAGGATCCAAGGGACGCCGTGCGCGAAGGACCACCTCATCGGAAATGCACGCCACCCGTCGCTGACCTCGTGCGGTCGCGACCGTGTTGGGACCAGAAGGGCGATTCGTCGAGTCTGAGGACGTCGACGCCACACGTAGTACCGCGCAGCTCGGTTCTCAACATGCGCCTAGTGGGCTAAGAGAGCTACGGGGAACACGATGGCGAAGTTCCAGAAGGATCGGATTGGGCCCGTGAGCGCGCGAGTCTATCGGATCAAGACCGAGGACGATGTAGAGATCGCGATCACTCGGCTTCTTGACGACTCAGATGATGGCGCTCGTGAGCCGGTAGTTCTGGTGCACGGCACCTTTTGCCAACGTAGCTTCTGGGTTTCGAGCAAAGGAGTCGGCCTCGCCCCGCACCTCCTCCAGCATGGCTACGACGTTTGGATTCCGGAGATGCGCGGTCACGGGCGCTCAACCCGCGACAGGCGCTATCGCAACTGGAGCGCCGAGGATCAGATGCGCTGGGATCTGCCCGCGGTTCAACAAATGGTGGCTGCGGAAACGGGTCAGCACGCGCACTGGGTCGGTCACTCCTGGGGTGGCGTCGCCATTGTCGGCTCTCTTGCTGGCGGTTGGACGTCGGGCGAACAGATGCGTTCGGCGGTGGTCCTCGGCGCCAACATCAGCGAAGGCGACAGTTGGATGCAACGAGCGGTGCCCCGAGCCGCCGCATGGGGTCTGCTCACCCTCCTCGGACGAGTCCCGGCGCGCCTGTTTCGCCTCGGGCCGGAGCCAGAGTCGCGCGGTTACATGCTCGACTTCTATCGATGGAAAGGGCCAAATCGGCAATGGCTCACGGAGGACGGGCGCAACTACTGGGATGGAGTGCGTCGCATCGAAGTACCCTTGTTGGCCTTCGCTGCGTCGAACGACAAGAACGATCCCGCGACCGGTTGCCGTCTGCTCTTCGACGCAGTGGGTAGCCAAGACAAGGCCTGGGTGCTGCTTGGCGTCGAGCAAGGGTTCAGCAAGGACTACGGCCACGTCGAAATGATCATCAGCAAGGCGGCGAGCGAGGAAGTTTGGCCGCGGATCGCCGGCTGGCTCGACGCGCACGGCTGACGAATCCGCTTTCGGTGACTCGGGTCGCCGCTCAGGCGACAGGCGCGCGACCCCGCGCCTTTTCCGGGTCGCGCATGTCCAGGAGAGACACGCCGACACCGTACGTCACGAAGTGACCGGCCGGGCGAATCTCGAGCATGCAGTTTTCGGCCATGGTCCCGTGCTGCTCGATCAATCGTCCCGTGAGGGTTTCGACGAGCTTGGGATCGAGATCGCTCATCGGAAGCACACGCGCAGTGCCGCTGAAGGCGATCGTCGCGTCGGGGATCTTGATCCAGGGCATGAACGGAACGCGTTTTGAGATCGTCACATTGAGCGCGACGTGGGGGTTGAGCAGGATGTGCTTCGCCTTCCACGAAGCCTTCGCCACCCGGACGTACAGTACCCCGTCTATCACGACATAGACGATGCCCGCAGAACGCGCCTGGCCTTTGGGATTCACGTAGGAAAGCACAGCGAACGAACGCTTCTCTATTTCCTTCCAGACGAGGTCCGAGCTAATGGGAGCTGGCATGGGAGGAGTCGTAGATCTTAGTCGGATCCTGTCAAACAGAGCCGTCGCTCAGGTACCGAGCTCGTCGCGGATCGCTCTGAGCCCGTGGTGCTTGGGGCGCCGGACGACAGAACCCCGATTATAAAGATCCGACCGAGGTTGGCGGTCAATGAGTGGGTGCTGCGGGTCCAGTTGGTCGCTCACGGAGGGCCCGCGACGCGCGCTCGGCGGCCCGATTGAGCCCCATTCACCTGCTTGCGAGCTCGTGGGGCGGGTTCGCTGTCCGAGTTGTCGCGCTCCGGACGCACCGATACGCCGTCGGACGCCGTCGAGGTCCAAGCTTCACAACGGTGACGGATACGGTTGGAACGACCCTACGGCGCCGGACCGCAGCGGGCCCCGTGGCACACCCGCATCCACCAGGTGCCACTTGGGAAGCACGCGTTACGGTCACCTGACGTCCAGCCGTGAAGCGCCTTGTCATATTGGGCGTTGAATCGCCGCAAACGCCGCACCGCATGCACAGCCGCCTCTCGATGCCCGGCAGCAGCGAACTGAGGGTCAAGGCTTCCGAACTCTTCGTAACTTCGGGCCCGCTTGGTATGCGCGAGCCGAAGCACCCGTCGCGGTCCGACGAAGCTGCGGCCGCTTCGCCTGGCCTCCCGCAACGCACCGCGCTCCCGCTCTCGGACGCGCGCGGCGATGCGTTGCTGAGCAAGCTCAACCCCATGGTCCAGCTCGAGCATTGCCGGCATCCCCAATCGAAGCTCGATGACGTCAGGCCATGCGGGGTTGTGGGGGTCGAAGTAGTGGTCCGGTCGACGCACGCGGATGACGCGCGTACCGATGTCTCGAGGCAGAGTGTGTGCGCCGGGCCAATCCTTGGCGTAGCGCACCGCCATCGCTTCGACGGGGTTGGCGATGAGGTAGGCCAGCGCCTCAATCGTGGCTTGTGGCGTCAGCAGCTCATGGGCGCCCGTGCTGCGCTTGTTGAAAACCTCTTCCGGCCACTTGCGATAGGCCTTGGTAATCAGCGCGAGAAGGCGGTGGAAGGTGCGAAGGAAGCGGGGGAGCTCCCCGCGGACATCGGTGACCACTTCATGGGAGTGGCTCGACATTAGACAGCCCGCGTGCACGGAGACGCCGTGCGCATTGGCCGCATATCCCAGGCTGTACCAATACGCTTGCTCCATCTGCCGAGCTTCGTCGGGATTGAGCAGGAAGTGGCGCCGGGTCGTGCGTCGTGAGAGTGCCCAAGTGGTGCCGGGCTCGATGATGCGTCGTCGGGTCATGCAATGAGCCCCAGCGAGAACCGTGCCGGAGCTCAGTGTCAACATTCCCCGCAAATTCTAGACCGGCGCGTCCAACACTGCTGACGGTACGCCAGACTCCGCCGGCGGCCGCCGCCTCACGACACTACAGCCGAATCGCCGAGAGCGCGCTTCGCTTTGCACAACGTCGGTAGGATCTCTGGGTAGGATCTCTGCTGGGATCTCTGGGATCTCTGTCCGGTTCCGGTACTATGCCGCAATCTGCGTGACTATCGGGAGGACCTTTTCGATGATTCGAGAGCACTGGATTCTGGGTTGCCTCGTCTTGTTGCTCATTGGCTGCAAGACACCGCCTGCGGCAGAGGCGCCTCCTTTCATTCCGCTAGAGCTCCTAGACGCGGGCGAAGAGCCGAGGAGCCTGCTGCGCTACGCGATCGCGGAGGGGACGACGACGACTTCCAAGATGTCGTGGCGAGTCATCCCATCCGAGCACGGCAGCCCGACCACGACCGTATCCGGACTGCAGAAAATGGAGATACACGCGGTGATCGGGCCCGCGAAGGTCGATGAGCAAGAGATCCGCTATGACTTCGAGATTGTCGAGTCCAAGGCCGTGGCTGGGCCCGGTGCCAGCGAGAAGCTCCTCGAGGACATCCAGGTGCACACGGACTTCTTGAAAGGCACGGGTTCGTGGAACGCAATGGATGACAGCGGTCATGTGCGCGGCCTTCGCTACAATCAAAAGGCCGTCGACGTACCTCTGCGTCTACTCTGGACCATCACCAACGCGTTCTCGCTCGTCTCTGTCGTGGCCCTTCCCAACGAGGAGGTCGGTGTGGGCGCCCGTTGGGCAGTTCGAGGCATGTTGGCGCTCCACGGCGTCAAGATGGTGCAGGAGGCGATTTACACCCTGGTGGAGCGCGACGGAGACCAGGTTGTTCTCGACGTGGAGTTTGCGCGAAGCGGCAACCGTCAGATCGTCGAGTTCGCCGAGGATGAATCTTCGCTCGAAGTCGAGTCGGGTCAAACAATAGCGACCGGTCACATTCGTCTCGACCTCAGGACCCTCGGTTCCCATGGCACCGCCACCGGCAGAATCAAGAACAAGGTCGTCTTCGTCGAAGAGGGCCATCGGGAACACGCGGAGATCGACGAGAGCTTCGACTTTCGAATCGAGAGTGCGACGACCGTCCCTGCGAACTGAAACTCTACGGAACGGCACGGGCGCTAGCGATAGGAATTGCGTATGAACCGCGTTGTCCTTCGAGCGCACACTTTGAGTATGAAGAGCCTCAATGTAGGCGATTCACGGACCCGGAAGGTTGGCAGGTGGGCGACCCGACCCGGGGGGCAAGGGGGATGAAGCCATGCTTTCGCTCTATCGTCCCATTGCAATTGCAGACGGCTTGCTTCACCAGGCTGCGCACGCCGACTGGTTGATGGACTCGGTTCGCGCCCCACACGACATAACAAGCGAGTACCGCGCAACTCGGCCCAAAACATCGTCCCAATGGGCCAAAAAGAATCTTGGCGTGCGCGAGCCACTTCGACGATGGGCGGATTCGGGCACTTGGGTATGCTCCCTCGTTCGCGCTGGACGATGCGGTGGGAGCCGGCGTGGCTTGGATGCGGAACCGCTGGCCCGAAGCTTTCCTCTGGGTCGACTGATCCCGACCGGGTGGCGAGGCCGAAAGAGATTTACATTCGCGAAGAATCGGGGATGCTGTCGGGCATCGAGGTCATCGCCGGGGACGACTCGAAGCAGATAATCGAGCTCCAGGCGCTTCGTTCACTACCCACATCCTGAGTTGCAACAAGGGAGGACAGATGATGACCAGCACATGGATTGTAGTCGCTCACGAGGCGGGGGCTCGATTCTTCGAGAACCGCGGTCGCGGAACGGGGCTGGAGCTCGTCGAGGAGGTCGAGCACCCCGAGGGTCGAGCACGGGATCGGGACATGGCTTCCGACCGTCCTGGCCGCTCTTTTCGCAAAAACAGCGGTGACCCTGGCCGCGCGTCGATGGGCCAGAGCGAAGGCCCGCACGATAGAGCGGTTTCCGACTTCGCGAGAGCGCTGGCCGACAAGCTCCAGGATGCTCGCGTGCAGAATCGATACAGGGGCGTGGTTCTCGTTGCGCCGCCAAAGTTCTTGGGATTGCTCCGGTCTTCCCTCGACGGCCCGACGGCTCAGCTCGTGATGGCCGCGCTCGACAAAGATTTGGCTGCGAGCAAGCAAGACGAGATCGTCGAGCGCCTTGGCGATTTGATCACCCTTTGACTTCGCGCTCGTTCACGCGCGGTATTCTGCGACGCGCGTTGGGCGACCCGGATCAAGGCGACTCCTGACTAGCCGTCCGTCCCCCAAAAGGTGCTTCGGATCTCGGCCGTCGACGTACCCCATGAGGGCGCTGTGGATGCTGTACCCGAGCATCGCCAGCATCTCTTCGCGCAGGTTCTCTACGAACCCCGAAAGTGAGAACGTCTTCCAGAATGACGAAGCCGTCTTCCTCGAGACGCCCGAGCGCAATGTCGGTAAAATCTCTTGAACTTGGAGGAAATCTATAGGAAAAGACGGCATTCCATGGAGGTTCGTATGCGAATGATTAAGCTTGTCGTAGCTTGTTTGGCGATTCCCGTCGCGCTCAGTGCGGGTTGTAGTAGTGATTCTTCTGGCGGCACCACGCGGTTCCGTCCGGAACCGTACGCAGCGAACATCTGCATTGGGGACAAGCAGGCGGCGGCAGGGACATTCTGCGAAACGGTCATGGGCGCGTGGGCCGCGTACGCCCTGGATCTTAACGTGACTGCCCGCGGTGACGCGATCTCCGCAGCAGGAGACGCGCTCGACACCGCGTGGGGTGATGCCGAAAACGATGCCCAGACCGAGGACGCGGATTGCGATAGCTTCGCGCTCGCCTCGGGGGACGCCGCGGATTCCATCGAGGACGCGGTCAATGAGATCTTCAACACGATCACGGTAGGCATCGATCTCGGTCAGGCGGCGCAGGCGCAGTGCGTGTCCGACCTGATGACCGCGACAGGCGATGCTTGCACGACGATTCTCGACGCCGAGGGCGTCTACATCTCCGACCTTCACGAGGACCCCGATCGATCGATCGTGGACGGTGCCATCGAAGACGCGACCAACACGTGGATCCAGGCCTGGAACACGGCGACCGCGAGTGACTGCCCGACCGACGCCACCCAGGAACAGGTGGGGAGCGACTTCGGAGCGCTCGTCGACGAGGTGGTTTCGAACACGATCGTGGCTCCGGGGGTCGAGAGCGCGAGCTACATCTCGCTCGTGCCCGAGGAGACCGTCTACAAAGGCACGACGTTCACCCCGACCTGCATCGAGCCCGGGTCCGAGTATCGCTACTTCGCCAAGCGCGGCACCGTCAACAAGCTCGTGATGTATTATCAGGGCGGAGGCGCCTGTTGGGATGCGTTGACGTGTGGAATCCCCACCTGCTCGCCCACTGCGACCGAAGCCGACAATCCAAACTCGACCACCACAGGCTTTGCCGACCGGAACAATGAGAACAACCCCTTCAAAGACTGGCACACCGTCTTCATCACCTACTGCACCTGCGACGTCCACTACGGCAACGCGACCCAGGAGTACACCGACGAGCTCACGATCGAGCATCGGGGTTATCACAATTCGCGAATCGCGGAGAAGTGGGCTCGCGAGCACTTCTACGACCCGGAGGTGGTCTTCGTCACAGGGTCGAGCGCAGGAGCGTATGGCGCCTGGTTCAATGGGCCGCTTCTTCACGAAGTCTGGCCTGCCTCGCAGATCCACGTGCTTGCCGATGCTGGCAACGGCGTGATTACGCAGGAGTTCCTGACGAACGAGTTTGGCAACTGGAACTTCGCCGCGAACCTGCCTGAGTACATCCCCGGGGTGGAGGACGCACTCGACCCGGAGGGGGGAGGGATGCCTGCCTACACCGAGGCCGTGGCGAAGTACTACCCGGAGAGCAACTGGGCGCACTACTCGACGGTCTACGATGGAGGCCAGGGCGGGCAGACCGGATTCTATAACGTCATGCTGACGATGAGCCCGCTGGGCGCCGCGACCTGGTGGCAGGCGACCTGTGATTTCGGGGACGTGGCGCGTCAGCAGTCCGCAGACACCTTCTCCGCGGTTCCGGACAACTACCGATCCTACTTTGGATCGGGCTCGGCGCACACGACGTGGGGCAGGGACAAGGTCTACGACGACACCACCGGTGGTGTCCCCACCGTGGTCGATTGGCTCAACGCCATGCTGAATAGCGGGCCCAACGGTCGCGATCCGGATTGGAGGAACGTCGAAGCCACCAACCCAGGGCTTCTCCTCGCCAACGATCCCGAACCACCCGAACCGAACACGCCCCCATTCCAAGAGAGCAACGGCGATACCATCATCGTTTGTGAGTAAGGATCACGGGGCGCTGCGTCAGCGCAGCGCCTCAGCCGTCACGATGGTGGTAAGCATACGCCGGGGGTTGATAGTAAGAACAGAAGCAATGCCGATCAGTTAGGGGCGGAAGTGATCGGCATTGAGAACAACAGCCCCGTCGGCGCGGTACGTGCACAGCTTGAGCCCAGTGGGCGACGAGAGCCCTCAGTACAAGCCCGGCCGCATCAAGCGCACTTGGTAGAGCGCCGAGCGCGCCGTGATGTATAAGGTTCGCGCGTCGTCTCCGCCAAACGCGCAGTTCGCCGGTGCGAGTGCACCTTCCGGCATCTCGATCGTCCCCCAAAGCGTCCCCTCGGGGTCGAACACCTGCACGCCGGTCGCCGTCGACACGAACAAATTGCCACCGGTGTCCATCGCCATCCCATCGGCGCCCGCCACGGATGGAACGAAGGCCTGTTCTTCACCAAGCGAACCGTCGGCATTCACATCGAACACCATCACGCCCTCCGTGGTGTCCGCCACGTACAAGCGCCGCTCATCCGGCGAAAGCACGAGCCCATTCGGCCGTGACTCCAGCTCGCCTTCCCACTCCGCGGTCAGCACGCCTTCCGGGTCCACCCGAAACACACCGTTGAAGTCGAGCTCCTGCTGTGTTGCCTGGTTGATCCCGTACGGCGGGTCCGTGAAGTAAATCGTTCCATCGATCCGAACCGCAATGTCGTTCGGCGAGTTCAACGAGTCGCCCATGTACTCACTTGCCACAGTCACGATCGTCCCGTCCTCGAGCGTCCGCGACACCCGCCGGGACTCGTGCTCGGCCGCAAGCAAGAGACCATCGGAATCCGAAGCGAGCCCGTTGGCCATCTGGCTTTCCTCACGAAACGTCTGAACATCATCCGGCGGCGTCAGCTCGTAGATCACCCCTACCGGAATGTCGGTGAACAGAAGCCGCTGCTCCGTCGCCCGCCAATGCGGCCCTTCGGTAAACAGGAATCCGTCGACGACCAGCTCGACATCTCCGATCCCTTCGAGCGGATCGAACCCCTCGATCGTCCCGCCGGTTCCCGCCGTGCCTCCGGCTCCAGCCGTGCCCCCGGTCCCCGCAGTCCCACCCGTGCCACCCGCGTTCTCGGCTTCGCTGCAGCCACTCAACCCGGCCGCTCCAAGCGCAGCCACCAAGACGATTCCCAAGATTCCCAAGAAATACCGCATCTAGCGCCTCCACAGCGACGGGATTCCGACCGCCAGTCAATGCAGCGTGACGGGAGCGCCCCCGCTGCGCCAGCTGGGGTGCCAAGAAGGAGATTAGGAGATTCTACCGAGGTTACCCCAAACGCAGTACGTGTTGGCGTATAGCGCTGTAGTCTCGTGAAGTGACGTCCGCCGGCGGCCGCTCACGAAACCGCCGCAGCCACGCCGCCAAGCTCCGGAAATCACAGGGCCCCGAGTCGGCATGGCGTTCGCTTCTACCGACGGGGTATGACCCGACCCCGCATTGTGGATCCGGGCGCCACCCTGGCGCTCTCTCGTCGCACCACGCGCCGCCACTTCCTTCTCAATCCGGACGAAGCACGGCAGATGGAGCAAGTGTATTGGTATTGCCTCGCCTACGCGGCCGAGCTCCATGGTGTCTTGGTCCACGCCGCGTGCCTCATGTCGACTCATTCCCACGAGGTCATCACCGACGTGCGAGGCGTGTACCCAAAGTTCTTGCAGACCTTTCACCGCTACCTCGCCTTGTGCACCAAGGCCTATCGCGGGTGGCCCGAGGAAGTTTTCAATAAGGATAGTAGTGGCGCCCACGTGCTGCTGACGCCTGAAGCCATGGTCGAGGCCATCGCCTACCTCATCGTCAACCCGGTCGAAGCAGGCGCCGTCCGGTACGCCAAAGACTGGCCCGGAGCGCACACCCTCCCCCCACACGTCGGGACGCGTGTCATCCGGGTCAAGCGCCCTCCGCACTACTTCGACCCCAATAACCCTGAGTGGCCCGAAGAGCTCGAGCTTCGGCTGCAGATGCCGGTGGCACTCGAACTCGACTATGGGCCTGAGCTCGCCCGTCAGCGCATCGCCGAACGCGTGCGGGACAAGCAACATCAAGCGTGGAACAAGGCCAAGCGGACAGGGCTCTCGTTTGTGGGCCCGAGGCGCGTCCTCAAGCTCGCGCACACGAAGCGGGCCAAGAGCTACGAAGTGTTTGGGAGCCTCAATCCTCAGTTTGCCGCTGCGGGCCATCGAGCGGTGGCCACCGAGGCAGTGAAGCGCGTCCGAGCATTCAAGGCACAGTACGCGCGGGCGCTCGGGGCGTGGACCGCTGGAGACCGAAGCGCGTGCTTCCCCGAAGGCACCTGGTGGATGCGGGTGTGTCACGGGGCGCGGTGCGGGCCCGCCCCGTAGAGCACACAATGCCCAGCCGGAGCTTTCTCGACTGCCCTACGGGGCGGGGGCGCCGGCGTGCATGGTGAGGGCCCAATTCCCTGGAGCGAGGCCGCGACGAGCGCGCCCTTCGCGATATAGTGGAGTGTTCCGGGTGCTTTCATCGGCACCATTGGGTGCATCGCACGCTGACCAGAAGCCTTGGATCAGCTTCGCGCGGCTTTGCGTCACCGCCAACGTGGGTTGGATCTTCTTCCGTTCCCCGGGGTCGTTCAAGTGCCCGTAGCCACGCGCCAAGGTTTGGCTTCCTCGAGCTGCGCGGCCAGCCTGAGGAGAGTGACTTCGTCTCCGTAGCGCCCAATGAACTGCACCCCGACCGGCAGGTCGTTTTCGGTTCGATGAAGCGGCACCGACATGGCGGGGACTCCAGCGACATTAGCGATCGGCGTTCGCCACAGCACTTGCCGGACGACCGATTCTGTCTGAGTTTCCATCATACGCTCGAGGAAGCGTCTGACGTGTAAGAGGCCGGCCGCTGCAGGCGATAACACAAAGCGAAGGAGCCGCTTCTCTGCTGCGGTGAGCTCGCCCTGCTCGATCGGAATCGGCACGCGTCCAAGCGTGGGCGTGACCAGAACGTCATAGTCGTCATGGAAAGCCGCCAGCTTGGCGCCGATGCGACGCGCGTTGATTCGAGAGGTGCCGACGGATTCGGCGGGCATGGCCCGGCCAACCTTTCCGAGCAGAAGAGAGACATCCTCGAGCGAAGCGCGAACCCTGCTCTTGCCATATCGCCCCTCCAACTCCGTCATGACGGCCGCGGTATTGGCCGCAAGCAGAATCAGGAACGTTTGGAGCACCTCCCACTCGTCGTATGGAAGCGGCACCTCTTCGACCACGTGGCCCAGGTCCTGCAGAAGAAGACCTGTGACGCGAACCGCATCGACACAAGGGCCATCCATCGGCATTCCGAAGACATTGGACGCAGTCGAAACTCCGATACGCAGTCGACCCAGAGGATCACTGAGAGCGGCGAGGAAGCCCGTCGGCCCAGGCGCCACGTAGGGCGAGCCAGGCTCGGGTCCTTCGGTGGCGTCGAGCATTGCTGCGCTGTCGCGGACCGTGCGCGTGATCACACCGGAGGTCGAAAGCCCCTCGGCCTCCCAACTGAAGTCCGGTCCGATCGGGTTTCGCCCTCTGCTCGGCTTGAGGCCGAACACCCCGCATGCCGAGGCGGGCATCCGTATCGATCCTCCTTCGTCGGTCGCCGATGCCATCGGCACGATGCCAGCCGCGACTGCGGCCGCGGATCCTCCACTCGAACCACCCGGCAACCGAGTCACGTCCCACGGGTTACGGGTAGGCCCCCAAGCCTCCGGCATCGTCAGCACCGAGAGCTTGTATTCAGGCGTATTGGTCTTGCCGAACACGACCACGCCCGCGTCGAGAAACCGGCGCACGATCTCCGCGGTGACCTCCGAAACCTCGCCTTTGTGAAGCCGGCTGCCATTGCTCATCGGCGTTCCCTTCAACGCGTGGTGAACGTCCTTCAAGAGAAATGGCACCCCGGCAAAGGGGCCGCTCAAATCCTGCTGGACGCGATCACGCGCGTAGTCGTAGAGCGGCGTGACGATCGCATTGAGCCGAGGATTGAGCTTCTCCGCGCGCCGGATGGCAGCCTCCAAGACCTCTTTCGGATGAACCTCGCCCTTGGACACGAGCTCCGCCAAAGCGAGGGCATCGTACTGTACGTATTCGTTAAACATCTCAGCTACTCCCACGACGCTAGCTGCGGAGCGCCGTCCACACGAGACTGGGGATCTTCTTCCATGAGGGGCTCGCTTCAAATGCTGCGAGCTTTCGACCGAACTCAGCCGGCCTTTTCGATTTGATCGTCAACGGGTCGAGCCTTCGGAAAGGAGCCCTGAGCACAGACTTCTGAGGTCGGTCAAACATGAGCATGTTGAACGTCGTTCCGATGCCCGATTGGACGTCATAGATGTCCTGGCCCGGGAATCCGCCCCAAGGGCTTCCCATGAAGTAGGCAGAATAATAGACCAGCATGTTCAGCGAGACGGTGCCGTATCGCAAGTCGGAGATCGCCTGGTTCACGGCTGCAGCAATGCTTGGATCCCCCAAGGACTTGGGATGCACGATGAGCGTTGCGCAGAGGGTCCCCCAGAGCGTCTCATTCGCGAACTGAGCGGCCCGGTCGATGAAGTCTGCAACGCTGGGTGCATCGAGGGCGGTCTCGGCAAAGAGCCCACAGAATGCCTCGCGCCTGAAGCAAATGTCCTGAGTATCTTCGGGGTTCACATTGCGAATGAGTATCCAAGGAAGGCGGTCAGCTTCCCGAGCCCCAAACTGGTCTGCATCGGGATGTGCCTGCAGGAACTCGCCATGACGATCCTGCGCTCCCGGGTAGTACGGATAACGCGGAGGAACCTGGGCCAAGAGTCGTCCGACCGCATCCATCAGTGCGTTTCGTTGCGTCCACGTCCCGTGCTGGATGAGCACCCTCGGCGTCAGACAGTTGAAACCCGCGTTGACGACCAGCCAGCTGGCGATGTGCTTGGCCTGCTCTTCGATATCGCTTCGCGTCCAGGGGCCAGGCACGATGATCACGGGGCTGACGTTCCCCAGCTCGCCCGTGAACCGCTTGCCGATGAGCGGGCTGCGTTCCGCTTTGCGTTTCGCCCCTTCTGCGCCCGTTCCGAAAACAACAGCCTCGAAGGTCTTGTCGGACCCGGTCAAATGCAGGCTTTCTACGTCCGAATGACTGCTGAGATAGGCTCCTTCCTCCGCCCCGCCATAGACGACGGCCAAAAAGCCCCGCTCGATGAGCGCTCGGAACCCCTCCTCAATCAACGGCCCCATGTGGGCGTTCACGGGGTTTGGCTTCAGAACGACCACCTGCAGCTCGACGAAGAGCTTGTCGAGAAGATCGGTAATAGGAAGCATCGACGCGTTTCCGGCACCCAGCACGAGGCAAACCTTTCCCTGTCGCTCCGTCTCTTTGTAGGCAGCCGCCTGAGCAGCAATCGTTTCCTCAATGCCGACGCCAGGCTCCATCCAAACTTCGCCCTTCGCTCCAAGGAAGAGGAGACGATCCCAGACTGTCAGAGGAAACGTCTGAGCGACGACCTGCCCGTTGGGCCGCAACGCGATCGGTCCCGGCACCTTGGGCTCGCCCAGCTTCTCGATCTCGGCGAGGGACTGTCGAAGCGTTCGAAGCGCTCGATGAACCGTAGCCAGGATGGCCCACTCCTCTGCTTCGCCCAGGGAGTTAGGGGCGATCCGCTTCGCCTCGAGCTCCGCCGCCACCCAGCGCTCGCCAAGCGAAATGAAATCCTGGCGCACTTCATCCAGCAAGGACAGTCGTTCGCGCATATCGATCCGAACCCACGCGTCCTTGTTGGCCCGAAGCCGGCTCAAAACAGCATCGATGTCCTGGCGACGCGTGGCACGGGAATGCTCGATCAGATCCGCGAAGTACGGTGATCCGCTAGCCGCAGGGCGCTGATCTCGACTCGCGATCGAAGAAACGGCCATGGCATGCCCTCCTTGCGTTCTGAAGCCATGAGAATCGATGCAAGTTGTGCACCAAATCGCCGTCCCGGATTTATGGGGTTCACGGCGCCAATCGGCGCAGTTCTAGCGCGATACGGCGACCTGCGCGCAACCGATTCACCTCACGGGCTGCTGCAATGATCCCGTGCTTGAACGCCGCTGATGCCCGAGGGTAGTAAGAACAAAGGCCCTGTCGGCGCGGTTCCTGACGCGACATGACAATCAGTACCGCGCACTTGGGCCCTCAGCATGAGCCCGATGGGCGAAGAGAGCACGGCTCGTCCTTCGAAGGCGATTGCGCCACCGCTCTCGAGGACTTGGCGACGGTCTGCGACGAGATGCACGCGGCAGCGTGAGGACGCCACGGGTTCCGGCTTTCTGCTCAACCTCGGTCGGATCTCTTCTTCCGGATCTCTTCAAAAAAGCGGCGGGTTGCGGTCAGGACCGCCGGAAGGCGAGGCTGGCGAGCAACCCCAGAAACGCAAACAGGCCGAGGAAGAGGAAGAACTGCTGGTGGCCGGCAATGCCGGGCGATCGGTCGAGCAGCACGCCGGCGACCAAGTTGACGAAGATGTCCGGCGTGTAGCCGATCACCGAAACCAGCCCGACCGCGGTGCCGGTGGCTGCGAGTGGAACCGATGCTTCCTGGAACAGCGCGAAGTAGACCCCTCGTAACCCAAACACCGCCAGGCAGGTGAACAGAACGTTGACGTACAGCACCCACGCCGCAGACGGCTTTGGCGTCGCCAGCGTCAGCCACGCGTACGAGCCGACGAGGAGTGCAAAACACAGCGCCGATACACGGGAAGAGCTGATCTTGTCGCCCAGCCAGCCCGCGCCAATCGCCGCCAACGGCCGCACCCAGGCACTGACCGCCGACACCCGCGCGCCTTCGAGCTCGTTCATGCCGTAGCCCTGCACCGCAAAGAGCGAGTAGTTGTCGATGCCCTTGTAGCCGACGTATGCGCAAACCACGATGACGGCCTGAAGCCATACACGGGGGAGCCGCACCACGGTCGCGACGTGCACCCACGCGCTCTCGTGATCGCGCGTCTTTCCCTGGTCGTCCGGGACGAAGAACCAGCACAGCGCCGCCGCGACAGCGGTCGCCACCGTGTACCCATAGATGATGCCTCGCAGTGCGCGGGCGCGATCGAGCTCGGTCGCTGCAGTCGGATCGTCCGGCAAGAGGAGCTGAAAGAGAAATACCGCCGCCGCGGCGAGGACCGCAGCAAACAGGCCGCGTCCGCCGTCGAGAATCCCATACGCGCGGCCCTGCGCGACATCGCCACCCCATTCACGTGTGGCTCGAATCAGCGCCGCCCAAAACAATAGAATCGTGGTGAGGCCCCAGAAGCCGAACAGTACCCAGAGCCCTCGATACGGTGGAAACGAGGCGAAGTAGACTCCGCCGGCACTGGTCAGCAGAAGCGACGCGGTGAGCAATCGGCGAGCCGGAAAACGGTCGGCCAGTGGCCCACCGGGGAAGTAGGCGAGCATGGCCACCACTCCGTACACCGCCTGCACCGTGCCGAGTTGCGTGTTGCTGAGGTCCAGCACCTGGAGGACCGTCGGTCGAAAGAAGCGGGTAACGTGAAAGGGCAGGCTGAACACTGCCTCTCCAGCGACGATTAGAGCCACCATGAACATCACGCGCTCGAGCCGAGGAGACCGTGCCATAACCGAACCGCGGACTAGCCTCAAAGCGGTTGCTCGACCAGCCGCCAAGCTCCTAGAAGACGAACCGGGAGCCGGCCGGATCCCAGCGAACCGCTCGTGACTTCGGGGCGGCCGCGCGTTGCTCGAGTCGTCGCAACTTACCCTTCATGACGCCGAACACGATTCCGCTCGACAACATGGAGATGCCACCGACGAGGAGCAATGGATAACCGATGACCACCATAGCCTTACCTCCTGGGGTGCATCGATCCAAGCTCTTCGGTTCGTCCGCACATTGGTTGGCTTCCGCCGGGAACACCAACGCCGCTCCCAGGGCGGTCGCGACCGTCGACCCGATGAAGATATTGCGCGATCGGAACACAACCCAGGCGAGCTCCGCGCGCTCAACCTCCTCCGCCGGGCTCAGCGGAGGGGGTGTTTGCGCGGGCAAGGTGGCGGGCCTTGCGACGGGCAGTCTGGCCGGGCGGGCGGTGGGCGGTGTGGCGGGCGGCTCAACGACGATGTGAGCTTGGGCGTCGGTGCCGCCAGGGGCTCCCGCCACCAACGTGAAAGCAAGCGCGCCTAGGGCGAGCGATTTCACGAATCTTCCCCCGCCCAACGCATTGAAGACTTCGCACCCTCGTCATCGTCTTGAGCACTCACACTCAGCGGCCCGGCCACCGGCGCCAGCACAAACACAAAGCCAAACAAGCACCGCATGACAACCTCCTCATCCGGTCATGGGTAACCTGGGGTCATCCGGCGGTGCGGCCCATACGTAATTGTTTCCTAGCGCAGGGCTCCGGGGCTACGGTTTCGAGACGAGGCTCTATCGATTGGCCAGGTCCAAGGACTCTGGAAAAGGGAGCGTGACTTGAAGTTTGTCATCATCGGAGCACGTGTGCTGCTGGGTTTGATCTTCGTGGTGTTTGGTTTGCACGGGTTCTTCCAATTCAGTTTCATTCCCGCGCCGGAGATAACGAAGCTGCAGGGTCGTTGATGGGCGCGCTGGTCGCCACCGGGTACTTCATGATCGCCGTGAAGCTGGTCGAGCTGGTCGCCGTCCTGATGATCCTGACGGGGCGGTTCCTTCCCCTCGGACTGATCTTGCTCGCGCTCGTGTCGGTCCACATTCTCCTCTTCCACACTTTCATGGACAAGGCTGGGCTGGGCATGGCGATCTTCATCGTCGTCATGCAGCTTTTCTTGGCGTGGGCATACCGCGACTCGTTCAGTGGGGTGCTTCAAGCCAACGCCAAGCCGACCGGGCAGAGTTAGCTAGCCCTTCGCTTCGAGAGGTTCGCGCGTTTCGGCGGGCCCACCGGCACGCGCTTGAGCAGTGGCGTACGGGGCTCCGAAGTGTCGTGTTTCCACAAGGCACCTGGTGCATGTGCCGCGTGCATGGCGCCGCGGTCCAGACCTAACGCATGGAAGCGGTCGACCTGAACGGGTTGCCGATGCACCGGTGCGTCCGGATAGCCCATTCAAGAATCGGAAGCGTGCTTTGGGGGACGCAGTGGGCGCGTTGTTGGGAGCACCCGCGCGCCTGGGCTCCGTCGTGTAGACGGCAAGACACACCTGGCGCGCTCCGTGGGACGCTGCCTCTCTCGTCCTGCGGAAAGGGCACGGCCGGGGTTGCGTCGTCCCCAGGCGATTGTGCGTGGGCATGGTGGTTTGCAAGCAGCAGACAACCAATGGCAAGGAAGCACACGTGCGCCGGACGGAAGAGTCGATGGTCGTCAGGGCCCATAGTAATCAGGTGCTTGGGCAACGGCTGTTTTCCTACCCTATCCTCGCCTGGAAGAATGCTCAATTGCTTACAATCGCATGCCGATCCGAATCCTCGATGCGCGCGCCTTCGGCCCCACGACACTCGGCCAGGTCGACAAGGCCCAGGCGCAGCGACTCATCCGAGAAAGCCCGAGTTCGCAAGCGTGTTTCTTCACGCGGTGAGCACAAAGCTCCACGCCTACGATCGAGCTTCGCTCCTGACGGAAATCCATGCGGCGCTCGACACGAAGGCAGTCTGACGTCGGAGGTACGAATGACGCGTCGGCGCCTCGGTTGCGGATCGATGCGACTGGTCCCAGGTAGTGTGGATGCGTGATCGGATCTTGGACAAGTCTTTGCTCGGGTATACGTCGCTTGGCTACCGCTGGCGGTCTCACTCGAGCATCGATGCGGACCTCACAGGCCGGACGGCCGTGGTCACGGGAGCGACATCCGGCCTGGGAAAGCAGACCGCGACGGAGTTGGCGCGCCTCGGCGCGACTGTACAGCTCGTCGGGCGCAATCGAGACAAGACGGAACAAGTCGCAGCGGGCATCACCGAGCAGACTGGCAGCGCTGCCGTCGGGATTGAGGTCGCAGACCTTAGTTTGATGTCCGACGTACGCGCGCTCGCCAAGCGAATCGAAGCCCCGATTCACATTCTCGTCAACAACGCCGGAGTCCTGTTGCCTACTCGCACCGAGACGGCTGAGGGCATCGAAACCACGTTTGCGACGAACCTTCTCGGACACTTTTTGCTGACGAATTTGCTGGTCCCCAAACTCGCCGCGTCCGCGCGCATCATCAATGTGGCGTCTGGCGGTATGTATGCTCAGCGCATCTCGGTGAGCGACCTGCAGAGCGCGCACGGAACATATGACGGAGCGAAGGCCTACGCCCGGACAAAGCGGGGCCAGGTCATCTTGACCGAACTTTGGGCCGGCGCGCTCGCTCCGTGCGGCGTGGTCGTGCACTCCATGCATCCCGGATGGGCCGACACGCCGGGAGTTTCAACCTCTCTCCCGCGCTTCTACAGGCTCACGAAGGCGCTTTTGCGAAGCCCTGCGCAAGGTGCAGATACCATCGTCTGGCTTTGCGCCGCAGACGAAGCCGGGCGAAGCACGGGCAAGTTCTGGCACGATCGAACGCCACGCCCAACCCATCGGTTCGCCAGAACTCGTGAAACCGCCGAGGAGCGCGAGGCCTTGTGGTCCGAGCTCTGCCGCTACAGCGGATGGTCAGGCACTCTCGAGTCGCTCGCAGACGATCGTCAAGCGAAGCTCACATGAGGCGCGTTGGTCGGCGGTCGCCACGCCCCCGCGTGGTCATTGCAGGGCTCGGTGATACGGGCCTACTGGTTGCGATTCATCTTGGCCCTGGATTCGAAGTCCTCGGG
The DNA here is from genome assembly GCA_937998345.1 of uncultured bacterium. Taxonomy (GTDB): domain Bacteria; phylum Myxococcota_A; class Polyangia; order Polyangiales; family Houyiibacteriaceae; genus SG8-38. The sequence goes on along the minus strand of CALLDH010000169.1, from coordinate 7,805 downwards.
ATCAGCACCAAGCCCTGCCTCGTGAGTGGACAAGAGCTCGGGACGCGCCTCACGCGGCCTGAAGTATGGAAGCAGAACTACCTCATGTCCTTCGGCCGCTATCCGCGACTGGACGACGTGCAGGTCCTACAGGGCCGGATCACCGATTTGGATACGAGCGCGCAGCAGGTCACCGTCACCTTGCCCGACGGGGATCAGCAGATCGAGCCCTACGACGCGTTGGTCATTTCTTCTGGTGTCGCAAACGGTTTCTGGCGCAACGATGCGCTAGAGGATCTAACGAGCATCAGGGACGGCATCCGTCGCGCGGCCGAGCAGATCGCCGAGGCAGACAGCATCACAATCATCGGCGGCGGTGCGACGGGCGTCAGCGTCGCCGCGAATGTCCGGGAGAGGTACCCCGACAAGACGGTCCATTTCTTCTACAGCGAGCCCCAGCCACTCCCGGGCTACCACCCGAAGGTGCGACAGCGGATCGAGGACCACCTCGAGCGGATCGGCGTCGAGCTCCACCCTGGGCACCGTGCCCTCATTCCCGAAGGCTTTGCCTTCGATCGGTTCACGACCGGTCCGGTGAGCTGGTCTACAGGACAGATCCCGTTTGAGGCCGCCCTCACCCTCTGGTCGGTGGGCCACGTGCGGCCGAACAACAGCTTCATTCCCGGGGACATGCTAGACGAGCGAGGCTTCGTACGGACCGATCAATTTCTGCGCGTTCCGGGGTATCCGAATGTGTTCGCCGTGGGCGACATTGCAGCCACCGATCCGCATCGCAGCTCTGCCCGCAACTGGGGTTACCGCCTCGTCGCCCATAACGTCCGTGCCACCCTGAAAGGCAAGGAACACGCGATGAAGCAGTACAGCCCGCCGCCATATCGTTGGGGGTCGATTCTGGGCGTCCAGGAAGACGGGCTTCGGGTGTTCCGTCCCGACGGCAGTAGCTTCCGCTTCCCGCGATGGGCCGTTCAGCGGCTACTGTTTCCCGTCGCGGTTGGCAAAGTCATCTACCGGGGCATCCGGCGGGCAACGAGCACGTGAATTGCAATCTGCAGCTTGGCTCCGCAGCCTGCCCGGAAACTCCACGAGTGGATGCTGACCAGAGCCCGAACCGGTTACGGGCTAGTGGTGTAGCCCAAGGGCCTCGCGGTAGGTGGAATCCCCGGCGGAGTTGTGGTTCCAGTAGTCATCGACGACGGCGTGGGTTCGCACCGCCGTGGTTCGTTGGGCCCCCACGTTTTCTTCCCAAGCCTGAATGATGTAAGGGAACTCCGGCTCGTGATAGATCGTGAGCTCGCGTCCTAGGTGCGCGTACTCGACGCGGACCGCAGAAACTGGATGGTCGACCAGGTCGGTCGCGACCTTGTCAATCTTGCTGACCTCGGCCGGATGTGGCCGGAGGGCTTTGTGACGCATTCGGATGTAGTGGAGCGCAGGGATCATTTGCCGCTCCCCGGTCGAAATCTTCGAGGGGTCGATCCGAATCAGTGACCATAGACCGTCTTCGAGCGGAGCTTCCGGGAGCATCGATTGTTGGTCCCCGTCATCCTGAAAGTACGAGTGCAGCGTGACGTGCAGCCCATCCTTGCGACGATTGATCTGAGTGTACACGTTGCCGCACCACTCTTGCATCGAGCTGCTGACCTTCAGCGTTCGCGAATCCCTACGCGCCGCAGGCGTGAACGAAGAGGTCATTAGGGTGTACGGGTAGATACCGGTGTAGAAGCGACGATAAGCGTTCAGCTTGAGGACCGAGAGTGCGGCCGACGAATCCCCCCTCTCCCGCTTGACTTGAGGGCCACGGAGGAAGTCCTCCGTCACGAAGATCAAGACGGCCTCGCCTTCATGCTGCTCTCCGTAGCGAGCTTGGCGCAGCGCGTAGCGTGTGAGCTCCGCGAACCCTCGGTACCAATAGCCATCGAAGCTCGCGTACTGCTTGGAGAACGATTCGGGGGTAGGTAGCTTCAGAGAGGACGCAGCTGGGGTCGACGACGTCAGGGTGTGCGACGTATCGCGTTCAGCATTGCAGGCAGACGTGCTTGTCGCGGCGAGAATCAGTGAAAGAACGATGCGACTCATGTTGATCGTCTAAGGTCTTGAAAGAGATGGGCAAGAGGCACGGACCGCGCTCCTCTAGGGAGCGGCTTTGGCGTACACCAGCTCATACTCGATGGGGGACGCGAGCTTCTCGCTCGTCATCGAGACCGACATGACGAGCTGGCCCGATTCATTGTAGCGATACGTCGACTTTCGCTTGGCGTGTTCGAACACGAAGAACTGCTGAAGCTCGTCGTTGGCCAGTCGATACGAGAGTTTGGAGTCTCTTCCATTGGGTCCTACGAGCTCGCGTTCGGTACCGTCGATTGGTGCGATCGCAGAGTATTGCCCCATCTCTACCGACACATCGTCACCTTTGCGTTTGATCTCGATTCGTTCGGGAAGCTCTTTGTGATTCGCGAGACGACTTGCGGCGACCTTGCGACCCAACCATCCAAGGCTCGACACCGCCGCCTCGATGGACTTCTGTATCGTAGCGTGCGCGGCTGCGGGGTCGCCCGCATAGCGATATGTTCCGTACAGTCGTTCCAGAACGGCCGAGGTGGCGGGTGGCCCGTCGACAGGCTGCGAAGCGGCCGTGGTCGTTCCCATTGCGAGTAGCACGCTCACCAAGAGACTGATCTTACCGGTTCGGAGACGCCCCATGGATCATTGTCTAGGGCCAATACCTCCCGGCGCTAGCTGCTTTGTTCAGTCCCAGCTCTTCATTCCCGAGGGCGCCCCGTCGTAGACGACCACACCGTCGACGAGCTCGACCACGCGGTCGCATCGACGGGCGAGCGTGGGGTCGTGGGTGACGATCAGGAAGGCGGTCGCGCTCTCGGCGTTTCGCTCGCGGAGGAGGTCGACGACCTGGTTGGAGGTCGCCGTGTCGAGGTTGCCCGTGGGTTCATCGGCCAACACGAGAGCGGGCTGATTCATCAGTGCGCGCGCGACCGCGACCCGTTGCTGCATGCCCCCCGAGAGTTGGCGCGGCCAGGCGTCGACCCAGTCTCCGAGGCCCATGCCGCTGAGCAGCGCCTCTGCGGGTGCTCTCATGCTCGGGTGAAATCCGCCACGGGACGCGGCGCTTGGGAGCATCACGTTCTCGAGCACGGTGAGGCCCGGCAGCAAATGGTGGGCTTGAAAAATGAACCCGAGCTTGTCGCCCCGGAGCGCCGTAAGGGCGCGGTCGTCGAGGTGTTCGGCGGCCTGGCCTTCGATGGCGATGCGCCCCCTCGTCGGCCGGTCGAGAAGGCCGATCAGATTGAGCAAGGTGCTCTTGCCAGAGCCCGACGGGCCAATGAGCGCGACGAGATCGCCCTGCCGGATGGAAAGATCAATTCCGTGGAGGATTTCAGTTGTGACGCCGTTTCCGTATGATTTGCGAACTCCTTCGAGTTCGAGCAACGGTGGTGTCATCGTCATTCGTCGCCTCGAATCGCTGCCGCCGGATCGAGCCTCGCCGCCCGGCGCGCAGGAAGGTAAGCCGCAAGAACACCCGTTGCGACCGACACGCCGAGCGCAGTGAACAACAGACGCGGCGTCACGGTGATGTCGAAGAGTGCGCTCGTCTCGATGAGCTCGCCTGCGAGCGCCCCGACCAGCGAGCCGAGCACGGCACCGACCAAACCGAACAGCACTCCCTGCCAGAGGAACACACCCAGCACGATTTGGCGGGACGTGCCCACGGCCCGGAGGATTCCGATCTGCCCCCGCCGCTGCACGACGCTGACACTGAGCACACTGGCGATGCCCATCGCAACGGCGAGTAGGACGAACACGCGAATCATCGTGGTGGAAGCGTCCTGTGAGCGGAGGCCGGTGAGCAGATCGCGGTTACGCTCCATCCAGCTCTCTGTGGGAACGCCGGTTCGCGCTTCGACCTCGCGCGCGATCCGCTCGGCTTCGTACACGTCGGCGACGCGTGCGTCGATCTCGGTGATGTCACCCACACGCCCGAGCAGAGTTTGCGCGTTGCGAAGCGACGTGACCATCCAACGCCCGTTGACCATCTCGTTTCCGATGTCGAAGATGCCGACGATTCTGAGGACGCTTTCGCGATCGCCGCTTCGAACGCGGATCGGATCGCCCACACGCGCACCGAGCTTGTCCGCGAGGCTGGTGCCGACGACGACTTCATCCCCGCCGAGCCGATACTGGCCCTCGACGAGGTTCGCCGGAATGTCGACGATGCGGCGCAAGCGGGCGGCATCTGCGCCGACCACCTTCACCGCCTCCTCGGCGGCGCCCCGGTACGCGAGCGCGGAGCCGCTTACTTTCGGGCAGACCGCAACCACGCCGTCGGTCGCCTCGACGCGGCGAACCGCTCGCTGCCACTGATCGAAGGGCCTCCGCCGCGGCTCGGACGGTGCAATCCGCCGTGCAAACGCGACGCCCGGCGCACGCATGAGCGCGCGTGGAGGCGCTTCTTCGGGAGCGACGGTGATGTGCGCCTGGCTACCGAGGGTTTGCTCGAGCAAGTTGACTTGAAGGCCTTCGATGATCGCCGAGACGAACACGAATGCGGCAATTCCAATCGTGACGCCGGCGAGGATGAGTAACGACTGTGTCCGACCTTCTCGCAGAAATCTCCATGCAAGTTGGAGCGCGAGCACTAGCCGCCCTCCTCGTCGCCAACGTTCGCGGCCCCTGGCGCCTTGCGTAGACGCACTGGGTAGCCCTCCTCGATCGGGAGCATCGGAGAAAGCACGCGATCGTCTGTGCTGAGGCCCGAGACCACCTCAACGACGTCGTCGCCTTCGAGCCCGAGCTCGACATCGCGGCGCCGTGCTTCGCCTTCCTTGGCGATCATGACCCACGGCCTATCGCTTCCGAGGTCACGGATCGCCCAGCTCGGAACGACCAGCGCACTCGACGTGCGCCCGACTTCGATCTCGACCGTCATGGTCATGTCGGGCCTCAAGTCCGTTTCGTCCTCGATATCCAGGTCCACTTCGACCGTGCCGCGGACAGGGTCCACGGAAGGTGCGATTCGGCTGATCGATGCCCCGAGCCGTTGCTCGGGGAAGGCCTCGGAAGACACCAAGGCGTGCTGACCCAATTGCAGCAGTGCGAGGTTCGACTCATCGGGTTGAATGCGAACTTGCAGCGGGCCATCCCCGGCGAAGGTCACGATCGCCTCTCCGGGCTGGACGACCTCACCAGGTTCGACATGCCTTTTGAGCACGACGCCGGGGAGCGGTGCGCGAATCCGCGTTTGCTCGACCGCAACCTGCGCCGCGGTGAGTCGAGCCTGCGCCCGCGAAAGCGCTGCAGCCGACACGGCCACGTCACTTCCCTTCGGCGCAGCCGCCGCCACCTCAAGGGACGCGGATATACGCCGGCTCCGCGCCTGGTCGCGATCGCGGCGCGCGCGCTCGAAGGTCAGCTCGCTCACCGCGCCGCTCCCGGCGAGTGCCTGCTGCCGCTGAAACTCTACCTCGGCCTGCCTCGCCTCGATGGTGGCCTGCCGCAGCGCTTGCTCCGCCATACGCCTCCCGACGCCCTGCACACGCGCGAGCCTCGCCTCCGCCTCCGACACGGACGCCTCGGCCTCGGCAAGGTTGGCGAGCGCGTCTTCATCCGCCAGACGCACGAGCAACGCCTCGGCCTCGACGCGATCACCGTCCTCGACTCCCACCTCGGCGACAGTCCCGGGAATCATTGCGCCAAGCTTCGACTGCCGGCGCTGGACCACGCGACCCGAGGTGACGATGGTCTGCACCATCGGCTGGCGGACCGGGGTGATCGCGTCGACTCTCGGACCCTCGGTGCGGCGGAACGCCCACCAGCCTCCTGCGCCAAGCGCCACCACAAGCGGCACGATCCAAAGCAAGTGGCGCTCCCGAGCCGTCACTCGGGGCATGTATCGCAATCGACGATGGTTGTCAGGTCCTTCGGGCGGTGACAGTGCGCCGAGGGCTCGCCCAACCGGCTTTCATGCTGCTACATCATCCGGGCTTCGTTCCCAAAGTTCCGCTATTTCACGGCGGGAGGAGTGCGAGGACTTGCGCCATTCGCTCGTCGGTAACGGGTCCATCGACGACGCCCAGGCGCTTGCCGTGGGCATCGAAGACTGCGACCGAGATCGTCGAGCCCTTCGGGAAGCCCAGCTTCGCGTAGGTCTTACCCTTCCAATCGCACAACACGACTGTGTTTGGGAGCTGTTTCACGAGGGCCTTCTTGATCGAGCTCTTTGGAACGAAGAAGGGGACGCCCTCGAGGTTGCTCAGCCCCACGACAAGCACGGTCGGCGGCGCCTTCCGCCGAAGTGCTTTGTCCCAGGCCTCCATAGCGTCCGGGGTCTTGCGTTCCATCCCTGCCATCATGACTACCGCTCTGCCGGCGAAGATGTCCGCTTGGGTGTGTGGCTTCTCGTACTGGTCGTCGAGCGTGAAGTCGATCGCGGCGTTTGCCGCAACCGCGAAGGCGAGTGGGAACGCGATGATGAGAGGGAGAGTTGAGCGACTCATGTTGAGCGTCTAAGGTCTTCAAACGGACGCGCAAGCTGACTTCACCCCAGAGGTACGCTCCTTTTACTGACTCGGCGCATGGGGCAGGGAATCACGGGCCTTCGCCCGATAATCAGGTGGCGGCTTGATCACTTTGGGCATTCGGTCGTCGCCGGTGATGAGGCGCGCGCCGCGGCCTCCCGTGAAGTAGAGCCAAGTCCATTCGACAAACACAACCAGCTTCCTGCGAAAGTCGATCAGGAACAGGATGTGAATCAGGGCCCACATCAGGAAAGCGAAGTAGCCGCCAAACCGGAGCTTGCCGATTTCGGCGACAGCGCGGTTCCGACCGATGATCGCCATGGAGCCTCGGTCGTCATAGTGAAAGGGCTTGCGCAGCGGCTCGGGCTCACCTCTTCGTGAAGCTGCGATCTCGGCCGCGATCGTCTTCCCGACAAACTTGCCCCCTTGAATTGCACCTTGGGCAACCGCGGGCACCGGTTGGCCCGTCTCGTCGTCGAGACGAAGGGCCATGTCCCCGGCGACGAATACGTTGGGGTGGCCTGGGACCGAGAGGTCGTCGCCTACGATGACGCGTCCCCCCCGGTCGAGCTCGGCGCCGAGAGTTTCCCCCAAAGGACCGCCTTTGACGCCGGCCGCCCAAATGACGTTGTTTGCATCGATCCGAATTGGCCTATCAGGGGTCTCGGCGGTTAGGCCTTTGTCGTCGAGGTCCGTGACTCTCGTACCCAGAAGCACCTCGATGCCCAGGGACTCGAGGTCCCGCTTGGCCCGTTCCGACAAGGCCGGGTCGAACGAGCTCAGCACTCGATCTGCGAAGTCGAGCAGGATGATGCGAGCGGTCCTCGTGTCGATGGACCGAAAGTCTTTTCGCATGTCGTCCGCAACCTCGGCCAACGCGCCGGCCATTTCGACACCTGTGGGCCCAGCGCCAACGATGGCAAAGGTGAGCGCCGCTCGCTTTGCCGCTTCGTCCTGCTCGAACTCCGCCTGTTCGAAGGCGAGCAGGAACCGGGCGCGGACGTCCGTGGCCTCATCGATCGTCTTCATCCCTGGGGCGTACTTCTTCCACGACTCGTTGCCGAAGTAGTTCGTCTCGAAGCCGGTGGCGAGGAGCAGATAGTCATAGATATATGGTTCGCCTCCAACGTCTATGGTCTGCGTATCGACATCAACGCCGTTGACCTCCTTCATCAGCACGCGACAATTTGCCTGTTTGCTCACGAGACTTCGAATGGGCGCAGCAATCGTCCCGGGATGCAAAGCCGCCGTCGCGACCTGGTAGAGAAGAGGCTG
>CALLDH010000168.1 GCA_937998345.1 uncultured bacterium | reverse complement strand
CATGGCCTCCCCCGACTTGGAATCCCGAATCGCTCGCCTCGAAGCCATCGAAGCGATCAAGGCGCTCAAAGCGCGCTACTGGTACTGCTGCGACAACAAAGACGTCGAGGGGGTGCGGGACTGCTTTCTCGATGGGCCGGTCGAGATTCACTACGACGGGCCGGTTGGCGTGGTGAATCATCGGGATGGGCTCTACCAAGTATTCAAAGATGTCGCGTGTCAGACCCATATCGTGGAGATGCATCATGGCGGACCGCCGAACATCGAGGTGCACGGGCCCGACAGGGCGAGCGCGACGTGGGGACTGGTCTATCACTTGATGAACAGCGAGGCGCAGACGGTGAGTGTCGTCGGTGGCTACTACGACGACGAATACACGTACGTCGACGGGCAATGGTGGATCAGCAAAGCGCGCTTCAAGGTCTGTTCCGCCGTGACCTACGGCTGGAAGGACGCGGCGATTCGCTTGCTCCACGGTGGCGCGGGCCTGCCGGCATGACCTGAGCCGCCGGTTGCCGACCGAGGGCTGATTTGCCAAGGTGCCGGCCCGATGGAACGAGTAAGAGGGGTCGATGGCCTCCGTTGCCTGGTCACGGGAAGCGCGGGCTTTGTTGGAAGCAATCTGGTTCGCGCCCTGTTAGCCCGCGGTTGTATCGTGCATGGGTTCGACAAGGCGCCCGCGCCGTTCGATGACCCGAACCTACGCTGGTTTCGCGGCGACGTTCGTGATGAGGAGGCGCTTCGCGAGGCGTGTGAAGGTGTCGACACGATTTTTCACACGGCGGCGATGATTGAAACGCTCACCTACACACCCAAAACGTTCGCGGAGCTCGTTCGTAGCGTCAATATCGAAGGGACACGCACCGTGTTGCGAGTCGCCGGGGAATCGGGCGTGCGGCGCCTAGTTCACACGAGCTCGATCATCACCGCGTCCGGCGACCAACATCGCGGCGTCAGCGAAGCCACGGCATACAGCACGGCACCCGACCTCTACTCCACGACGAAGGTGGCCTCCGAGCAGCTCGTTTTGGCGGCGAACGGCGAGTCCGGTGTGCTCACCAGCGCCATTCGGCCCGGTGGCATCTACGGGCCTGGAGAACGCAACACGCTCATCGGACCCTTGATCAAATCCCTCAAGCAAGGCGCTCCCCTCGTAGCTTTTGGGGATGGGTCCACGCGCATGGATTACACGTACATCGACAACCTGGTTGACGCGCAGATCCGCGCCGCAGAACGACTCGTGGAAGGCTCTCCCGTCTGCGCCCAGGCCTACTTCGTCACCGACGGCGATCCCATCAATACCGGCGCATTCAGTCGGACACTCGTAGGCGACATGGAGCTCGACCCCCGGTCGATTCGAATTCCGGGCCTCGTGGCGCGCGCGCTGGCGACGGCCGGCGAGCGCGTGGTTCAGGTGTTTGGCAAACCCAAGCCGCCTGTCAGCATCGTCGACGTTCAGCTGTGTGTGCGGGACAGTTACTTTTCGATCGATAAGGCGAGGCGCGACCTGGAGTATCAGCCCCTCGTCGATACGCGTGAGGGGCTCAAGCGGACCGCCCGAGACGCTCGGGAGTACTACGACAGCCTCTAGAAAGCGGAGTTTCCTCTGCGGGGCACGCGATCGAGCCGAACCGACCCCGAAAACCTGCGTTGAGGTGGGCTCGTTCGCTATCCTTGCGTACGGAGGTCGCCCGAGAAGGGCGGCAGACAACGTGAGATCAAGCGAGCCTGAGCAATGAACATTCTTCGGTTCTTCCGAGGCGTGTACGGCGACAATGGCCGACGGGTCGATGCAAGCAGGCAACTCGTACCGGACATCGCTCGTTACGCGTTCAATCGCGCGTTGATGATCAAGGAACGACGGCTCGTGAATCGCCACCGGGTACCGGGAGCGCCCGTCATTTTCATCGTCGGCGTGCCTCGCAGTGGTACGACTTTGCTCTATCAATTGATGGCCCGGCATCTCGACGTTGCGTACATCACGAACGCGGTCGCCCGATACTGGCTCGCTCCACTCTGGGCGTTTCAGCATCGCGAGACGGAGTCCAGGATCGAGCTCAGATCGGACTTAGGGCGCAGCGAGGGAGACGCATCACCCCACGAGTTCGGTTGGTTCTGGCAGTATCACGCTCCAGCGGAGGGTCCCCACCACCAGACGGAATCGGAGCTCGACGCATTCGATTGGAACTTCATTGCGGCGGAGCTCGAGGCCATCGCTGGATGGGCCGGGCGCCCGCTCGTCCTGAAGAGCCTTCCGGCGGTCGACTATCACATCCCACGTTTCGCGCGCGAGCTTCCCGGGAGCATCTTCGTCCACATCGAGCGCGACCCTCGCTTCACCGCTCAGTCGCTGCTGGAGTCTCGCCACAAGCGTTATGGGGACGAGAAGACATGGTGGTCGATCCGACCCCGTGATCTCGATGCCTGGGTCGACCGTGACCCTGTCGAACAAGTAGCTCATCAGATCGAAGACATTTCCCGTCACATCAAGCAAGGGCTCGCTAGCCTGCGTGCGAACCGGTCGATGTCGTTGCACTACGAGCAACTGATCGCGGACCCCGCGAAAGAGATGGAGAAGATCGCCCGCTTCGTTGGTTCGCCGACTCGAAACACGGCCGACCTCGTGAGCGGTCGCCTCCGTGACGGGAACACCAGGCGCTTTGCGACCGCCCGATTCTCGCGGATCGAAGCGGCTCTGCGTGTCGAAGGACTCCTGCGTTGAATGTGGCTCGTCATGCGGCGGCGCAAGCCCGGTGGGAGTACGGCTCGCAGTTTCACTGGCAGCGCCTCCGAGCCGGGATGCAACAGGGTGAGCTCCCCTGGGCGACCCAAAGCGTGCGGCTCGGCTGTGGTCGAGACGCGCTGCGAGTGGTGGTCGATGAAATCGGGCCCTCGCGACTGTGGCTTCCGAGTTATCTTTGCCAGGAGCTCGTGACTCCGTTCGTGGGGTCCGATGTCGAACTGTGCTGCTACGCCGATGGTCCTCTCGAAGTTTCTCTCGACCTCCGGGGCATTGCACTTCGTCCACACGATGCGATTCTGGTGGTGAACTACTTCGGCTTGGCCGGTCGTTCCCGTGTCCTCGCGACGGATGTTCAGGGTGTGACCGTCATCGAAGATCACACCCACGATCCGTGCTCGACTTGGGCGCAGAGCTCGCAGGCCGACTACTGCTTTGCCTCGCTTCGCAAGAGCATTCCCATCCCCGACGGCGCCGTCCTGTGGTCGCCACGGGACCGCGATTTGCCGCAATTCCCTCCGCAAGAGCCCGAGCGATCCCGCCCGATACAACAGCTCCTGTCGGGAATGCTGATGAAGGCGCTCTATCTCGATGGGCACCGCGTATCGAAACCCTCGTTTCGCCAGCTCCTTCACGACGGGGAAGAGCAGATTGCGCAAGGCACGATCTCGGCCATCTCGCCGTTGTCTGGTGCGGTGTTGGACGGGTTCCCTTTCGAGGACTGGCGGAGTGCCCGTCGCAACAACTTCGAGCGGCTTGCAACGGGCCTGAGAAGTGCCGAGTCCTTCGCGGTCATCGAGCCGACCGACCCGCACGCAGCGCCCTTTGCCGTAGCGTGCGTGTTTGAAGAGGCCGACAGTTGCGCCGTCGCGCACAGGTCTCTCGTGCAGAGAAACGTCTACCCTTCACGCCTTTGGCCTCTCGATGAGCCGGCTCTCGAAGGAATACCCGACGAACACATCCAGCTGGCACGCCGAATGTTCGCGTTGCCATGTGACGGCCGATACGGGCCGGGCGATATCGACCGAGTGCTCCAGGCGTTCGGTCACGCGGGCCTCGTCTGACCGTTCCGTCCGCCGGCTCACGCTACACAGTTTGCCAATTGCGTCCGCTTCGAATGACATCGAGTGCGCCTTCGCCCGATTCGAAAAGCAGGTCGACGATGCTGAGGAAGGGCTTGAACCCGCCCGAGTGTTGCGGGTAGGTCGGGTGCGCGTAGCCGTGTCGTTCGAGCATCACGCCCTGCTTCGCAAAGGCGGTGGGGGCGTACAAGCCGGCGTCTATCCCTCCGGCGAAGTTGCAGTAGGTGTCGGCGTCGAAGTGCCGGATCAGTGAAAGGACTTTGTCTTGTGGGCTGCCTTCTAGTGTCGGCTCGATATCCGAAGCTCGATAAAACTCATACTCGATGCCCAACCAAGACGACACCTCGCCAATGATGGATTCGTTGAGGGCAGCCAGTCCGGGTGCATTCTTGTTCGAGGTCAATAGCTCGGCGATTTGACCTTCGAAACGCTGGTAGAAAGGAGCAAGCTTGTAGTAACTCTCGAGCCTCCGAATGATGCGTTCTTGCCAGTCGTTTGCCGATATCTGAACGTCTTTGATCGAAGTGTGCAGCGGGGATTTCTTGGGGATGTTCACGCTGATCCACTCGAGCTCGCCGTCGGGCCGACGAACCCGGTTTCGCAGCACGAACGAGCCGCGGCTGAGTTGAACATTGTCGAGGCTCACCCAGACATCGACGTAGTCGAGAAGCTCGAAGTAGCCGAGCCAGGGCATGAAGTTGGGTTGCGTGATCGCGAGGCGCATCGCCTCTCACTCTCCGGTCGGTGGAGGGAAGAAGCTTTTGCGCTGTTCCCCCTTCGCGAGATCCTCTTGGTATCGGGCCACCATCTCTTCGCGGTAGCGCTCGACGTCCCGCGCCCCTCTGTACGTCTCGTGCACCGCGCGCAGCACCGAGCGAGGCTTGATCGCATGAGAGTTTCCGACCGATCGACCGCGAGAGATGAACGGAGCTTCCGTGATTCGGAGCTCGGGACAACGGAGCTGCGCCTTGGCGAGGAGCTCGGCAACATAGGCGTGTCCGCCCGATACTGTGTGAACACCCTTGAAGGCTTCCACGCGGTACAGTTTCATCCCGTTCAGCGCTCTCCAGCGAAAGCCATAGAGCGTCTTGGTCAGCTTCAGGAAGGTTTCGGATGCCACGCGGCGCCCGAGCTTCCTCACGACAGAGTTGTATAGGTAGCCGAGAACGACGTCGTGCCCGTGACGGGCCGCGAGCAGGTTGTCGATGGACTCCGCAAACACGAACTCGCTGTCACCGGGAAACACAGTCACCCACGTGCCATCTTCGATGGTGTCGTAGGCTTCGGTCACGCAGCGGCCGAGGCCGCGGTTCTCGTCGTGTGCAATCATCCGGACTCGAGCATCTTCCGCACACAGCCGCTCCATGACGGCCCGGGTGCCATCCACGGAGCCGTCGTCGATCACGACGACTTCCAGGCTCATCGGCAGTGCGTCCGCGTGGTCCAGGACCTCCTCGACGGTGCGTCGAACGACAGGCTCCTCGTTCAAGCACGGAATGATGACGCTCAACGATTCCTTCTCGGGACTAGATGCCTTTTTTTCTGTGTAGGCCATTGATCCGCTCTTTCTGGCCCGTCGTTGCGAGCGGGTCAATCTTTTGACCCGGAGGGAGGCGCCGTACGAGAATTCGTGGTGATGGGTGCAACGGCGCACAGAAGCGTCAACTACCGCACGAAGGCGCTTCCGACGTGGTTGCTTCGACGAGTGCTGCGCAACGAGCAGGCGAAGATCTACCAGCGCTTTGCCCAGTCATTTCCGCCACAATCCGGTTGGCGCGTGCTCGAGGTCGGCACGAATGGCTCGCTCGAAGAGGCACGCGACTATTTCCTGCATTCGCTCTATCCGTATCCGGAGCAGATCACCGCTGCCGGTCTCGAAGAACCTGATGTCTTTCGACGTGTGTTCCCTCGCTACCCTTACGTACAGGTGAAGCGGAACGCGCCTCTGCCCTTCGATGACCAGTCGTTCGACATCGTGTTCTCGAACGCCGTGGTTGAGCACGTTGGGGCGCGGGTACAACAGCATGATTTTCTCGAGGAGTTGATCCGCGTTGGAAAGCGAGTGTTCGTCACTACCCCCAACCGACGACATCCCATCGAGTTTCACACGGCCACCCCGTTGCTTCACTATCTGCCGCCCCATATCTACAGAAAGATCTACGCCGCTGCTGGATTCGAGTTCTTCTCCAAGGAGGAGAATCTGAATCTATTGGATGCTGGGCAGTTGCTCGAGCTTCTCGAGCCTGAGGCGCGGGCTCGCGCTGAGCTCGAGTTCCACCGATTCTTGGGGATGAGGTCGAACCTCCTGCTCTCCATTCGCGCGAGTGCGGAATGAGCTCCCGAGGCCAACGCGCGCAGGGGCCGTGGACCGTCGCGTCGTTCGTCGCCCTGGCGACGCTGACCCTTATCATTTTCTGGTCGGTCGGCGCCCAGTTTCTCGACTGGTTCAGTTTGGACCTCGGCTCCATCACGACCATGTCGGCCGGGTATACATACTTTCTCCTGTTCTGGTGCCTCTTTGGCGCGATCGCCGCGGTGTTCTTCACGCTCGCGTTTGCTCACTTGGCAGGCGCCGACTGGGCTCAGGAAACGTACGCGCAGCTTCGCGCTACCTCCGACCGTCACCTGATGCTCGCCTTCAGCGCAATTGCGTTCGCGCTTCCCGCGCTCCTGTACTGGCGGCTATTTCAGGGCGTTCATCTGACCGATGACGAATCCGTCTATCGGTTCTCGGCGGAGCTGCTGGCCAGCGGTCGCCTCTATGCAGATTCACCGCCGATGAAGCTGTTTTTCGACCACGTCTTCATGATCAACGATGGCAAGTTCTACTCGCAGTACTTCATGGGGTGGCCCGCCTTGCTCGCGCCTTGGGTCGCGCTCCGCGTGCCCGAGCTAGCGAATCCCATGTACTCGGCGCTCACCGTCCCCGCCATCTTCTTGACGCTTCGTGAATTGGCCGGGCGCAGATGTGCGGTCATCGGCGTGCTTCTCTTCCTTTCGGCGCCAATGATCCACTTCACGGCCGCGACTCAGCTGTCGCATACGTCCTGCCTGTTCGCGCTTGCTTGGATGACCTACTTGACGCTTCGGGCCAACAGAGGCGACTCGTCGTGGTGGCTGCATCCGGGCATCGCGGTCACGTTCTCGGTGGCGTTCTTCATCCGCCCCACGGTGGCCCTGGGTATGGGGGTTCCGCTTCTGTTCGTGTGGGCAGTTTCGATTCGACGAATCAGCCCACAACAGCGTTTAGGCGCGGTTCTCGGCTTTGCCGCCCCTGCTTTGCTCTTCGGCGGCGCCTTTTTCGCCGTCAATGCGTTGCAGAATGGAAGCATTGGGTACGTCGCGTATCAGCGCGCTGCCGACTACGCGCGCGAGAACGGATTTCACTTCTCTGCATGGTCATCGCTTTCCGACGACTGGACCCCGTCCTTTGGCTTCGAGAGCGTCGGGGTTGCGCTGGCACGAACCGGAGTTTCGCTGACCCGAGTCAACTTCGCGCTCCTCGGATGGCCGTGCGCGTTTCTGTTCTTGCCGTTCGCGCCGTGGCAAAGCCAAAAAGGTTGGGTCTTGTGGGCGATGGGCCTTGGCTTCACGCTGGTTCACTTCAACTTGCGCAGTGCCGGCATCGACACGTTTGGGCCCGTGCATTACGCGGAGATCGCGCTCCCGATCCTGATGCTGAGCGCGCTCGGTGTCGCGCGCTTGACGAGCTCTCTGCGAAGCGCGGAGCCGTCCGCCTTTGCCGCTCGCATTCCAGTGGCACTCTGCTTCGGGCTCATCGTGGCGACGGCGTTTGGCTACGTGCCAGTGAGGGCTCGCGCACTGTACGAACTGTCCGACGTCATTCGGAGGCCCACGGTCGCCAGTCGTGAGATCGCAGAGCCCGCGATTGTCTTCGCGTACCGTCCGTTCGTCCCGCGGAGGTGCGCGTCGGTGCGGCACTTCGTTTTCGCGCACGAAGTCAACGACCCGGACTTTGAAAACCCCATTCTTTGGGTTAACCACCTGTCAATCGAGCATGACCAGCAGCTCATGCGGAGGTACCCCGATCGTAAGGGCTTTGTCATGCTCTGGGGCACAGACTGCCAGCCAACCTTCCTCCCGTTGACGGTCGCGAAGGAGCTTGGCCTCCCGGACGCAAAGACTGGAAGCGAAGCGGCCATCCCTTCGCCGGAGGAGATGCGCTGATGAAGAAACCAATGGACCAGTCGCGGTTCTTCGACACCAACGCAGGAGCCTACTATCGAACCGACGCCGGAATGGGTACGGTCAACGAGCTCGCGGCGCGCCACATCGAGGAGGGTGTGTCGGGACGCGTTCTTTCGGTTGGCGGTCTGTGGCCTCGGTACTCTCTGGAGGCGGCTTCCAAGCTCGACCTGGTCGTCGCGGACGTCTCCGAGGAGATGCTCCGCCCCCTTCAGGAAGCGGGGCTCTCGACCGTGCTGGGAGATGCGCGTGCATTGTCTTTTCCCGACGACAGCTTTGACCACGTCGTGCTCCCACTGGTGTTGCATCACATCACGGAACAATCGTGGAGAGCCGCCCGAGGGGAGGTCAGCAAGGTGTTGGGCGAGGTCGGGCGCGTACTAAAGCCCGGAGGGCGTGTTTGGATCAGCGAGTTCTCCGTGCGTCGGCCAGTCTACTGGGCCGAGGCGGTTGCGGCGCCGATCACCAAGCTCCTCTTGGGACTGATGGACATTCCTTTGGTCGTCATGCACACCGCGAATTTCTATCGCAGCGTGCTGCGTCGAGAGGACTTCAGCGACCTCGCGTCATACTACCCCGACCCACCCGGCGCGAGCTGGCGTGATCCGATTCGTCCCATCATCGGCATCCCTTGGCTGCAGGTGCCCCGGGCGTTCTATCCCGTACGGCCGGTGGTCTTGTCGGCGAAGTGCGCCGGGTAGACAGTCCCGAGGGTCCGCGGCGACTACCGCCGCGCTGCGGTGCGTTTCAGTCGTCGTAGAACCTCGGACGCGTCGAGTCGACGCATCAGCTCGGCCTCGGTATCGAGCCACTCCGGCGTCCGGTTGCCCAATACTGCCACCTGCATGCCTGCGTCTTTCGCGGCCCGCCAACCGTCGCAGGAATCTTCGATCGCGAGACAAGAACGCGGGTCCAGTCCCAAGCGGGATGCGCCTAGAAGGTATCCTTCAGGCGACGGCTTGGGTGACGAAGTGTCTTCTCCCGTCACGACTGCTTGCATTTGCGTCGCGACCCCGATCTTGCGAAGCCAGATCTGAGGGGCGAGGCTGTTGGTGACGACCGCCATCGGCACTCTCGCGCTCGCAAGCGCGCGGACCGTCTCCGTCGCCCCCGGCATGCTGCAATCGCTTGCGTCGCGGAGAATAGCCTCCAGGGCTTTGGGCTTCGCGTCAGCGAGGTTTCTTTTGAGGCCCGGAGTCGCGGAGGGGGCGGCCAGGTCGATGACATGCGACCGTGCTTTCCCGTCGGTGACTGCGGTCCTGGCGACGTCTGGAAAGGGGAGCCCCGCCTCCGCGAAAACTCGCTCGTAGGCCCGCAGATGAAAAGCCGCGGAGTCCACCAACACGCCATCCAGATCGAACAGGACGCCGCCGGTAGTCATTTCCGGGGCGGTTGTCG
The DNA here is from genome assembly GCA_937998345.1 of uncultured bacterium. Lineage (GTDB taxonomy): Bacteria > Myxococcota_A > Polyangia > Polyangiales > Houyiibacteriaceae > SG8-38. The sequence continues at coordinate 2,953 of CALLDH010000168.1, read as the reverse complement.
CCATTTTTCATTCATCCGGCGATTAGGATATCTTAACGGAGACAAGGGGCGGAAATGACGAACCAAAAACTGCTCGTGACAGGGGGCGCCGGGTACATCGGCGCGGTCCTCGTCCCAGAGTTGATCGAAGACGGACATCACGTCACCGTGCTCGATGCTTTTCTTTACGGGACGGACCCGAAGTCGGATCCGATCGTACACGAGCGTTGCGACAAGGTTGTCGGTGACATTCGCGACTTTGCGTTGGTTGACCGCGTCCTCAGGCAGGGCGGCTTCGACGCGGTGATTCACCTCGCCGCCATTTCGAACGACCCGAGCTCCGAGCTCGACCATGAGGTCACCGAGACCGTGAATCTTCGAGCGGTCGACCACGTGATGCACGCTGCCAAGAGACATGGGGTCGGGCGCTTTCTCTACGCTTCGTCTGCGAGCGTGTACGGCATCAAGGACGACGAGAACGTGACCGAGGAGCTTCCCCTCGACCCGATTACCATCTACGCCAAGTGCAAGGCCGAGGGCGAGTCCATCCTCAACGATCTGGTCGATGACTCGTTCGTCGGTGTCTCGGTCCGGTCCGCTACGGTCTGCGGGTATTCGCCGCGGCTCCGGCTGGACCTCACCATCAATCTGTTGACCGACCAGGCGCTAACCGATCACCGTATCCGGGTGTTCGGTGGCGCGCAGATGCGACCCAACGTGCACATTCGTGACCTGACGGCCTTCTATCGGATGCTCCTCGGTGCGCCCGCGGACAAGATCTCCGGCAGAGCCTTCAACGTCAGTCGTCAAAACGAATCGGTCATGGGACTGGCGGAGATGATTCGCGACGAGATCGACGCGTTGCTGCCCATCGACACCGTGCCCTCTGCGGACCCGCGCTCGTACCACCTCTCGGCCGATCGGGCGCGCGAAGAGCTCGGTTTCGAGCCGCAGCACGATCTGGTCACTGCCGTTCGAGAGCTGCGTGAGGCCTATCAGTCCGGCCGGATCACAGACAGCCGATCGAGCATTTACCGAAACGTGGTGTGGATGAAGGCGTGCCCCGACCTTTGGCGATTCGCCGCGAAAACCGGCTCATGACTTCGGTCCCATACGTCGACCTGGTCAAGCAAAACAGCGCGCTTCGCCCTCGAATGCTCGAGGCGATCGACCAAGTCCTGGGTCATGGGCAGTTCATCAACGGCCCCGAAGTGAGCCAGCTCGAACAGGCGCTGGCGCAGCGACTCGGGGTTGCCGACGTCGTAGGCGTCGCCTCTGGTACGTCCGCGCTCACATTGGCCATGCGGGCGCTCGGCATCGGACCCGGTGACGAAGTGGTCACGGTGGCCCACTCGTACGTAGCGACCGCGACCTCGATCGTGCTGGTCGGAGCCACCCCGGTTTTCGTGGATGTCGACCCGGCGACCGGGCTGATGGCGCCCGAGCAGCTCGCTCCGGCAATCTCGTCGCGAACCAAAGCGGTCATTCCCGTGCACCTGGGCGGCGTACCTTGCCTCATGGAGCCGATTCAGGAACTGTGTGCGGCGCACGACCTGCACCTCATCGAGGATTGCGCGCAAGCGATCGGAAGCACGCACCGCGGGCGGTCCGTAGGCTCATTCGGCACCGGGTGTTTCTCTTTGCACCCGCTAAAGACCTTCTCTGCATGCGGAGATGCGGGCTTCATCACCACCAATGACCTGGAGCGTGGCGCGCTCTTGCGCCGGCTTAGGTCGCTTGGTCACCGTGACCGCGATCGCGTGGATGTGGCGAGCGAGAACGCGCGTCTCGATACGCTGCAGGCTGCGATCCTGCTGACGAAGCTTCCACACCTCGATGATTGGATCGCGACCCGCCGGCATCATGCCGCCGCCTACGCGACGGCGTTGCGTCCCTTCTTCGAGCTGACCGAGGTCACCGAAGCCTCGGAGCCCGCCTTCAGCACATTTGTCATCCGCCACGACGACCGCGACGAGTTGATCGCGCATCTCGCGTCCCGGGGTTTCGACGCAAAGGTTCACTACCCGCTTCCAATACATCAACAGCGTGCCTTCGAGGGGATGCCTAGTCTGCGATTGCCATACACCGAGGCACTGGTGCGTCGAATCGTGAGCCTCCCAGTGAGCCCCGAGCTCGAACCGTCCGACAGGGACGCGCTGATCGAGATCCTGATCGAATGGAGTCGAAACCATGCGTAGCGCCGAGGCGGACCAGAAGATCCATTCTGTCGAGAGCCTTCGGGTAGAGAGGGCGCGGCTTCGCAAGGAAGGAAAGACGGTCGTTCAGTGCCACGGTTGCTTCGACATCGTTCATCCCGGTCACATTCGCTACCTGCGATTCGCTCGCAGCCTCGGTGATGTCCTCGTCGTAACAGTGAGCGGGGACGACGCCGTCATGAAAGGTTACGAGCGCCCATACATCCCGGAGGATCTCCGGCTGGACAATCTCGCCGAGCTGGCGTGCGTGGACTACGTCGCGCTGAGCGAAGACGAGTGGGCAGGCCCGGTTCTCGAAGCGGTGCAGCCGGACATCTACGTCAAAGGCCGGGAGTACGAATCGAAGGTCGACCCACGATTCGCCAAAGAGAAGAAGACCGTGGAGAGCTACGGCGGACGTGTGGTGCTCGGGTCGGGGGACGTGATCTTTTCGTCCACCGAGATCGGCCGGCGTAAGCGCAACACGCTCGACATGGACCAGCAGAAGATCCAGCGATTCTGCCGGGTCAATGAGATCAACCCGGCCCGACTCAAGAACGCGATCTCGGCGTTTTCCGATCTCAAGGTGTTGATTCTGGGTGATGCGATTCTCGATCAGTACGCGCACTGCGAAGGTGCGCGAGTCGCATCCGAAAGCCCAATCGTGTCGGTGAAGCCAGTGAGCGAAGAGTGGTTCATTGGGGGTGCGGGACTGATCGCGCGACAAGCGGCCGTCCTCGGTGCGAAACCTACGTTCATCACCTGCTGCCAAGAGGACG
>CALLDH010000167.1 GCA_937998345.1 uncultured bacterium | reverse complement strand
GGCCAGCCTGGCCGAGGAGTCGACACCGAGCTTGTGGGATCGCTACCAGTCTGTACAATCCAGCTCTTCCGGTAAGTCCGGATCGAATTGAAGCACCGCCGCGGCATGGCGCCGCGTCGGCTGCACAGTGAAAGAGTTGACCATGAGTAAGAGACTGTTCTGCGGGGGGCTCGCCTGGGCCACGACGACTGAAGACCTCGAGGAGGCCTTTGCGCCTTTCGGAGAGGTCACTGATGCGAAGGTAGTGAGCGATCGCGAAACTGGTCGCTCCCGCGGCTTCGGGTTCGTGACTTTCACGACGGAAGAGGCCGCTGCAGCAGCCCGCGACCAGATGGACGGCGCCTCGCTTGGCGGTCGCACCATCCGCGTCGACCTTGCGCGTGAGCGGCAGGGCGGCGGCGGCGGTGGTGGTTACCGACGCTAGACGTTCACCGCTGAAGCAGGCCGAAGTACCAGGAGAGTATCGTGTCTCCCGCGAGAAGGTACTCGAGCGCCCCGAGCGCGAGAAACGGTCCAAAGGGAAGCCTGAGAACCCCGACCCGACTGGCTTCGGGCTCTTCGGGCGCTTCGATCACCTCTCCGTCGATGACACGTTCCTCGATGTCCGGCGTGAGCTTGCGGCCCGTCACCAATGCGAAGGCGGCGAACACGAGCCCTTGCACTGAGCCGGCGACGACGCTGAAGATCGCGCCTTTCCATCCAAGGAACGCGCCAATCATCAACAAGAGCTTCGAGTCGCCTTCACCCATGCCTCGCCTGCCAGCAATGCGTTCGTAGCCCCACACAAAGATCAGCTGAACGCACAAGTACGCGGCGCCCGCTCCGACCGCAGCCGACCAAACCCCAGGCTCCATCCGAAACGGCGCGCTCAGGAGACCAAGAGCTGCGCAAGGGAGGCTGACCTCATCCGGAATCTCCATCCATTCGAGGTCGACGAAGGTGGCGATCAGCAGACCTCCGGCGAACACGAAGTAGAGGAGGGTTTCGATTGTTGCGTGCAGAAGCAGCGTCCCCGGTTCCGCTTGGACGACCCAGTTCTCGGCGATTGCAACGCAAAGCACGGCGGCGAGGAGCTCGACCATCGGGTAGCGCGGCGAGATGGGGGCGCCACAACAGGATGCCTTTCCACGCAGGAACAACCAACCCAGGATCGGGACATTGCTCCAGGCACGAATCGGGACGCCGCACGCCGGGCAGTGACTCGGCGGTGTGACAACCGACATTCCGCGGGGCCACCGATAGATCGCGACATTGAAGAAGCTCCCCCAGGCAGCCCCCCAGGCAAAAGCCACCAGCCAAACAAACCAGCGAGCCACGTCCCCCGTAAGCATCCCCCAATGCTACCAGCCCAAAGGGGACTGTCCCCTTTTTGCAGCACCGCAAGGTGCGATCCCACCGTGTCCATCGACGTCAGAGGGACTGTCCCCTTTTTGCAGTCGCAGCAAAGCGACGTCACACCCTGCGCCCGGCCCCAAAAGGGGACTGTCCCTTCCCCCGCCCCGAGCCGAGTTGCGGGCCGCTCCCCAGAATGCGATTCAGAGGCGAACCGATGAACGACACCTCCACCAGAACCGCCCTACGCGAATGCAAGCGCTTGGTAGTCAAGATAGGAAGCCGTGCCCTTTGCGCGGAAGGGGGCCGGTTTGCCCAAGTCGCCGAGCAGGTTGCCACTCAGGTCAACGCTGGCCGCAGAGTCGTCCTTGTCTCCTCCGGCGCCGTTGCGCTCGGCAGAGACCGCCTCGGTCTCAGCGAGCGCCCGAAGAAGATCTCTCTGTTGCAGGCGGCTGCCGCCACCGGGCAGTCCCTGCTCATGCGCGCCTACGAAGACGCGTTCGAGCCGCTCGGCATCCACGTGGCACAAGTCCTTTTGACACACGACGCGGTGACGGACCGCGATCGATATCTGCACGCACGACAGGCGATTGATGAGCTCCTCAAGCTTGGCGTCGTCCCGATCATCAACGAGAACGACACCGTGGCGATCGACGAGCTTCGGTTCGGTGACAACGACCAACTCGCCGCAATGGTGTGTACCCTCGTCGGAGCTGACCTCCTCGTCCTCCTGAGCGATGTGGTCGGCATCCTCGACGACCAAGACGCGCGCATCTCGCTGGTGCACAAGGTCGCCGACATTGAGCCGTTCATCAAACCACCCGAAGGGGATGTCGGCCTCGGTGGCATGCAGTCGAAGGTGGAGGCGGCGCGTCGTGCCACGCTGCACGGCCTGCCAGTCGTCGTCGGCCCGGCAGCATCGTCGGGCTTTCTGGACGAGCTCATGCGCGGCGGTGACGTCGGAACCTTGTTGTTGCCGGACGGCTCGCCGTTGCCGAGCCGCAAGCACTGGATTGCCTACACCCTCAAGCCGCAGGGCCGCATCGTCGTCGACGCCGGCGCGTGCCGCGCGCTAGAGCAGCGCAACTCGAGTCTTCTTCCGGCGGGGGTCGTTTCGGTCGATGGTTCATTCGGGGTCGGTGATGCCGTGTCGATCGTCAGCGAGGCTGGCCAAGAGCTCGCCCGGGGTCTCGCACGCTACAGCGCGGGCGAGGTGAGCCGACTCGCAGGCGGTCACAGCCAGCAGATCGCCGAACGGATTGGTAACCACGCGGGCGACGAGATCGTGCACCGAGACGACATCGTTCTCACCAAGAACGCCGTCTGAGAGGCCGGGCTCCCCCCTTCCACGAAAGGTGCTACGTTCACGGGCCATGACAGATGACTTGACCGCGCTCATCACGGGCTTGGCCCAGCGAGCGAAAGAAGCCTCGCGCGTCCTTGCGGCGGCGAGCACCGAGCAAAAGAACGCCGTGCTGCGCCAGGCGGCCGAAGCCTTGCGCGGCCAGGCGGGCAGTCGCGTGCTCGAGGCGAATGCCAAGGACATGGAAGCCGCATTAAGCATGGGGCTGTCGACAGCGATGCTCGATCGCCTCGAGCTCGATCGAAAGCGCCTCGACGGAGTGGCCGACGGCCTTGATCAGGTCGCAGCGCTCCCCGACCCGGTGGGCACAGTCGTCGAGGAACGTGTGCTCGACAATGGCCTTCGAGTCGGAAAGATGCGCGCGCCCCTAGGGCTCATCGGAATCATCTATGAATCCAGGCCGAACGTGACAGCGGACGCGGCCTCCCTTTGCCTCAAGAGCGGCAATGCGGTCTTGCTTCGGGGCGGCAAAGAGGCGTTCCAGAGCAACACGGCGATCGCGGCGATCTTCACTCAGGCGCTCGAGGAAGAAGGCTTGCCGCCCGAGGCTGTCACACTTTTGCCCACCACGGATCGACAAGCGACTTTGGTGATGATTGGTCTTGATGGTATTCTGGACATGGTCATCCCGAGAGGTGGAGAAGGATTGATTCGGTTCGTCGCCGAGCACGCAAGAGTTCCTGTCATCCAGCACTACAAAGGTGTGTGTCACGTCTTTGTCGACCGCACCGCCGACTCCGAGATGGCTCTTCAGATCGCGCTCAATGCGAAAGTGCAGCGCCCCGGCGTGTGCAATTCCATGGAGACGCTCCTGGTCGACGCTGACGTTGCGCCTACGTTCTTGCCGAAGCTGGGCGCCAAGATGGAAGCCGCGGGCGTCGAGATCCATGCGGACGATCGCGCGGCTGCTCATCTCAACGGCGTCAAGAGTGCGACCGACGCGGACTGGGACACCGAGTATCTCGACTTGATCCTCAATGTCGGCGTCGTGGACGGCATCGACGGAGCGCTCGAGCACGTGGCGAAACACGGCTCAAATCACACCGAGGCGATCGTCACCGAAGACGCCGCGCATGCCGATCGCTGGCTACGCGAGGTCGACGCGAGCTTGGTTCTCGTGAACGCATCGACTCGTTTCAATGATGGCTTCGCACTCGGCCTCGGCGCCGAGATCGGAATTTCGACAACAAAGCTCCACGCATATGGTCCAATGGGCCTGGCAGAGCTCTGTACTCTCAAATGGGTAGGCCAAGGAGAGGGCCAAGTCAGGCAGTAAAGGAGGAAACTAGTTGAGCAAACAATCAGAAGGCGCACAACTGAAATCAGACCCGAGTCCCCCTTCGAGTGACGACCAAATTGTCGGCCGTGAGCTGGCTCTAAAGGTCGCCGAGGCAGCGCTCAATAAGAAGGCAGCAAGCATCGAGGTCATCGATGTGCGCGGCAAGGTCGACTACACCGACTACGTCGTCGTCATGAGCGGGCGAAGCGACCGCCAAGTTGCGGCCATCGCGCGCGGTATCGAAGAGGACCTCAAGCACAAGTATGGGTCGCGGTGCTCGGGGGTCGAAGGGCTTCCGCAGGGCAACTGGGTGCTTCTCGATTTCGGCGATGTGGTCGTGCACATCTTTCATCAGGACACGCGCGGCTACTACGATCTCGAGGCGCTCTGGCTCGATGCGGATCGGGTGGAGTTCGAAGGCCAGCAGGCCGACGAGGGTTTCCACTTTCCGTAGACCCTCGCGTCGTGCGCGTAAGAATTATCGCCGTTGGCAAAGCGAAGGATCGTGATTTGCGGTCCCTTCTCGGCGACTACTACGCGCGCATCGAGCGATACGCCAAGCTCGAAGAGATCGAGCTCAAAGACGGGAAGGCCGATGAGGTAGCCGAACGCCTGTCGCGCAGCATCCCCGATCGGTCACGCGTCGTTGCACTCGAAGTCGATGGCCGCGCTATCGGCAGTCGGGACTTCGCGAAATGGCTGGGCCGAGCCGAGAACGAGTCGGTTCAAACCGTGGTGTTCTTGATCGGCGGCGCCTATGGGCTGCCCCAGGAGCTCTCGAAGAAGGCGGACCTAAGGCTTTCGCTGTCAGCGATGACGCTGCCGCACAGGCTAGCGAGGTTGTTTCTGGCGGAGCAGATTTATCGGGCGTTCTCGATCCTGCGCGGGGAGCCGTACGACCACTAGGCTAGTGTCAGTTACACCGCCCGCCCACCCCCACCCGTAGTCCTCCCTGCCGCGCCCATCGCTTCACTTGGGCTTGGCGGCGCATTCGCGCCGGGCTTCGCCCTGCGGGCTCGCGCTGCCGCGCATGGCTTGCGGCGTCAGCGTCAGCGCTCAGTGACCCAGGCAACCCCGATCGCAGTGGACCGATACCGTCCCATGCACGATCTCCTCGAAGGCTTCCTCAGTCTCGTCGCCCCCACTCGCTGTGCTGGCTGCGAAGACTTGGCTGACGGCGCTTCGGCCTTCTGTGCTTCCTGCACCGTCCTCCTCGAACCGCTTGCCGGCCACGGCGCCGTCTTCGAGTACGGTGGCCCCATCGCCGATGCGATTCAGCGCTTCAAGTACGATGGCCGCAGTGAGCTTGGCGCGGTGCTCGCCTCGTTGATGCTGGAGCACGCTGAACGCTGGGCGGGCGAAGTCGACGCTGTCGTCCCCGTGCCCCTCCATTGGCGGCGGCGTCGCACACGCGGCTACGACCAGGCCGCGCTGCTGGCGAGGCCCTTGGCCCGGTCACTCGGGGTTCCTGCCTTGTTGCGGGGGCTTCGTCGGGTGCGGAACACGCCGAGCCAGGTCGACCTGCCGCACGCCGAGCGCCAGCGGAACATCGCCGGCGCATTTGCGCCTTGGCGCTTGTCCCGGGTGCGGCGGGTCCTTCTCGTCGATGATGTGCGAACGACGGGGGCGACGCTCCGGGCCGCTTCGGCGGCCCTGAAGGCTGGTGGCGTGGCCGAGGTTCAGCGCCTCGTGCTGGCGGCTCGCGTTCTCACCGAAGCGACGTAAAGTAGCCGCGTGCGGGGCTTCATTCTTTGCTGCGCGTGCTTAGTAGGGTGTGCGCAGCCCGAGTCGGTCCAAGATCCGCTCGACTATCTGAGAATCGGCGTCGACCCGAGTGGGGAGGCGAATGCGATCATCGCGGACCTTGAGGCGCACGGTTTCGAGATCGGCCGCCGGATCGATGAGCGCGACTTCGTAGCTTTCGATGCTGCTCGGGGCCCGGACACGACGGTTCGCGTGGTCTCCTCGCGCGGTCCCACGTTGTCGGTTCAGGTCCCCGACGCGCGTTGGCCGGAGCGACTCTGGGTCGAGCTCGCGCCTGACCCCCGGCCAGACTTCGACCGCGACGGCCGGCGCGATGTGGTGGTGGCGATTCGGGAAAGGGATCGCACCTGTCTCGCCTGGGCTCAGGTCGACGCCGACGGCTACGCGTCGGAGGTTTTCAGGCCCCGTTCCGAGTGGGGAGAATCTCCCTGCGTCATGGAGATCGACGCGTCCTGGCCGCGACTTCTTCTGGAGGTGTCGGTTCCCGATTCGCCAGCGCCCGATGCCCGCGTTCAGTTCCCCGTGAAGGCGATCGCGCGGAGCTGGGTGCTCGACGATTCTCCGTCTGCTAACGCGCGCTGGGACCAGGAGCTTGAACGTCGAAAGCAGGCCGTTGAAGAGGCCAAAGCGCGTGGCGATCTCTCGACGGTCGATCGCTTGCAGGCTGAGCTCGCGTGGCTCGACCAACTTCGCAAAGCCGAAGGGCCCGTGCTAGAGCCGGAAGCGGATGGCGAAGAAGCGCGTTGATAAAGGCGTTCCCGGGATGGAGCTCCTGGTGTGCCGCAACCCGAAGGCCGCCAAACGATACGACATCGAGGAGCGGCTCGAGGCCGGCATGGTGCTCTACGGCACCGAGGTCAAAAGTCTCCGCGCGCGCCGGGGGAATCTCGAAGGAGCCTACTGCCGAATCGACGCTGACGAGCTCTTTCTCTACGGGATGCACATCGCGCCCTACGAGCAGGGCGGCCACGCAGGGCACGAAACCCAACGACGCCGCAAGCTGCTCGTGCACAAGCGCGAAATCGAGAATCTCCGCGGGCGACTCACCATGCGTGGCTACGCGCTGGTGCCGCTTCAGGTCTACTTCAAGAACGGCGTGGCCAAGGTTCAGTTAGGGCTCGGCCGCGGCAAGAAGAAGGGCGACGAGCGAGATTCGATTCGAAAGCAGGAAGACCTCAAAGAAGCACGCGCCGCAATGCGGCGCCAGAAGGGATGAGCTTGAAGGTTCGTTTGGACAGCGGCGAAGACGCCGAGGCTCGCACCTTCGACGGAGCGCTTCTTACGCTGCTGAGCCCGCGAGCGTTCGCACCGGGGGCTCCCATTCGCTTCGTGCTCGTCCTCGATGGGGGCGAACGTCCGTTCGAGGGGAGGACAATTGGGTCCAAGCGCGTCGACGAGCTGCGCTTCGAAGTGCGAATTCGATTCGTCAACCTACGCCGCGCGGACCGCGAACTGCTCGCAGGACGCCTAGCAAATTAACCCTTTCAAAAAGGGGACAGTCCCCTTTTTACTGGGCGCGTTTGTCTAGCTCTCGGAAGACTGCTGCTTTTACTGCTTCGAACTCGCTGGGCAGCTCTACCGGGGTGTTGGGGTGCTTGCTTTCGACACCCGGGATCTCGTTTTCGTGGTAGCGGATCTTGAACTCGCTGAACTTCAGGCCGTTGGCGGTGGAGATTACGACAGTGCGCTGGCCCGGCTCTACCAGGCCCTTGGCTCGGATCTTCTCTAAGGCCGCGAGCGCCACGCCGGTGTGCGGGCAGGTGTAGCTGCCGGCTCGGTCCGCCGCAGCGGACGCTTCGGCTAGCTCGGATTCACTCGCCTGCTCCACGACTCCGTCGAATGCCTCGAGCGCGCGAATCGCGCGGCGGACGCTCACTGGGTTGCCGATGCGGATGGCGCTGGCCTCGGTTTCCCCTGCGGTCATGGCCTCGAAGCTATCCCAGCCTTGCTTGTACGCTCTGTAGAGCGGGTTGGCCTTTTCGGCCTGGGCCAGGCAGATCCGCGGGCGCTTGGAGATCAGGCCCAGCTCGAACATCATGTCGAAGCCGGCGGCCAGGGCCGCCACGTTGCCGAGGTTGCCGCCCGGGATGACCACCCAGTCCGGCACCTGCCAGTCGAACTGCTGAACGATCTCGATCGCGACGGTCTTCTGTCCTTCGAGACGAAGCGAGTTCATCGAGTTGGCGAGGTAGATGCCCGGTTCGGTGGTGAGCTTCTGAACGATTCCCATACAGCCGTCGAAGTCTGTGTCGAGCGCGCAGACGAGGGCGCCGTTGGCTAGGGGCTGGACCAGCTGCGCGGTGGTCACCTTGCCTTTTGGCAACAGCACGACCGATGGAATTCCCGCTGACGCGCAGTACGCCGCAAGCGCAGCCGAGGTGTCCCCGGTCGACGCACAGGCGATGGCGCGGATCGGTTTGCCGTCCTCGATCATTTGTTTGACGGTGCTCACCAGGACCGTCATCCCGAGGTCCTTGAACGACCCGGTGTGACTGTTGCCGCAGTTCTTGATCCACACGTCCTTTAGACCGAGCGTCTTCCCGTAGCGCTCCGCCCAAAAGAGGTTGGTGCCGCCCTCGGCTGTCGAGACCACGTTCTCTTCGCGAAGGTTCGGCTGGACCCATTCCTTCTTGCCCCAGACGCCGCTTCCATAAGGCCAGTCTCGGGTCATCCAACGCTGGTCGAACAACTTGATCCAAGCCGAGCCGCTTCGGTCCCTCAAGGCGTCCATGTCGTGGTGGACTTCAAGAAGCTCTCCGCACTCGGGGCAGTTGTAGATTACCTGGTCGAGAGGGTAGGTTCCGTGACAACCCGCGACGCAACGAAATGAGGCGCTGTAACTCATGGAAGCGTCAGTATAGGGCGTTCGTCAACGGGTGCACCTCGCCCGTGACGGGCCTCAAGTCCCGCTCTGTCGGTGTGGCTCGGGCAGGAGTGAGAACACCGGCTTGCTCGGTCGTTTAGCAAGCTCCTCGAGGTGCGCGACCATGTCCGGATGTGTCGAAACCAGTTCGCGGAAGCGCCGAGCGGACAAGCGCAGCACCAGGACATCAGAGATGGCTTTGACCGTCATGTCCGATGGGCTTCGGGTCAGCATCGAGTTCTGGCCGAGCGCGCGGCCGAGCTTGAGGCTCCCCGCCTCCTCGCCGTTCGCATGGATGGCGGCCAGCTCGCCGATCATCGGGATGTAAAGGCCGTCAGCTCGCTTCCCGGCCTCCAGGATCACAGTCCCCTGGTTCGCCCGGCGAACCTCGAACAAGCTCGCGACCTCCGAGCGGGCGCCATTGTTGAAGCTCGAGAACATCGGCGAGGTCCGTACCAAGGTTCCGACCAGGCGGCGCCCAAGAACTTCGAGCAAGACGTCGGCCATCGCAGGGTGCTCGGCGACGAGCCGGTCGAGCAGCAGCCTGCTGATGCGCAAAGCGCGAACCTTGGTTCGCGCGGTGACGTCCGCTTGATAGCTCGCGTGATCGAGGAGAGACGAAATCCCGACGATGTCGCCCTCGGACAACACGACGGCGTCTTCGTCCCTTGCGCGGATCAGCTGGACGCTACCCTCGATGAGCGCGTAGAGGGCATCCGCCGTGGTGCCCCT
>CALLDH010000166.1 GCA_937998345.1 uncultured bacterium | reverse complement strand
GGCGCTGCAAGTAAATCCAGCACCGCCGTGCTATACAAAAAGCATGGGCAGTGGCAGCGACGAAATGAAGGCATTTCGGGAGCTGCAGTCCCATCTGCCCCCCCGGTGGGCGCTGGCCGATGGTGACGGACCCGAGCCACGGGACATCGTCGTGGTTCCGTCGCTCTCTTTCGACGGCATCGACACCGTCTCCATCGACGGGGTCATTCACTACGAAGAGCGGATGCTCTTTGCCCTGAACCTGCTTCGGCATCCGCGCGCGCGCCTGGTCTACCTGACCTCCGCTCCGATCCATCCGGCAGCCGTGGATTACATGCTCTCGCTGATCAGCGGTATTCCCAACGAACACATGCGGCGCCGGCTGACCGTCCTTTCGCTCTATGACAGCTCGCTCGTGCCTCTTACGCAAAAGATCCTGCAGCGGCCTCGGGTCATCGAGCGCATTCGCCAGTTGATTCGGCCGGAGTGCGGCCTGATGACCTGCTTCACGGTAACTGCAGCCGAGCGGAGCCTGGCGGTTGCACTCGGCGTTCCGCTCTACGGCACGGACCCGGATCTGATCTGGCTGGGCACCAAGAGCGGCTCGCGCTGGGCCTTTCGCAAGGCCGGCGTAGCCTTGCTCCCAGGAGCGGAAGATCTGAAGAGCGAAGCCGACCTGGTGCATGCGGTCGACGGCCTCTGGGAAGAGAACGAAGACCTCGAGCGCGTGGTCGTCAAGCATAACACCGGTTTCAGCGGGCAGGGCAACGCCATTCTCGACCTCAAAGCGCTGGACGCGGTCTCACCGAAAGGCGATGCGAGCCGAGAAACAAGGGAGCAGGCCTTGGCCGATGCGCTCTCCCGGATGCGCTTCGTGGACCCGCGTCAGACCTGGGAAACGTTCAAGGAGAAGCTCGAGCGGGAAGGCGGCATCGTCGAAGCGTTCCTCGAAGCCGCAAACAAGCGAGCTCCGAGCTGCCAGCTTCGCATCTCACCGACGGGCAGTTTGGACGCGATTTCCACGCACGACCAACTCGTCGAAGGCGTCGACGGGCAGATCTACGCCGGCTGCAGATTCCCGGCCGACGCGGCCTACCGAATGGACATCCAACGAGATGCCCTTCGGGTGGGCCAAGTTCTGCACGAGGCGGGCGTCATCGGTCGGCTCGCAGTCGACTTCATCTGCACGCAGGCGGATGACGGCTCGTGCAAGCACTACGCGATCGAAACCAACCTGCGGTTAGGCGGTACGACGCATCCGATGATGCTGGTTCGCATGCTGACCGACGGCCGATACGACCCGGACACCGGGCTCTACCTCACGCCACGCGACGAACCACAGTTCTACGTCGCGACCGACACCATGCGCTCCGACAGTTATCGTGGCCTCCTCGTCGAGGACCTGCTGGACATTGCAGCGGTCGATGGATTGCACTATCAAGCCTGGTCCGAATCGGGCGTGCTCTTTCATTTCACGGGCACGCTCAGCGAGTTCGGAAAACTCGGCATCACCGCCGTGGGCAAGAGCGCCGCCGAGGCGGACCATTGGTTCGAGCAAACCCGGCAGGTTTTGGATCGAGAAACGAAGAGTCGGCCTTGTACATCGAAGAGCTAAAACCAGGTGTGTTGCGGGTGTCGGCCTCGGCGGATTGGCCGAAGCCCTACGTCGGCGTGTGCGGATCGATGCACGGGGACGAACCGTGCGGGGCCGATGCGATTCAACGGATCGCTAGCGCCTTCGAGGACGGGTCGCTCGAGCCTGCAAAAGGCACCGTATTCTTGGTCCACGCGAACCCTGAAGCGAACTTCCAGGGCCGCCGCCACACGCGTGGAGGTGACGACCTCAACCGCCTATGGGACTTCGAGTTCACGGAGACGCTTCGGCAGGAGGCTTGGGGATACGAGCACCATCGCGTTCTCGAGCTCAAGGAAGTCCTCGGAGAGCTCGACGTGTTCCTCGACCTCCACTCTGCCGGAACCCCGACCCCGCCGTTCGGTGTCAGCAACGGGGAAGCGTCGATCGACGATATCGCCAAACAGGTCGGCATCTCGTTCCTGGTTCAATCCTGGTACGGCCTCGCGGACAAGGTGATCATCGGCTTCCTCAAGCTCGCGGGTGTGCCCGCCCTGTCCGTCGAGTGCGGCTCACACGACGACCCGGAGATCTCCGAGACGGCGTACGGCATCGCGATGAACTTCTTGCGGGTAACCGGCGCCATCGACGACGGCGGCGAAACCAACGGCACCGAAGTGCGCACCGTGCACGTCGTCGAAACGATCACGAAACCAAGCGACGAGTTCGGCTTCGGCGCCCCGTGGACTGGCTTCCAAGAGCTGGAACCCGGCACCCTCGTCGGCCGCGACCGAGTCACGGAGATCCGAGTGAGCCGCAGGTGCTACGCCGTCCTGCCCAACGAGGACGTCGATATCGGCGAAGACGTGATCTACCTCGCGGTAGACACCTAGCCGGTCGCTGAAACTGCCACTGCCAGCAGCAGTCTGGGCGCTATGGATTTCGTTGTGCAAAGGCAGAAATCGCGCCTATAACTCAGCCCCATGAGGATTTCGGCGGACGGGAAGAGGCGGCGTTTGCTGGCTCTGGCGGTGTTTGCGGTTGCTGGCGTTTGGCTTGCTGGAGGCCCTGTGGCGTTCGCGCAGGTGGAAGAGCCTGTTCCCGCGGACGACCCTCATCCTCCAGACGCAGCACCGCAGGACGTCCCCAGAGCCGAGCTTGGAAAAGACGAGGTTCCGACGACGACGGTGGTCGTTGGGGAGGACGAAGCCGGGCTGATCCAGGCCTACACGATCGAGTTCGGCGATGAGAAGGACTGGGTTCGGTTGGCGTCGGGGGAATGGCTGAGAGGCAACATCGAGCGGATGCGTGACGGCTCGATGGAGTTCAACAGCGATGAGATCAAGTTGATCACATACGACTGGAAGAAGGTGAAAGAGCTGCACTCGCCCAGGGCGAACACCTACAACTTCACCGATGGGTCGGACCTCGTTGGGCCTGCGATGATCAACGAAGAATTCGTGGTCGTGCAGACGGTCGATGGAATGGTGACGCGACCGCGTGTCGAGCTGCAGGCGATCATCGAGCACACGCGTCGGGAGCGGAACTATTGGTCGACGGTTCTTCGGCTGGGCCTCACCGGCCACGCGGGCAACACCGAGAACCTGACATTCAACGCGTACTGGCAGCTCGTCCGGGAGGACACACTAACCCGTGCCGCGCTCACGTATGACGGAACGTTCGGCAAGGCGACGCGTGCGGAGGTTGCCAATCGTCATCTCGCTGGCGGCGACGTCGACATCTTCGTGCACCCGATCATCTACGTGAAAGCGCTGACCGGTCAGCTCCTGTACGACAAGTTCCAGAACATCCGGTTGCGTGCCACGCCTGCCGCTGGTGTCGGCTTCCACCTCATCACGACGTACGTCGTCAATTGGGACCTCGAGTTCGCGCCCGCGGGCTACCAGTACCTGTCACTGCTCGACCCTGCGGCCGCCGTAGAGAACCCGCAGAGCGACGGCTACATGATGTTCCGGATGTTCGCGGACATCGACTTCACCGACGACATCCAACTACTGTTGGAGTGGCGGACCAACCTCGTCTACACGACGATCGGCAACACCAACCACGTGGGGAGCTTGGACTTCACGGTGCGGGTGACCACCCTACTCCACCTCAACACCTCGTTTCTCTACCTCCGAACCGAGGACCCGTTCCCGCGCTCCGACGGGACGGTGCCAAAGAAGAACGACTACCAAATCGTCTTCGGCGTCTCACTGCGCATCGGCTAGCGACAACCGTCGTATCGCCGCATCCAAAGCTCGCGACACGCACGTTTGGTCACCAACGCGCGCGAGGAGCGGCCAGGTCGCGCGTTCACCTTCCGCGATGTGCTGCAGCAACTCCTTGTGCGAGATGTTCGACAAGGTGCGAAGGAGCGCGAGCGGCCTCAGGCGGGGGTGAATGTCGATGTCACCGCCGTAAGGCTGTTCTGCTAGAGAATAAGCGAGGTCGATCGCTCCATAGAGGGGCGTCTTTCGTGTGTAACTGCGGGCGAGCCCGAGTTGATGGGCGACCTGCGTACGGAAGCTCGAGACGACCGCCCTCGATACGAAGGGAACCAGGCCGCGCCTCCCGGTGACCTTGCGTACCGGCGCGACATGGGGGTTGACCTGACTGACGATGAAGTGGTTCACGTTGTGCAGGCGACTCAGGCGGCGCATCGGCAGGTCGCCCTTGAGCGACCCATCGATCCAAGTCTCCGTTCCCATGTACGGGGCGCTCTTTCCGGACGGCAATCGTTGGCGTAACGTTGCGCCAGGGAACGCCCCTGGAATCGCCGCCGAAGCGACCGCCGCACTGTTCATCAGTACGTTGGGCGACGTGTAGTGGCAGAGCACCCGCGGCTTCTGACGCTCGCGAGTCGGTGAGACACTGATGCTCACGGTGCGGCCACTGCGCTCGTGGGCTTCTTGGAACGTGTAGTCACCGCAGTTGTGCTCGACAACCTCTTCGAGACGAGCCGGATCATACACGGCGCGCTCGCTTGCGGCGCGCTTGGACGGTAGGCGCTTGATGGCGTCGGTGCGAATGACCCGTGGATCGGCGAAGAGCGCCCTGATCTCCGTGTCGGTGCGAACGCCCGTGCCGCAGGCGATTAGTGCCCCCATCGAGGCGCCGGAAAGCACATCGGGCAAAAGGTCGTGCTCGAACAAAGCCTTGACGACGCCCAGGTGAAAGAAACCCAGCGTCGCGCCCCCCGAGAGCATGAGCGCTGAACGCCCGAAGATGTGCGCGGCCCTCTTGAAGCCTGCCAAGGTGAACCCGAGCCCCAAGCCGGTTTCATCGGGGTCGGCCAAGTACTCGATGCAGGCGAGCGCCTCCGCATAGAACTCTTCGACGACGTGCTTCGTTCCGAGCGGTGTCAGCGCATAGAGCCTTGGGTCCGCCAACTCGCCAAGGTGACGGTACAAAGCCTCCTGCAGCACGGGGATGAGCGCCCCTGCATTGCGGGCCTCGCGCGCGCGCGTGAGATCCTCGGTGTGCTCACGCAGGAGTGCAGCATCGTAAACCGAGGACTGCGGGTCACGACGCCAGGCCTCCGCACCAACCGCATCGGTCTCAGCCTCTGCCTTCGCTCTCCATTCCTCGTAGCCGTTCACACCGCTCATCCTCCCAGAATTAACCCTTCCAGAAAGGGGACAGTCCCCTTTTTACAGTTTTCGTTTTTTTACGGTTTCGAAGAAGTTTTTGCCGGGGTCGGGGGAGTCTGTGTTCAGCATGCCGCAGCCTACTTGATCGGCGGGCTCTCGCGGGTCGTCTCGTTCGGGGGAGAGGTCTGGGAGGGACATGCCGGAGCGGAGGACTTCGATGGCGCGGTGGGTGGAGAGGTAGACCCGGCCTTCGGCGGCCAGCTTCTCCAATAGACCGGTGCGGTGGAGGACGTCGCGGACTGGGCCTTTGATTCGGGTGAGCACCAGTCGGACGCCCTGGGCTGCGAGCTCTGCGTCGAGCTCGGCCAAGGTCGCGGCGGCAGCGGAGTCGAGGTCGTTGACCCCGGCAGCCTCGAGGACGAAGTATCGGACCGGCGTTTCCGAGTCGCGGACCAGGGCGCGCACGGTCTCTTTGAGGAAGCTCACGTTGCCGAAGTAGAACTGGGCATCGACGCGAACGAGGATGATGCCTGGCATGGTTTCGGCGTGTGGATGGCGCGCAACGTTCAGATAGGTCTGGGACTCCGGGATCCTGCCGAGAACTGCGAAATATGGACGTGTCGTTCGTACCAGGAAGAGCAGGACGGATGCGGCGACGCCGACGAGGATGCCCCATTGGATGCCGAGCGAGAGGGTTGCAAGGAAGGTGAGGACGAGGAGGTAGAAGTCGGCGCGTTTGACTCGGTAGACCTCTGCGGCGCCTGGAATGTCGATCAGACCTGCGACCGCCGCGACGATGATCGCGCTCAAGGCCGCCTTGGGAAGGTAGTAGAAGGCGCGCGTGAACGCGAGAAGCGTAATGACGACCACCGCGCAAGTGACCAGAGCCGCTAGTTGCGTGCGCGCGCCAGCGCGCACGTTGACCGCGGAGCGCGAGAAGCCGCCGGCGATCGGGTAGCCGCCGGTCGCGCCCCCGGCCAAGTTGGCGAACCCGAGCGCGATGAGCTCGCGGTTGGGATGGATGTCGTAACGATGGGCTTGGGCGAATACCCGGCCGACGGAGATCGCCTCCATGAACGAGACGAGCGCGATCGTGGCCGCCGCGGGAATGAGCTGGGTGAGGACCTCGGGATCAACCGAGGGCAGACTGAAGCCGGGCAAGCCGGCCGGGACCTCTCCGACGATGGAGACCCCCTGGTTGGAGAGGCCAAGCGCCCAAACCGCGAGCGTCGTGGCGACCACGACGATCAACGCCGCCGGAACACGAGGAAAGCGCTTCTTGCTCACGACGAGCGCCGCAATCGAAAGCGCGCCGATCGTCAACGTCGGCCAAGACCAATCCGAAACGCTTTGAATCGCCCCCCAAACGACACGGTGTACGTGGTAGGTGCGTGGGAGGTCGACGCCAAGAAGGTGCCCGAGCTGACTGGCCGCAATGATGAGGGCCGCGGCCGCGGTAAACCCCGCCACCACGGGCCGCGACAGGAAGTTCACGAGGAAGCCCGCACGCAAGAACCCGAGCCCGGCTTGAATGGCGCCAACCATCATCCCGAGGGCAGCCGCCACCAGGATGTAGTTCTCGGTGCCGATCGTGGTGATGGCGCCAACCGCTCCGGCAACCAGGATCGAGTCCATCGCCACGGGACCGACCGCGAGGTGTCGCGACGTTCCGAGCACGGCGTAGAAGATCAGCGGCGCTACGGCCGCGTAGAGCCCGTGAATCGGCGGAAGACCGGCAAGGAGCGCATAACCCATCGCCTGCGGCACCAGCATCACCGCGGTAGTGAGGCCGGCGACGAGGTCGGGTCCTAGATCGGCACGCTGGTAGTTTCGCAGCCAACCGACGATCGGTAGCGCCGGAACTCCCCTGCTCATCCGTCGATCATGGCGGCAGCCTGCGCGTCTGCCGGCCGCCCGGTTCTGCCTTCTCGGATTCGCATGAAGAGCTGGTAGGCGCCGACGCCAACCAGCATGGCCGCGCCAAACGTGAACGCTTCTGAGGAGCCAGCACCCACCGAGGTGAGCGCGGGGCCCGGACAGTAGCCACCGAGGCCCCAGCCAACGCCAAAGATCGCAGAGCCCAAGATGAGTCGCCCGTCGATGTCCTCTCGCGTCGGCAGGGAGAACGCGGGCGCCCAGATCGGATGCTGCCAGGTCCGAATCGCCCAGCGATAGACCGGCGTATAGACGATGATCGCCCCGACCATCACGAACGCGAGGCTTGGGTCCCAGCTTCCAAAGAAGTCGAAGAAGCCCACGATCTTGGCGGGTTGGGTCATCCCAGCGATGGCGAGCCCGATACCGAACACCACGCCTCCGAGAAACGCGCCGACTTTGACTTTCATATCGCCCCCCCGAGAACTTCGTTGACGACGAACACGGTGAGCGCGGCGGTGATCATGAACGAAATCGTCGCGACGGTGGAACGCTTCGACAAACGTCCGATGCCGCACACACCGTGACCACTGGTGCAACCGCTGCCGAGCTGGGTACCGATGCCGACTGTCAGGCCCGCAACGATCAACGCGCCGGTCGAGCGCTCGATCTCGACGAGATAGTCCTGCGGAAAGAAGAAACTCCAACCGACGCCTGCGGCCAGCAGGCCCACGAGGAACATCACGCGCCAGGCCATGTCGCCTGGCTCACGCCGAAAGATTCCCCCGGCAATGCCGCTAATACCGGCGATCCGGCCGTGGAACATCAGCAAGCCAGCAGCCGCGATGCCGATCAAGACGCCTCCAATGGTGGAGGCGATAGGTGTAAAAGACTCCATGGGGCTCATTCAAAGCAGCAGCGGTGGCAATCCGCCAGCCCTTTCTACAGGCTGGGTTTGCGAAAGCGATCGAGTCCTGTTAATTCAGCGACTTAGACCGGTTTGACCGGTGCTCAACGGGACTATCAGGAGGCCACCCATGCTACTTCGGCAACTCTTCGATCACGAGACCTGGACGTACACCTACCTCATCGCCGACGAGGCATCCGGCGAGGCGGTATTGATCGACCCTGTCATCGACCAACTCGAGCGCGACCTCAAGCTGCTCAAGGAGCTCGGTCTGAAACTCGTGTACACCATCGACACCCACGCCCATGCCGATCACATCACAGGTTCAGGACTCCTGCGTCAGCGCGTGGGAAGCAAGGCGGTCATTAGCGCGACCGCGGGCGCCGAGGGCGCAGACGTGCTGGTCGAAGATGGGAGCCGGCTGAAGTTCGGAGCACTCGAGCTCGAGGTTCGCGCCACCCCGGGGCACACGGACGGCTGCGTGTCCTACATCACCGCGGACCACAAACATGCCTTCACTGGCGATGCGCTCTTCATTCGCGGCACGGGGCGAACCGACTTCCAGCAGGGCAGCGCTCAGCGACTCTACCGATCGATCCACGATAAGATTTTCACACTCCCGGACGACACGATCATCTGGCCCGGGCACGACTACCGGGGCATGACGTTCACGACGGTAGGCGAGGAGAAGCGTCTCAATCCGCGCGTCGGCGACGGGAAGACCGAAGCCGAGTTCGCCGCGATCATGGAAAACCTCAACTTGCCCGCCCCAAAGAAGCTCGACATCGCGGTGCCGGCCAACCTGCACTGCGGCATCGTTCCTCCTTCTTCGATGTCCGGTGATCCGCTCCCGGAGCGCGGCTGGGCGGCGATCGAGCGCACCCCGGAGGGAATTCCCGAGGTCACACTCGGCTGGGTCGATGAGAACATGGGCGCCATCCGGATGGTCGACGTTCGTGAAGTCGATGAAGCCGAATCCGACGGCAAGATCGACGGCGTCGAGGTGATTCCGATGGGAACCGTCGACGAGGCGTCGAAGTCCTGGGACAAAGAAGAGCCGGTCATCACGATCTGCCGTTCGGGTCGACGCTCGGGCCGGGTCGCGCTCGAGCTCGAAAAGCTCGGGTTCAAACGCATCGCATCGATGCGCGGCGGCATGGTCGCCTGGAAGAGTCAGTAGCGCCGCTGCTAACGCTTCGCGGTCGCGCGGACGGCGAGCCAGCCTTCGACGTCTTCTGGGCGAACCGGATCGTCGCCGCTTAGGTAGCGTGCGAGATGCGGAAAGCTGTCGGTGCCCCAGAACAGCTCGTCGTCAACAGCCATCGTTGGCACGCCAAACACGCCCCGCTCAATCGCTTCGTGGTTCGCGTCCAGGAGGCGTTTCTTGATCGCGGGGTCCTTGATTCGTGCGAGCGCGTCCGGAACGCCGGCGTCCGCGCAAATCTCAGCGACTACTTCGGGCGCGCCCACATCACGGCTTTCGGCCCAGGTCGCATTGAATAGCTTGGTGACGAGCCGATGCCGAGTGTCGTCGTCCATCTCGAGGAGGGTGGCGCGAAGCGAGGCCAGCGGATTGAAGGGGTGCGAGGAGACCGGGACGAACGGCACATCGAGCTCGGCCGCTCCTCGGAGGCAGTCCTTGAACATGTAGATCCGCTTCGGAGGAATCTCTCCCGGGCCCTTGTGGCCTAGGTGATTGAGCAAGGCGGCCAACAGAGTTGGTTTCGGCTCCACGTGCAGGTCGTGCTCCTGGGCGAATTCACCGAGGCGATGCCAGGCCAGGTAGCTGTACGGCGAGATGTAGTCGAAGTGGAAACCAAGGACGCGCCGGGACATGCTTTCAGTCGAATACCCAGGATGTGGATGGAGCACAAGCGGAATGGGATGCTAGCCTGCACGCATGTTCGAGATGACCACCGTCGTTGTGCTGGTTGTCGCGTGCTTCGTCACTGCCACCATCTCGGGGATTCTAGGGATGGCCGGCGGCGTCACCCTGCTCGGCGTGATGACCGCCCTACTTCCGGCCCCGGTCGTCGTTCCGCTGCATGGCATCGTGCAGCTCGCCTCCAACTGGACCCGAACCTGGGCCTTCCGCCGGCACGTGCACTGGCCGATCTTCTTCGCGTTCATGGTTCCGGCGATCGCCGGCGTGGCCATCGCTGCCAACATCTGGTCCGACCTGAAGCTGACCTGGTTCCGCGCGTGGATCGGCGCGTTCATCTTGCTCTTCCTGCTGTGGCGCCGGTACAAGCCGAAGCTTCGGAACCCCCCGCTCTGGTCGTACACCATCCTAGGCTTTGCGGCCGGCCTCCTGGCGATCTTCGTCGGCGCGACGGGTCCGTTTCTGGCCCCATTCTTTTTGCGTGACGACTTCGACAACGAGCAGGTCATCGCGACGAAGGCGGTGTGCCAGACCTGGCTCCACTTGCTGAAGATCCCGGCGTTCCTGGCGCTGAGCTTCGACTACGTCCCTTACGCGCCGGTGCTCGCGGCGTTGGTGGTCGCGGTCATCGGCGGAACGTACTTCGGTAAGCACTTGTTAAGTCGCATCTCGAAGGAGCGCTTTGTGTTCTGGTTCCAGCTCGTCCTCGCCATCCTCGCCGTGTACCTGATCGTGTCCACCATCGCCTGACGAGCTTGGAGCTGTGGGTTCAATTTCCGAGGATCGTGACTACCACGGTGCGCCGCCGCCGAGGGCCATCGAACTCACAGAAGAAGACGTTCTGCCAGACCGACAGGTCGAGCTTGCCTTCTCGAATCGGGATCGTCTCGCTGGGTCCAACGATGCCGGCCTGAATGTGCGAGGCTCCATTGCCATCGATACGGTCGTGGCGCCACACGCCTTTCGGGACGAGCTTATCGAGGCAGTCGACCACATCTTCGCCGATGTTGGGATCGTCGTTTTCTTGAATCATCAGGGCGGCGGTCGCGCCGTGGGCATACAGCGTGCAAAGCCCCTCTAGCGTGCCCGATCGACGGACGAGCCGCTGCGCCTGGAGAGTGATGTCGACGAGCTCACGCTCGCGCGTCGTCGAAAGCTCGATGGTGTCGGTGAAGAGCCTCATCGCATACCTCGTCAACTCTTGAGAAAATTCGTCGCCACCGAGACAAAGTGGCTAGGGAGCGAATGGACGTCCGGAAGTAGCATCCATCCGTGCGTCCCAAACATCTGGGTGAGATGCGCCTCACCCTTATCGCGCACTGCCAAGGCGAGGCAGTGGGTGCCCTGCTCCGAGGCCTCCCGAAGGGCTTGGCGCACATCTTCGATACCGTAGCGTCCTTCGTAGTGGTCGTAGTCGGTGGGCTTGGCGTCGGTGAGAAGGAGGACGAGGCGACGCCGAGCGCCGCTTTCCTCGAGCAGCTCGAGCGCATGACGAATGGCGGGGCCGATGCGCGTGTAACCCGAGGGTGAAACCGCATGAAGGCGCCGCAGCCCCGTCTGGGAGGAATCGTCAAAGCCTTTCGCGAGCAGGAACCGGCAATCGCGCCGGGTGTTGCTGTAGAAAGCGCCAAGGCAAACCTTCGCCGACGTTGGTTCGAACGACTCGACCAGGACTTGAGCCGAGTCACGGACGACGTCGAAGATTCGCCTGTTGGACACCCAGGAATCGCTCGACAAGCTCGCATCGACCAAGATGAGCATCGCGAGCTCGGAGTCGTGAACCTTCCTTCGGACGTAGATACGAGGGTCCGGATGCCTTCGCGCCATCAGGGTCGCCTGCCGGTCGACGAGCGCATCGATGTCGATTTCCGTTCCATCGAGCTGACGGTTGCGCCAGCGCCGTTCGAGCTCCAATCGCTTGAGCTCGGCTTGGAGGCGAAGCACCTCGCCGTGAAGCCGCCGGCTGGCCGCCGTCACGGTCGACGCCGGGCTGCTCGGCGGGGAAAGGTGCTCGTTGACGGTGCACCAGTCCGTGCGGTATTCGCGCCGCTTGAAGTTCCACTCCGGGTAGCGATGGGCACGCGTCGACTCCGGTTCCTCGGCGAGGTCGGCCGTGTGGAGCCCCGCTTGCAGATCGGCGCGATAGACCGACTGAGCGGTCTCCGACGTCCGCGTGAGCTTGGTGAGCTCGAGCTCGTCCAGAGCCTCTTCTTGCTCGGCAAGCCGATCGGAGCCGTCGAGTTGCTTCCTACCGCTTTCATACTCGGTCGCCGTATGGACCTTCTCGAACGAGTGAACGAGGGGGTTGTCGCGCTCCTTTTGTGACTCGAGGTCAACATACTCGACGTCGGTGGGCCGCCGGCGCATTTTTCGCTCGGTCCCACTCGGCAGCGAGCTTCGTGGGTCGTCGGGTGGCTCGAGGGCCGCGTTCCAGGAAGTCGGTGGAGGCATGAGCAGTCCCCACGGCGACTTGTATTCTTCGTTGGCTCTACGTCTCGACAATTTGGCGAGCGCTCCCTCGAAATCCGCCGACGACTCCACCAGACGCTGCGGTGTTTGGCTTGGAGTTGCTGCATCCACGAGCTCGCGGGCCACGACCGACGCACCAGAGTCGTCGCCGACATTGACGCCTCGAGCGAGGATCTCCCTACAGGCCATCGAGAAGCATCTAGCATCAGCGGTGCGCTCATCGAACGGAAACAGGTCGCTCGCAACCGCTGCACACCGGCGGACGAGAGACTCCGCGCCAGCGTACCGTTCGGTGATGGCCTCTTCGATAGTCGGCATGCCGATCAGCATCGCGAGCGCTCGGCGGCGACCCGACCATTCAGGCGCGGCCACGAACCCGAGCTCCGCGGCCGTGACGCCAGCCACCACGCGATAGAGATAGAAGGAAGCCTGGTCGTCCGGATCCGATAGCCAACCGAGATTCTGAGGCAAAGTCAGCCGCCCGGGCGCGACGCCGCCCGCACCGCTTCCAGCAACCACCTCCCATTTGGTCCCGGTGAGGAGATTACTCAGCGTTTCAAAGCGAGGCGTCAGCGATTCGAGCGGGGACTCAGCCTCATCGACCCGGCCTCCCCTGCCGCTCACTCGCCGGAACGAACGGTAGAGCCAAGCAAATGCTCGCTGGTCCCAATCCATCAGAACATCAGGTTGGCCAAGTCCTGCAGGGCTTCCAACTGTGCGTGATCGTCGGTGATCGGCTGC
>CALLDH010000165.1 GCA_937998345.1 uncultured bacterium | reverse complement strand
CGGATGTTCCGAATCGCATCGGTGCCCTCGGTCCCATAGAGCAGGGCGTGAGCCGTGCCCTCGTTCGTTTGGATGTCTTCGGTGATCTTGTTGAGGTTCTTGCCGAGCGCTGCGACTTGCTTTCCAGCCGCCCGTAGCTCTTTCACCGCGCCCTTCACGTCGCGCCCTAGCTCGGCATCGTTCATCAAGCGTCCGATCGTCCCGTCTCCGCTCGCGATTGTGCCGCTGGCCTTTGCAAGATTGCGTGCCGTCTCTTTGAGGTCGTTCGAGAACTCCTGGTCGGCGAAGGGGTCGGTGGCGAGCCGGAGGTTGTGCGCCGTCCCTTCGGCCTCGAGCAGGGTGCGCTCAGCGAGCGCCATGATTCCGCCGCCAACCGAGACTGGAATCGGCTCGTCGGGATCCCACGGAGGATATTCATCCGAGCCTACTGCGATTTCGATGATGCGGTCGCCGAGGAGGCCCTTGCTTCCGATCGCGGCAAAGCTCGGCTTCGGATCTGCGGTTTGGGCGTCCAGACCGAGCTCACCTCGGATCAAATGGGTCGCATCGTCGATGACACGAAAGTAGACCTCGATGCTCCCGGCCTCGCCGATGATGACCTCGGTGACCGAGCCGACGTTCACACCTGCCACGCGGACGGTGTTGCCCTTCTGCAGGCCGCCGACGTCGGTGAAAACGGCGTAGTAGGTCGTCTTCGACGAGAACACGTTTTCCTGCGCGCCGATCGCAAAGGCAATGCTCGCGCCGATCACCAGCGAGACCAATACGAAAATGCCAACGCGAAGGCGAGTACCGGCGGTCGTCTTCATTTGCTGCCCAACCCAGCCACTTACCCTGCACTCCTTAGCAGAGTTTCGGTGTCCTCGTCGACCGGAGCGTTGCCTTCGATGAAGTCGCGGACCTGAGGGTTGTCGGAGGTCCGGAGCTCGTCGGGTGTTCCGGAGAAGATCACGAATCCCTCATGGATCATGGCGATGCGGTCGCTGATCGCCAGGGCCGTGTCCATGTCGTGCGTCACCACCACCGAGGTCACGTCAAGGGTCTCGTTCAGATACCGGATCAGATCGGCGATGCGGGTGACGTTGATCGGGTCGAGCCCGGTCGTCGGCTCGTCGTAGAGCAGGACTTCGGGGCGGATCGCAAGGGCCCTCGCGAGCGAGACTCGCTTCTTCATGCCAGCGGACAAGTCGGCGGGCGCAGTCTCCTCTGTGCCTGGCAGCCCGACGTACGTCAGCGACTCGCGTACGCGCTCCGAGATCTCCAACTCGCTCATGGCGAGTTGCTCGCGCAGGCCGTATGCGACGTTCTCCTTGGTGTTGAGCGAGTCGAAGAGCGCGCCGGCTTGGAACAGCATGGCTACCCGCCTGCGAACCGGGGCGTACTGCGCCTCGGTCATTCCCGAGATCTCTTGGCCATCGAAGGAGATGTTTCCACCGTCGATGTCGAGCAGACCGATGAGCATCTTGAGCATGACGCTCTTGCCTTGACCGGAGCCACCGATGATCGTCAGCACCTCGCGCTCGTTGATATCGAGGTTCAGGTCCCGATACACGACCTTCGGCCCGAACGCCTTCTTGACCCCACGAAACTCGATGAGCGCCATCGGGCCAACTTTAGTTGGGGTTGGGTGCATCGTCGACTACTGTAACCGACATGCGTCGCCGCTACGGACGGGGCCTTCCAAGTGCCTGCCTGCTCGGACTCCTGATGCTCTCGGCGAGTTGCACGGGAAAGGCCGAGGCAGTCCGGGCCGCGCAGCCCCACCTCGAGAACTTTGCCGATCTGCGCGTGCGGGCGCTGAACCTGCTCGAGCTGCGCTCTGATGTCGAGCGACAGCGCCTGCTCGCCGAGGCCGTGAAGAACAGCGATGAGGAATCGCTTCCGGCCAACTTGAAGCCGCTCATCGCCAGGATGCGGGCTGAGCGAGTCGAGATCACCGACAAACGGCTCGAGCACGGTGAGGCGCTCTTTTGGCGGATGCTGGATTATACCTTCTCGGAGAACCCGAACGTCCTCCAGGGGGAGATCGTCTTCCTCGAAGAGGACGGTTCGGTATCCAGCTTTCGTCATCCGCGCGAGCGCCAAGTGCCCGCCGGAGTGAAGTGGTACGGGCTCCGTCAGCCGCGCACATTTGCCGGGCTCACCAACTGCATGACCGACGACGGGTCGGAGCCGTGCGTGCTCTTGCAGCTGCGGCCAAGGGACTACTCGGGGAGCGCGGGGTTGACCGTGGCGTACCGCCGCACGCCGCTCGAAGTCACTGCTGATCCAGAGTGAGATCGATGATCTGATACGGAATCGCGCCCGGGCCGCCTTCAGCATCAAAGCATCCGACCGCGCTCATCCCGGCTGTCTCATGTTGGAAGCACAGGGTCGCGTCCATGCCGAATCGCGTCGCAAGGTCGGCGCGGTCGGTTTGGCTGAGTGGCGTCGCGGACGCCTGCTCCGGTGAGCTCAGCGACTGGAGGGTCGCCTCATCGAGTGAGCATGCGAGGTTTCGGGCCTGCGATGCCATGTCGGGATGGAACCAGGGGAGGGTGTCCTCGCTGATTACCCCGTCGTTGCAGGTCTTGCGCGTGCCGCCGAGCGCACCGACGAGGAGCACGCGTGAGGCCCAGATCTTGGTCTCATCGCCTTGCCCCAGGACGAGGCGCCAACCGTACGACTGGGCCCAAAAGGTCAAGAGACAGCAGGAGAGCACCAGGACGCCAAGGCATCCTAGGCCGACCCAGAGCCCGACGTTTCGTGCGGGCGGTTGTGGCGCGTCTTCCGTCATCAGGCGCCGGAGTTACCACTGTTTTGCCGACCTTGACAGGCGGGCCCGGCGGGCCTAGCGTCCGCTCGCCCTGCCATGGCATTTGCGCTTACGCCGGAACGCGAACAACAGGTCGACGACATTTTGACCCGCTATCCCGAGCGTCGAGCGGCGCTCTTGCCAGTTCTGTGGCTGTGTCAGCGACAGAACGGGTGGATTAGCCCCGAAGTCGTCGAGTACGTCGCGGAGCGTCTTGAGCTCTCGACCGCGATCGTCAAAGGGGTCGTGACCTTCTATACGATGTTCTTCGACGAGCCGGTCGGTGAGAACGTCGTTTGGGTCTGCCGGACCCTTTCGTGCGATCTTCGGGGGGGAAAGGCGATTCAGGACCATCTCGAGAAGAAGCTTGGCTGCACCGCCGGCCACACCAGCCCGGATGGGAAGTTCACCCTCTTAAAGGCCGAGTGCCTCGCGGCCTGTGGGCAGGCTCCCATGGTCCAGATCAACGACTACTACTACGAGAACCTCAACGTAGCGCAGCTCGACCGCATCATTGACGCCCATGCAGCTCAGGGCGGAGAGGACGCGGCCGCGGAATTTTCCACCTGTGCGACCTTCGGCGCGCCGCACGGCAGCCGCGGCGGTTCGGTGACCTCGGCGCCGCCTCCGCCCAGTCGGGAGGCCGTCCGGCTGGCTTCACAGCCACCACCTGCGAACGACGAGAAGGGCGAGGGTTCATGAGCCGGTCGCTAGAGCCATTGCTGACCTCGCGCTACGGCATCGAAGAGAGCTGGAAGCTCGCGAATGCGGAGCGCGCCGGCGCATATGAGGTGGCCAGGCAGGCTCTGACCACCCGAAAGCCCGAGGAGCTCCGGGAGGAGGTTAAGAAGGCCAACATCCGTGGTCGCGGCGGCGCGGGTTTCCCCGCTGGCGTGAAGTGGGGCTTCCTCAATCGGCAGGACGGCGAGCAGATCTACCTCGTCATCAACGCCGACGAGAGCGAACCCGGCACCTTCAAAGATCGCAGCATCATGGATCTCGACCCGCATCGGCTCGTCGAGGGGGCGATCATCTCGTGTTTCGCGATCGATGCGCACGTCGCCTACATCTACGTGCGGGGCGAGCTCGCGTTCTCTGTGGCCCGGCTCGAGCAGGCGATCGCGGATGCGCGGCAGGCGGGTTACCTCGGCGAGCGTCCCTTCGGCATTGATCACGCCATCGAGGTCTATGTTCACTCTGGCGCCGGAGCGTACATCTGCGGCGAGGAGACGGCGCTGCTGAACTCGCTCGAAGGGCGCCGTGGCGAGCCCCGACTCAAGCCGCCGTTTCCCGCAGTCAAGGGTGCGTTCGGCATGCCGACCATCGTCAACAACGTCGAAACGATCGCGTCCGTTCCTGACATCGTGCAGATGGGCGGCGACGCCTGGTCGGCGCTCGGCCAGCTTCCAGGCGACGGTGGCGTGCGCATTTACGGCGTCAGCGGTCACGTCAAGAACCCAGGCCTGTTCGAAGCTCCCGTCGGAATCACCATGCGTGAGCTGATCGACGACTACGCGGGCGGGATGCTCGGCGATCGCCCGCTCAAGGCGGTGATTCCGGGTGGCTCGTCCACACCGGTGCTCGATCCACGACGCAAAGTCGACGCGCCGAACGAAGATCACCCGCTGCACAAGTGGCACGGACAAAGCGAAATCGACGTGCCCATGGGGGTCGACACCTATCGTGCGCTCGGCACCATGCTCGGAACCTGCTGCGCCATCGTGATGGACGACACAGTCAACATGGTCGAGGCCTGCCGCAACTTGATGCGCTTCTACAAGCACGAGTCGTGCGGGCAGTGCACCCCGTGCCGCGAGGGAACCGGCTGGTTGGTCGATGTACTCGACAACCTCTGCAACGGGCGGGGCAAGCCCGACGACGTCGACCTGTTGGTCAACATCTCGAACAACATGATGGGCAACACAATCTGCGCCTTCGCGGATGGCACAGCGATGCCGATGCTCGGGATGGTGCAGAAGTTCCGCGAGGAGTTCATGGACGCGGCTATCCACGGCCTTCCCGACGGCGTCCGGCACGACGATAGCGTTCGGAGCATGGTAGAGGGGGTCGCATGACCGGTCTCGGGGCAACTCTTTTCGTAGTGACCGCGATCTTCGCCATGGCGGGCGCTCTGATGACGATTTCGTCCCGGCGCCCGCTTCGCGCCGCGATCGGGCTGCTCGTTCACATCATTTCGCTTGCCGGCATGTTTCTCACCCTCAGCGCTCACCTCTTGGCCGCGCTGCAGCTCTTGGTGTACGCGGGCGCGATCGTCGTGCTGTTCGTGTTCGTCATCATGCTGATCGGCCCTGCCGCGGAGGTGGGCCCGATCGAAGGGCGCGTGGCCTCGCGAACCCTGAGCATCGCGTTGACGATTGCCGTCGTCCTGGCGGTCGCGACCTCGGTTGCCTACGTCGATGCGCCATGGGCAGGGGTCTCCGACGAATTCGGGACCGTCGAGGGCCTTGGGATGGCCATTTACAAGCAAGCGCTGGTGCCCTTCGAGGTGGTCTCGATCACGCTTCTGATCGCCATCATCGGTGCGATTACCGTCGCTCGGAGCCGCACGGAGTAGGACGCGATGGGCATCGGAACATACTTGGCACTTGCCTCGGTTCTGTTTGGCATCGGCGCCGCGGGTTTCCTGGCCCGACGCAACATGCTGATCCAGCTCATGTCGATCGAGCTGATGCTCAATTCGGTCAACGTGGTCTTGCTGGCGTTCAATCGAGCGTACCCGGCGAATCACGACGGGCAGGTGTTTGCCTTCTTCGTCATCGCTGTCGCGGCTGCGGAGGCGGCTGTCGGGCTGGCGATTCTCATCGCGTATTACCGCATCAAGAAGACCCTCGATACCGACGACGCGACCCTGCTGAAGTATTGAACCCATGCACCTAGAAGCACCCCAGCAGATTTTGCTCCTCTTGATCATCCTGTT
>CALLDH010000164.1 GCA_937998345.1 uncultured bacterium | reverse complement strand
CAAAGATTCGATCGAGTCGCATTGTAAGTTCGCTGACA
Organism: uncultured bacterium; assembly: GCA_937998345.1. GTDB lineage: Bacteria > Myxococcota_A > Polyangia > Polyangiales > Houyiibacteriaceae > SG8-38. Next base: position 10,400 of record CALLDH010000164.1, on the reverse strand, counting down.
AATACAAGCTGAAGTTCCCGCTGCTCAGCGACCCCGACGGAACGATGCTCGAGAAGTACGACGCCTGGGGTGAGAAGAACCTATACGGCAAGAAGTCGATGGGGATCATTCGCTCCACCGTGCTGATCGGACCCGACGGAAAAGTGATCAAGCACTTCCCGAAGGTGAAGGTGAAAGGGCACGTCGATGCGGTGATCGAAGCTCTCAGCGAAGCCCGTAGCGATTGACACTGGGGAGCGTACGAGCGCATGGTTCCACTGCGATGAGCGAGCCCAGCCCCATGCCGGTGCCCGAGGCCCCAGAGGCACCCGAAGCTCTGGACCCCAACTTCCGGATCGAGCTGCCCAACTTCGAGGGGCCGCTGGACCTGCTCCTGCATCTGATCCGCAAGCACGAACTCGACATTCTCGATCTGCCGATCTCCTTCATTACCGATAAGTACCTGGAATACCTCGGCTTGATGGAGAGTATGAACCTCGACATCGCCTCGGAATACCTGGTGATGGCGGCGACCCTGGCGCACATCAAGAGCAAGATGCTTCTGCCGCGCCCGCCCGAGGATCAGGACGACGACGAGCTCGACGAGCTGGACCCTCGCGCGGAGCTGATTCGGCGTCTGCTCGAGTACCAGAAGTACAAAACGGTCGCCGCAGATCTGGGCGTTCGTGCGATCGCGGGGCGCGACGTGTTCGCCCGGGGCACCCCTCCGCCGGCTGCCGAGGGGCCCGCGCCGTTGGCGCAGGTGAGCGTCTTCAAGCTGCTCGACGCGCTCAAGAAGATTGCAGAGCGGATCAACGCGACCGTCTCGCTCGAAGTCGACGCGGAAAGGATGTCGATTCAAGAGCGCATCGGCGATCTGGTCGAATTGCTTCGCGAGCGCCGCCGCTGCCGCTTCGACGAGCTCTTCGAAGACGTGAGCACCTCGTACGATCTGGTGGTCACGTTCCTCGCGCTGCTCGAGATGGCGAAGATGCGCTTGGCGAGCATCTATCAGACCGACCACGAGGAGCCCATCTACCTCGAGTACACGCTGCTCGACGCGGCGGGGGAGCCAGTCGTGCCCGCGGACGTGCAACGGCCGACGGGCGATGTGGTCGACACCGAGATCGACCTCAGTGATGCGATCGCGCCTGGCGAAGAACGAAGAGAATCGGTGGTGGTGCCGGCCGGCACCTTCGGCGCGTACGCATACAACGACGAGCAAGAGCAATGACCCAAACAGAAGTGCAAAGCGAAAACGGGGCCTCGGAGAACGGGGCGGGGGCGCGGATTGCGCCAAGCGGCGAGACGCTCAAGAACGTCCTCGAAAGCCTGATCTTCGTGTCGAGCCGCCCCGTGACGCCAAAGAAGCTCGCCCGGGCAGCGCGGGCGACCATCGCAGAGGTGCAGCCTCTGCTCGACGAGCTCGTCGCCGATTATCAGCACCGAGGCGTTCACCTCTACTACGTCGCGGGCGGGTACCAGTTCCGTTCTGCCCGCGAGAGTGCCGATTTCGTCAAGACCCTGGTAGCGCCAAAACCCATTCGCCTGACGCGCGCCCAGCTCGAAACGCTCGCTATCGTCGCGTACCGCCAACCACTCACCCGGCCCGAGGTCGATGACGTGCGCGGCGTAGACTCCGGCTCGTCGCTCAAAATGCTGACCGACCGCGGGCTGGTGAAGATTCTCGGCCGGAAAGATGAGCCCGGCAGGCCCTTGGTATACGGAACGACGCCGGGGTTCTTGGAGTTCTTTGGCCTGAGTGGCCTGAAAGACCTCCCCACGCTTCAAGAGTTCAGCGACCTCACCGATGAGCACAAAGCCCTGTTCGAGCAGAAGACCGGGGAGTCGATCGACGTCGCGGCCGCAGAGCTCGCCGCCGCCGAAGCGATGGAGCAGGCGGAACAGGAGCTTCTCGCAGAGGAAGAAGCCGCCATCGCTGCGGCCGCGGCGGAGGCGAGCGCAGAGGATGAAGACGACGAGCTCGAAGAGGACGAAGACGACGAAGACGACGAGGACGGCGAGGCATGACGTTCCAAGAGCTCATTCTCGCCCTCGAACGCTTCTGGGCTGAGCGCGGTTGCCTGATCGTGCAGCCGTACAACTCTGAGGTCGGCGCGGGCACCTTCAACCCGCACACGTTCTTGAGGGCCATCGGCCCGGAGCCCTGGAACGTCGCGTACGTCGAGCCGAGTCGTCGCCCAACGGACGGACGCTACGGTGAAAACCCGAACCGGCTGCAGCAGTTCCACCAGTATCAGGTCATCCTCAAACCATCGCCTCTCGACATCCAGGACCTCTACCTCGAGTCGCTGCGGGCCCTTGGCACCGACCCGAGCCGCCACGACATCCGCTTCATCGAGGACGACTGGGAGTCCCCTACCTTGGGCGCATGGGGTCTCGGCTGGCAAGTCTGGCTCGACGGCCTCGAGATCAGCCAGTTCACCTACTTTCAGCAATGTGGCGGCATCGACTGCAAGCCGGTCAGCGGCGAGCTGACCTACGGCCTCGAACGGATCGCGATGTACCTGCAAGACGTCGACGACGTGTACGAGCTGCAGTGGGCCCCCGGCATCCGGTACGGTGACCTCTACAAGCGCGCCGAATGGGAGTGGAGCACCTACAACTTCGAGCAGGCGGACGTCGACCTTCAGAAGAACCTCTTCGAGGAGTACGAGAAGCAGGTCGCCATCTTGCTCGGCCTCAGCGACAAGAAGGGGAAGGGCGGCGCCCTGCAGTTCGACCGCGAGCCCCTCGAAAGGCTTGCGCTGCCCGCCTACGACGCGGTCATCAAATGCAGCCACTACTTCAACGTTCTCGATGCCCGGGGCGCGATCAGCGTAACCGAACGGCAGCGCTACATCGGTCGGGTGAGGCTCATCGCTCGGGCGGTCGCTGAGTCCTGGTACGCCCAACGCGAGGCCCTCGGCTTCCCGCTCCTCGACACGGCCGCGGCGGCTCAATAGCGGGTCTTGGGGCCTTGCCCCGTTGCGTCCGTGGATCCGGTCTGGTAGCAACGCCTCTCCATGTCATCCGAGTTTTTACTGGAAATCGGGACCGAGGAGCTACCGGCGTCGTTCGTGACGCACGCGCTGCGCTCGATGAAGGCGAGCGCCGTCGAGCTGGTTGGCCAGGCCCGGCTCGGGACCGACTCGCTCGAGGTGCACGCGATGGGGACGCCGCGGCGGCTTGCGCTGCGAGTGCGAGGGCTCGCGGCCAGTCAGCCCGATCGTGACGAGACCGTCATGGGCCCGCCGTGGAGCGCTGCATTCGATGCGGACGGCTCCCCCAAGAAGGCCGCAAGCGGATTCGCCAAGAAGCACGGTGTGGCTGTGGAAGAGCTCCGCAAGCAGTCAACCGACAAAGGTGACTACGTCAGCGTCCAAGTGCACGAGGCTGGCAAGGCAACCGCCGCCGTCCTCGCGGAAATCCTCCCGCAGCTTTGTCAGCGCATCACCTTCCCAAAGTCGATGCGCTGGGGGCCCGGCGAGATTGCATTCGGCCGCCCGATCCACTGGGTCGTGTCCTTGCTCGACAGCGAGGTAATCGGGTTCGAATTCGCGGGCGTGCAGGCAGGTCGTGCGACCCGCGGCCATCGCTTCCTTGCGCCCGAGAGCTTCGATCTCGACGAGGCCCGCAACTACGAGAGGGCCCTCGAACAAGCGCACGTCATCGTCGACCTCGAGCGCCGCAAGGACCGCATGATGGGAGGCCTCTTGGCTGCGGCGAAGTCACTGGACGGAGTCCTCGAGCCGGACGCGTTTCTGGCGGACGAGTGCGTATCGCTCGTCGAAGAGCCGTTCACCGTGCCTGGAGGCTTTGACGAATCGTTTCTCGAGCTCCCGGACAGGGTCGTCGTCTCGGTGATGCGTGACCACCAGCGATATTTCGCGGTGCGCGCATCGGAGGGCGGCGCGCTGCTTCCCTCGTATCTCAATGTGGTCAACACCGCTCAGGATCCGGAAACCATCTCGAAAGGCAACGACCGGGTTCTTCGCGCACGCCTGGCCGATGCGCGCTTTTTCGTCGAAGAAGATCGCAAGGCCCCGCTGGCCGACCGACTCCAGAAGCTCGATTCCGTGGTGTTCCAATCGAAGCTCGGGACGATGGGCGCGAAGGTCCGGCGGCTGCAAGCGAATGCGCGCGCCCTCGCGGAGCGATCGGGCGCGGACGCCGACGCCTGCGTGGAGGCCGCACGCTTGTGCAAGGCCGACCTCGAGACGCTCATCGTCTTCGAGTTTCCCGAGCTCCAGGGCGAAATGGGCCGCTGGTACGCGCTGCGCGAAGGCACCGACTCAGCGATCGCAGATGCGATTCGTGACCACTACCGACCGCAGGGCGCGGACGACGTCGTGCCCAACCAGGTCGTTGGCGCTGTCGTTGCGGTGGCCGATCGCATCGACACCTTGGTCGGCTGCTTCGGCATTGGCTTGGTTCCGACCGGGTCGGCGGACCCATTTGCGCTTCGCCGCGCGGCACTCGGCATCATTCGCATCGCGCTCGAAGGGCCGATCGACGTAGATCTTCGACAGCTCATCGACCAAGCGTGCCGCGCGTACGCCGGCGATGCCGAGCTCGCCCCCGCCGAGGAAGTTCGCGCTTCACTCGATGGCTTCTTCCGTGGCCGCATTCGGGCAATGCTCAAGGACGCACACGGTGGTGACGTGGTCGACGCCTGCCTAGGAGCCTGGGACGGCACCTCGCTCCGCGACCTACGGAGCCGAATCGAAGCCGTCGCCGAGCTCGGGGCCGCGCCCGAGTTCGAGGCCCTCGCCGTCGCCTTCAAACGCGCGTTCAACATCACGAAGGAGAGCGCTCGGGGCACCATCGACCCGGCTCTTCTCGAAGCGGGAGCGGAGACTACGCTGGCCGAACGGTTCGTCACCGTGCGCGACCAAATCCGCGAAGCAACCGGCGAGCGCCGCTACGCCGATGCCTTGAAGCTCGTCGCGAAAGAGCTCGGAACGCCGATCGATCGCTACTTCGAGGAAGTGTTCGTGATGGTCGACGATCCCCGCGTCCGGGAAAATCGGCTGCGATTGCTGGGAGAAATCGCCGACACCGTCAATGGCATTGCGCACTTCCACCAGCTCGGGACAAAGTTGCAGCGCCGTGACCCTTCTGTATCCGCTTGACGCCGCGCTGGACTCGGACGTCCGCCTGCAGCTCCTGGGGACAAAGGCGGCCGGCCTCAACGAGATGACCGCGCTCGGAATCCCGGTGCCTCCGGGATTCACGATCACGACTGAGGTTGGTGAACGGTATCGAAAAAGCCGCGCATGGCCGGACGGTCTCGACGCTGCCGTCGAGCAGGCCCTGGGTGCCCTGGAGTCGAGGCTCGGGAAGCGATTCGGCAACGCCGACAATCCATTGCTGCTTGCAATCCGTTCGGGTGCCCCAATCTCGATGCCCGGAATGATGGATACGCTCCTCAACGTCGGACTCAGCGAACGCTCAATCGCTGGACTTGCAGCACAGCATGGGGACGAGCGCTTTGCCCTCGATTCCTATCGCCGCTTGCTCCACATGTACGGGACCGTGGTGCGGGGCATCGGGGGGGATCGCTTCCAGTATCTGTTAGGCGACCTCAAGACCGACCTCGGCGAACCGCGCATGCTCGACTCCGAGCTCCCAGTGACCGCGCTCGAGGAGCTCATCGCATCGTATCTGACTGTCATCGAAGAGGCATCGGGCGCACCTTTCCCGCAAGACGTCAAGACTCAGCTTTGGGATGCCATCGGCGCCGTCTTCACGTCTTGGGACAACCCGCGCGCGGTTCGCTACCGACGCATGCAGGGAATCGACAACGGAACCAGCACTGCATGCACGGTCCAGGCGATGGTCTTTGGCAATACGGGCCCTCGAAGCGGCTCGGGCGTGGCCTTCACCCGCAATCCATCGAGTGGGGACAAACAGCTCTACGGGGAGTTCCTGCCCAACGCCCAGGGAGAAGATGTCGTCGCAGGGATTCGCACACCTGTCGCGCTCACCGCCAATGCAGCCTCACCAGGCAAGGAGGCGTCGAGCCTCGAAGCCTCCCTGCCAGAAGCCTTCGAAGCAATCTCGGAGCACTGCGCCGCTCTCGAGAGCCATTTCGGCGACATGCAGGACATCGAGTTCACCATCGAAGATGGGCGCCCGTACCTCCTGCAGACTCGAGCCGCGAAGCGAACCGCCCACGCGTCCGTCCGAGTCGCCGTCGACATGGTGACGGAAGGGGTCCTCACCAAGGAAAACGCTCTGCTCCGGGTCGACGCTCGCTCGCTCGAGCAGCTGCTCCAAGCGCAGCTTCCAGCCCAGACCGAGCTCAGCGCCCAAGGTGTCGAGCCGTTCGCCGTCGGTTTGCCCGCAAGCCCGGGAGCCGCATCGGGTCGCATCGTCTTCGATGCCGACGATGCAGTCCGTTGGGTTGCGGAAGGTCAGGAGGTCATTCTGGTTCGGCAGGAAACCAGCGCGGACGACATCCACGGAATGAAGGCCGCGAAAGGCGTCGTGACCGCGGCGGGCGGCATGACGTCCCACGCCGCGGTCGTCGCGCGTGGACTAGGGAAGTGCTGCGTAGTGGGATGCGGCCAGCTCCGGATCGATTTTCGCGAGCGAACGGTCCACCTCGACAAGGGGGAATCCGCGGAGCCGTTACGAGAAGGCGACCTGCTCACTCTCGATGGGTCGACCGGCCGCGTTTACACGGGCGCCCTCGACGTGGTCGCGTCCACGACCGTCGATGAGCTTCGCGAGTTGATGACATGGGCCGATCGGGTTCGGCGTATGCGCGTCTACGCGGAAGCAGACACGCCGCAGGCGGCTCGCGCCGCGTTGAGCTACGGCGCGGAAGGCGTGGGACTGTGCCGGACCGAGCGAATGTTCTTTGCACAGGATCGTTTATTTGCGGTGCGATGCGCGCTACTCGCGGTCGATGATGCGCAGCGCAGCCAATGGCTCACGGAGCTCGAGCGCGCACAGAGGGACGACTTTGTCGAGATCTTTCGAGCGATGGAGGGAAGGCCCGTCACGATTCGCTTGCTCGATCGCGCGCTGGAAGAATTCCTTCCGCAAGACGAAGAGTCGCTGCAAGCGATCGCCAATGGGCTCGACCTCGAGCTGGAAGAAGTGATCAAAGCGGCCGAGCGACATCGCGAAGCGAACCCAGGATTCGGTCATCGAGGCGTGCGGGCAGGCCTCACCGTTCCCGGTCTCTACGACATGCAGCTGCGCGCCATGCTGTTCGCGGCGCGCGATTGCACCGACCAGGGCGTGCCTGTCGAGCTCGAAGTCCTCGTTCCCATGGTCGCCTTCACCTCCGAGCTCGAAGCCTTGTGCGGAGTGCTCGACGCCGTATACCGGCAGGTATTCACCACGCCGACGAGCCTCTTTACCTGCCGCGTGGGCGCCATGATTGAGCTTCCACGAGCGTGCCTCATTGCGGATGAGCTCGCAGGCTTCACACGCTTCTTTTCGTTCGGGGGCAACGACCTCACCCAAACCGCGCTCGGAGTCAGCCGGGACGACGCTGGTCGATTCTTGCCGACCTACCTCAACGATCTCGGCATGGTCGCGCGCGATCCCTTCATCTATCTCGACGACCGCGTCGCCGAGCTCATGAGCATCGCCCTCGAACGTGCCAAAGCGGTTCGTCCCGACCTCGTGGCAGGCCTATGTGGCGACCAAGGTGGCAGCCCCGACTCCATCGAAATCTGCGAGCGCCTAGGCCTAGACTTCGTCTCCGCTCCGCTCTCGCAGCTCCCTGGTGCCCGTCTTGCGGCCGCCCAGGCCCGCCTACGGGGAAAAAAGTGAAGAAGCGCTAGGTTTTCGGCCTCATCGGGGCTTGCTGCACCCCCGTTGCCGTGTTGGAATATAGGTTCCTGGAAGATTGCGATAGAGCTGTATGTCAGATGGTGCGAGAGGGTTTGACGATCCGGAGGTGAGCAGGCCTCATTCCGGAGTCTCGAAAGCGCCCGAGGGGCTGCTCGGTCGGACGATCGATCAGCGCTACCGCGTCGAGGCCTTGCTCGGCGAGGGAGGGATGGGCCTGGTCTATCGGGTCACGCATACGCGCCTCAACAAGTCGCTTGCCATCAAGGTGCTTCGCCGAGAGAACACGAGAGACCCGGAGGTGCTGGCGCGGTTCCGGCGCGAAGCCGAGAGCGCGTCGGGAATCGGTAATCAGCACATCGTAGACATCAGCGACTTCGGCGAGTTGAATGACGGCTCGACCTATTTCGTGATGGAGTGCCTCGAGGGGCTTGACCTCATCGACGCAATTGATGTCGCACGGCGCATGCCCGAGGAGCGGGCGGTTCATATCGCCATTCAGATATGCCGTGCGCTCGGCGCAGCGCACGACGCCGGGATCGTCCATCGGGACCTCAAACCGGAGAACGTGTTCCTCATCCAACGCAACGAAACCGTGGACTTCGTGAAAGTCCTCGATTTCGGCATCGCCAAAGTCGCCAATGGCCCGAAGCGTCTCACGCGCGACGGGGAGGTGCTTGGCACGCCTCACTATATGTCGCCCGAGCAATGCGAAGGCGATGGCGTCGACCACCGGACCGATATTTATGCGCTCGGTGTTCTGCTGTACGAGATGGTGACCGGTCACGTGCCTCACGACGCAGACACGATGATGGGCATCCTGACGAAGCAAATGTACGAGGACCCTATTCCGCCGAAGGTCCGCGCACCCCAAGTCTCCGAGGAGCTGGAGCAGTTGATCATGCGCTGCCTCGAAAAGAAGCCGGAGCAACGCTACCAGACGATGCACGCGATCGAGGCGGACCTCCAACGCGTCCACGCCGGTCAGCGCACGGTCGGGCCGGACACGGTCACGCTGACCCCAACCAGGCCGCCGCGTTCGGAACGCCGGCCGGTCTCGTCAATCTACCTAGGAGGGCTGGGAGTGGCCGTCTTGGCGCTGGTCGGAACGCTCGCCATGAATGTGTATACCGAGCGTAGGGCCGACATGAACAGCACCCGCTTCGCCGTGCCGGAGGCCAACGTGACCTCGCCACCTGTGGCGGAGGAGAGTGACCTCGAAACGAGCGACGAGCAGTCGGGCCCGGCCGCACCCGAGACCCCGGAGCTCAAAGCCCGGGCAGCTCGCGCGACACCGGTCCGGCGCAAGCCGCGGCATCGCCGCAAGCCCTCGCCTCAGCGCGACCAGGCCATCCTCGATCCCTGGAAATAGGGCGCTTCGCTGCCAGTTGCCCCCCGTAGAGTGAACGGCTAGGGTGCCGCTCCATGGGGTCGCGATTTGGCCCGCAGGGCGGTTCTTTGGGCTTCGCTCTCGGGTTCTTGCTTATCTCCGGGACAATCTCGACCGGCTGCGTGAACAGAGATGGAACAGCCCTGCCTGCCGGGCTGATGTCGTTCCCCATCGCGATCGAGCTCTCGGTCGACCAAGATGCGGACGGCAATCCGAAATACCTGTACGTCACGAGCTCGAACTTCGGGCTCGAGTACAACTCCGGAAACGTCCAGTCCTACGACCTCGCCAAGGTGGTCGAGGCGATCGATACCGGTTGCGTGAGCGCCTGGCGCGACCCCGAATGCCTGCAAAGCGACTATCCGGGGGATGTCAACGATCCGGTATGTGTCTGCGAACCCGCGACGGACATCAACTGCGTGCCCGTCCCGCAGGGAGTCCGGCAGCGATGCCTCGAAAACGACTTCGATGGCGACATCAACGACCCCGTGTGCGTATGCGAGCCGCTCGCCCCTCCCGGCCCCGGCGACGGGCCCGGAGACGAATGCGTCGCCGTCCCCTTTGATCGCTGCACGGTGGTTCCAGCCGAGCTACAATTCCGAGACCCAGGGGCGGCACTCAGGCTCATCCCTGTCGAAGGGCTGATTCCGGGTGAGGTCGAGATCGGGTCTTTTTCCGATGGCCTCGCCGTCGCCACCGATGGGCGGCGCATCTACGTGCCAGTTCGAAGCGACGCCAACCTCACTTTCATCGACGTCAACGAGGAAGGTGAGCTCAGCTGCGGCCAACCGTTCGGAACACGCCACACCTGCGCGAGCGATTACCGCTCGGGGAGCGCCGAGCTCGTCAACCCGAGCGTTCCAATCGGCCTGCCCTCGGACCCTGTCGATGTGTATGTGGGAGACCTCGCGGCAGACTTCGCCCCGCCCAGCAGCCCGGACGACCCGGCCTTCCGCGGCGACTATATCCTGATGGCACATCGCGAGGGCAGGGCGAGCATGTTCTTCGACCAGGACCGCCCCGGCGGCCCGGAACCGACGAAACGCCCCCGTCTCGCGGCCACCGTCGACGAGCTCGCCCCGGAGCAGGTGACCATCACTTACGAGCCGGGGGCCAAACGGGCCTGGATTCCCAGCGCAGAAGTCGCGGCGATCGTCCGCCTCGGCATCGGCATCGACGGGGACCCCACGCAGAGCTACCTGTTCGACGCGGGTCCCCT
>CALLDH010000163.1 GCA_937998345.1 uncultured bacterium | reverse complement strand
CTTAGGCCGCGAGAGCAACTGCGTTATCGTTGGCAGTTGTACGTCCCAAACGTATTTACGTCGTGCTTGGGCCGACGGACACGCAACCAAACCTTCAACATCCCCGTCGAAACCGGTCGCCCCCAAATTTTCAAAGACCTGAACACTATGGGGTCGTACTTGGGGTGCCGCAACATCGGGCACTTTTGCGGTATTACGCCGCGCCCGCGCCGGGCTGGCGTCCTTCTTTGGTTATCCAGTTTTGGGGATTGACGCTTTCTTAGGCCGGGCGCCTACTTTCGATCGAAAGGAGAGGAACCATGCGCAACTTCTCTCTCGTGTCATTTTGCGGCCTCCTTCTCGTCGTCGCCGCGTGCGGCAGCGATTCCAGCGATCCCGAGGGCGGGGAGATCCGTAGCCAGGAGGACGTTCGACGTCTTTTCGAGGCCGTCGTGCCTGACTTGGTGGCGGCGTTCACCGAGTTGGCCAACCAGCAGTTCGCTGCGGCGCCGGCGCTCTCGTCCAGCACCAACAAGGCTGAGGGCGACTCGTCTGTTCCATGCCCGGGTGGGGGAACCTTGGTCGTGAACCTCATCACGGGGCAAGCGATGCTGACCAATTGTGTCGCCGGAGGTGTCACTATCTCTGCATCGCTCGCGCTATTCGTTGCACCCATCGGTCCTTCGACGTATCAGGCGAACTTCAACGGAATCCTGACCGTGAGCGGTAGCTTCAACGGAACGGTCGAGGTGAACCAGGCGTTTATTCAGTGGGCCGACCCTGCCAGCGTGGACAATACGTCCTGGGACGTCACGGTGACCGTCAATGACCTAGTCTACATCGTGTCGAGCGCGGACTCCGGCAACGGGACGCTCGATTGCAACCCCTACGACCCCCCAGAAGGCCCGAACAGCGGTCCACCAGGCGCACCCTGCGACGAGGACAGCGACTGCCAGGCCAATTCCTGTCGCGACCCGATAGACAACCCGTCGGAAGGGTGCACCTGCCGCAACCTGGATAGCGGCGGCGGCGACTGCAATGAGTGCATCGGTGTCAACGCCGGACCAGTCAATGCCCCAAACCCGGCGACGCGATGCGCGCCGGGCGTGGACGCTTTCGCCTGCACCTGCGAGACACAGAGCGGTGAAACCGTCACCTTGTACCTCTCGGGCGTTGGATGCATCTGATGAGGTGACGCCACAGGATGAGCTCGACCCGCGCATGACGTTTCGCTCGCTCTCCCGCCAGTAACGTATTTACGTCCTGCTTGGGGCTGGTGCCTCCGGCTGATACGGTGCGGCGGCCTCGTTCATGATCGGTTTTTCCTTCGGTGTTGCAGCGGCTCTTTGTTGGGCCGCGCTCGATGTGGTTCGCAAGGCGGTTGCCGGGAAGGCATCGCCGTCCGCGCTTGCGGTGTTTCTCCTCATTGGGCAGTTGCCGTTTCTCGCGCCCTGGGCTGTGTACGACCAGACTTGGATCACCGGGGCGGCCTACTGGCCTCCTGCCGTGGCCTCGATGGTGATGAACGCAGTCGCGAACGTGCTCTTCATGCGCTCGGTGCAGTTGTCGCCCTTGAGCCGGACCGTACCGTTTCTCTCGCTCACGCCGGTGCTCAGCGCGCTCGTGGCGATTCCTCTGCTCGGGGAGGTGCCTGGCTCGATGCACTGGGCCGGCATCTCGCTTGTCGTCCTCGGCGCTCTCGTTCTCAATAGTGACCTCACGGATTCGTGGTGGAAGTCGCTCTCACACGAGAAGGGCGCCCCCTATATGATCGCGGTGGCGTTCCTCTGGGCGTGCTCGACCGCCCTCGACAAGCGGGCGCTCGGACACGCGTCCCCGGCCTCGCACGCCTTCCTTCTCTCCGGCGGGAGCGCCGCGATCCTGCTCACCTGGATCCTCTCGACCGGGAAGGAGGGCGAGCTCCGGCAGCTCGCCGAGGCACCCAAAGGCCTCCTCCTCGGGCTAGTTGGCTTCGCCGTGGCCGCCCTGGCCTTGCAGATGGTCGCTCTTCAATGGCTCTGGGTGGCCGTGGTGGAGACGCTCAAGCGGGCCTTCGGCGTATTAGGCAGCGTCGTCTTCGGCCGGCTCTTCTTCGAGGAGCCGATCACCAGTCGAAAGGTGGCCGCCGTGGTCCTGATGGTCGGCGGGACGACCCTCCTGGCCCTGAGTTAGGCGATTGGAAAACATCCGCGGAATCCGCTAATGCTGAAGGGTGGCCGAGGAAAAACCGCTTCCGCCCAAGCTCGATGTGGCCCAGTACCTCCTGGCCCAGGGCAGCCTATTCGTGCACCTCGACCCCAGGGTAGACACGGTGGTCGTCCCGCAGGGGTACCGTTCAGAACCTCAGCTGGTTTTGCAGATTGGCTTCGATATGCCCGTACCTATTCGGGATTTACAGGTCGATGCGGATGGAATTTATGGCACCTTGTCGTTCAACCGCTCGCCTTTCACGTGCCAAGTTCAATGGGACGCAGTGTTCGCGCTCGCCGGCGATGATGGCCGGGGTATGGTTTGGCCTGACTCGATGCCCCATGAGATTTCCGAGGAAATCGAGCGAGAAGCAGGCAGAGAGCCACCCCCGCCGCTGGTAGAGGAGCGCCCCTCGCTAAGGGTCCTCCCGGCAGTGGAGGAGGGCGATTCAACCCCATCGACCCCCCCAAAGCACGGCGAACGCCCCCCCTACCTCAAAGTCGTGAAGTAGGGGATGCGGGGGACTGTCCCCTCTCTGATCTCCGACCCGTCCTCCCCGCACGATTAACCCGTTCAAAAAGGGGACTGTCCCCTTTTTCAGCGGATTAAAAAGTAACGGCCCGAAAGGGGGGGCTTTCGGGCCGTTAGAGAGATGGCGATTTGGATGAAGTGGGGGGAAAACAAGCCAAATCGCCGGTCTAACCGCACTACGGGGGACGTGGGGGGTACGTCATCGCCGCAGCGCTATGTCGACTTACCTATATGCTACTACCGTGCCAACTCCACGATGTTTGGAATCATGAATGATCTCATAGAGATTGTCCGATTGCCCGGGTTCTGCTTTGTTCAGATCTGAAAAATTTTCGAAGTTGTGCGGGTTTAACCCCTAAATTGCACCCGATCGACCGAAGGGTTGCCTCCAAATGTGGGCCGGATCACAAACGACACTTGTCATGAATAACCCTTACAGATGAATTACAACTGTATTCGAGCTGTACAGAAGTGAGGCAGCTCACTTTTCATTTCTGCAACACATTTTTCAGATCTGAATGATCGGCAGCCCATAGTCGAGCAACATTCGATGACTCTCCGAGATGAGGAGCTCGCTCGAGCGGCCCTCTTCGGGCGCGACAAACTGGAATTCATTGACTGAAGCGTCCGCTGTCTGTTGAGCGAGGTTGGCGATTTGATGTGACGTGCCTGATACCGACACCGCCCCACCTGCACCCGTTTTCCGTGCAGATTTGATTGCAGAGTTGAAATCCGTTGTGCCTGTATTAGCCAACTCACTATCGCCAGCTATGGAGGTCAATCTGACGAGTACCTGGTCGGGGCGGGGCTCGTACTTCTGTCGAAGCTCGGCGGGGATGTGGGTGTCGTCGTTGTGGGAAACGAGCTCGACCCGCTCGCCCGAGAATCGGAGGGTCGTCCGGCCGGTGTTCCGCATCCGCCCGAGCGGCCAGGGGAATCGATTCCGCACACCGAGCAGGCCCGAGAGGAGGGCCGCGATGATGCCGCCGTGGGTGAATACGATGGCCCGGCCGCCGCGGGGCAGGCGCTGGCGGAGTTTGGCCAGTGATGCGTCGGCCCGCTCGAAGACCTCGGGCCAACTCTCGCCCCCGCCAATGGCGAAGCTCTGCCGTGCCTTGAGGGCCTCGATTTGCTCCGGGAAGCGTTCGACGACCTGTTCCATGGTCAGCCCCTCCCAGTCGCCCACGTGGATCTCGCGCCAGGCGCGGTCGTGCTCCACTTCGACGCCCGAGGCCTTGGCAGTGTCCGCGGCCCGGCTCAGGTCCGAGCTCAGCACCAGGTCATAGCGTTGCTCGCGAAGGGCGTGGCGGAGCCCCTCGACCTGTGTCCGCCCGAGCTCGTTGAGCGGAGAATCCCCCTGACCCTGCCAGACCCCGGCGGCGTTTGATACCGACTGTCCGTGCCGGACTAGGCAGACCTCGAGCGTGCTCATGCCGCGGGGGCGACCCCTTGCTCTTTGCGGGGCATGATCACCTGGTCGACGATGCCGTATTCCTTGGCCTCGAGGGCGGAAAGGAACTTGTCGCGCTCTGTGTCGTGGCGGACGGTCTCGACGTCCTGTCCGGTGTGGCGTGCCAGGATTTCGTTCAGCCGCTTCTTGGTGTTGAGGATCTCTTTGGCGTGGATTTCGATGTCGGAGGCCTGCCCCTGGTACCCGCCGAGTGGCTGGTGAATCATGACACGGCTGTGCGGCAGTGCGCGGCGCAGGCCCTTGGTGCCGGCCGCCAAGAGGAACGCGCCCATCGACGCGGCCTGCCCGAGGCACACGGTCGAGACGGGGCAGCGCACGTAGCTCATGGTGTCGTAGATCGCGAGGCCGGAGGACACCATCCCGCCCGGGCTGTTGATGTAAAGGGTGATCTCCTTGTCCGCGTCCTCGCTCTCCAGATAGAGGAGCTGGGCGATGACCGCGTTGGCGACGAAGTCGTTGATCGGCGTGCCTAGGAAGATGATGCGGTCTTTGAGGAGCCGGCTGTAGATGTCCCAGGCTCGCTCCCCTCGGTGGGTCTCTTCGATGATGGTGATTGCGCGCGTCGCAAAATCGTCGCTCATGGGTTCAACCTAGTCCCTCCGGGCCCGCCTGCAATCCGGATTTTGACGGAACCGGTTCGGCGCTATGTTGAGAAGATGCTTCCGCCTGCGCTCGAGATGATTCGCCAGTTGGTCGCCACGCCGTCCGTGAGCTCCCCGGACGATCGTTTCGACCAGTCGAACCGTGAGGTCATCGACCTCGTCGCGGGCTGGGCCGCGGGGCTCGGGTTCGCGGTGCGAATCGAGGCGCTGCCCGGCGATTCGGGGAAGGCGAACCTGATCGCCACCCTGGGTGAGGGCGAGGACGGTCTCGTTCTGTCCGGGCACACCGACACGGTGCCCTACAACGTCGAACGCTGGACCGACGACCCATTCGTGCTGACCGAGCGGGATGGCAAGCTTCACGGGCTTGGTACGGCGGACATGAAAGGCTTTTTCGCCGCAGCGCTTCATGCGATCTCGCGCTTCGAGCCGGGCCAGCTCCGAGCGCCAATCACTCTCCTTGGCACCGCGGACGAAGAGAGCACGATGAACGGCGCGCGAGCCCTGGCGGAACGGGGAGAGCGCTTGGGCCGGTACGCGATCATTGGTGAGCCGACCGGCCTCCAGCCGATTCGAAAGCACAAGGGTGTGTTCTACGTGCAGGTCACGGTCGGAGGCAGGGCTGGCCATGCGAGCAATCCGGCGCTCGGTGTGAATGCCATCGACGGGCTGCATCTGGTGCTGGCGGGTTTGCAATCATGGCGTGACACGATCGGGGAGCGTTACCGCGACGACGACTTCGAGGTTCCCACGCCAACGCTCAACTTTGGACGCATCACCGGGGGCGATAGCCCCAACCGGATTTGCGCCGAGTGCAAGCTCGACGTCGATGTCCGTTTGCTTCCAGGCATGCGGCGCCCGACCGTGGTTGCCGAGCTTCGCGACGTCGTGGCGAACGCGCTCGACGGCGGGCCCTGGACGTTTGATGTGGGTGCGATCGGCGGCTACGCCGACGCGTTCGCCGGGCCTTCGGACGCGGAGTTTTCTGGTGCGGTGGAGACCTTGTGCGGATGTTCAGCCAAGACCGCGCTCTTTGGAACCGAAGCGCCGTTTCTTACGGAATTGGGGCTGCAGACGCTCGTCCTCGGCGCCGGGGACATCGCCGTTGCGCACCAACCCGACGAATATGTCACCATTGCGGCTATTGAGCGTGCCACCGACGTGTACGCGAACCTGATTCAACGCTTCTGCATCGAGTCCGCATGAGCCCCAAAGTCGACCCATTCGTCCAACATTTCCGAGCGAGCGCGCCGTACATCCACGCGCATCGTGGGAGGACGTTTGTGATCATGTTTGGAGGCGAGGCCGTGGCCTCGAAGGACTTGCGGACGCTCCTCTATGATGTCGCGCTCCTGCACTCGCTCGGCGTGCGCGTCGTGCTCGTGGCCGGTGCCCGTCCCCAGATCGACGAGGCACTCGCTCGGCGCGGCCTGGAGCCCCGGTTCGAGGGCGGCTTGCGGGTGACCGACGAGGTGGCGCTTGAGTGCGTTAAAGAGGCTGTCGGTGCCACCCGGGTTGAGCTCGAGGCGCTCTTGTCGATGGGCTTGCCCAACTCGCCGATGGCCGGTGCGCGGCTTCGGGTGGCCAC
>CALLDH010000162.1 GCA_937998345.1 uncultured bacterium | reverse complement strand
TGACGCTGGCACTGACGCTGGCACTGACGCTGGCACTGACGCTGGCACTGACGCTGGCACTGACGCTGGCACTGACACTGGCGCTGGCATTGACATTGGCGCTGACACCGGCACCGACCTCGCTGGTCCCTGGTCCTTCACTCGCAGGGTGCGACCGACGACCTCGAGCTCCGGGGAGGCATAGCCGCTTGCATCCGCCACCCAGCGGTCGAAGCGCGCTCGATCCTCGATTCGCGTCGCGTAACCCAACTCCCGGGGAGCCGGTCGACGCCCGTCCGGGCTTGGGACCCAACGCACCAGGGACATGCTGATCTGAGAGCCAAAGCCTGCGCCCAATCGAAGTGCGTATTGAACGGGGTAGCTGCCGCCCCTCGAAAGGTTCAGCGCGCCCAGCTCTGGATCGATTTCCTTGAAGTTGGCAACCGGTGGCACCAATCCCGTCTCGAGGATCTTGACGGCGGTCGCGTCTTCCAAGCCCGCACCCATCGCATGACCGGTCGTGCCCTTCGTGTTCGCAATCACGATGCTGTCGGCATTGGCCCCGAACACGCTACGAAGTGCGCTGATCTCGGCCTGTGCGCTGCCGCCCCGAGCGGGCGTGTAAGTCTCATGGGAGACGAAGACCGTCTGAGGCGCGATCTCCGCCCGGCGGATGCCGTGTTGCGCTTCACAATCCGCAACCAGCTTTTCCATCAAGCCCTGGATGTGGTCGATGTTGAGGCGGCTGCCGTGGTACGCGCTGTTGGCGGTGAGCGTCCCGAGCACCTCGACGATGGGTCTGAGGCCGCGTTCGCGCGCCGCATCCGCGCGCTCGACGACCATCCCGGACGCGCCCATGCCTAGGATCAGGCCGTGGCGGCGCCGATCGAAGGGCAGGGCGGCCTCTTCGAGCACCTCGTCGGTGGCCGCGGCGCCACTTGCGAGAAACCCAGCGCCTACCCATTCCATCAGGTTGTCGCTGGTCACGTTGTCGGCCGTCACGACGATGACACGCCGACAGCGCCCGCGCGCGATCCAATCCTCGGCGATTGCCACGGCCTGTGTTCCGCTGGCACATGCCGAGTTGATCTGCGTATTCGGTCCACGAGCGCCGATGTATTCCGCGAGCTGAGAGTGTCCCATCGACAGCGCCTTGAAGAGGAATCGACGGTCGAAGGTGTATGGATCGCGCCGGTGTTCACTTTGGATCTCCTCGATTCGGCGGTCGAGCTCCAGGGCAACCGGGCTGCCGCTTCCGTTGCTGGGCATCCGCGCACGCAAGCTCTGCATTTCCTCTAAGAGCTTGTGCTGTGCGTCACTCTGGAAGTATTGCCGGAGGTCGCCCGCAAACGCGTCGAAGCCAGGGAAGGCCGAGCCAAAAATGACACCGGTGTCATCTTGCATGGACTCCGGTAGGCCCCAGCGGTCCGGCAGTTTCGTCCCCTTCGTTGTGGTCTTGTAATGCATCACGAGCGGGATCCCCGCATCGCGCAATGCCTCGACACCCGCTGCGATCGCCATCCGAGTGGTCGTGTCCATCGCCGCCGCGCGGTCCTCGGGCACGCCGAAGTCGCTCGACAGGCTGATGTGTCCGCCCCGGCCCGCGAGCTTGATGACGTCGGACGGCGAGTCGATCGTTTCGAACCTCGGGCCCCCCTTGTCCGACTTGACTAGGCGGGTGATCTTCTTGTCTGCGATCGCCCGGCGCAGCCCGACTGGGATCGCGTCGATGAAAGTCTTGCCGTGCAGCATTCGATCGACGTTGTCGTCGGCGAAGACCCTTTCCGCGCCGGGTAGGCCGATGGTCGCCCCGCTGACCACCACCGGTTCCCCGTCATCGACGGGGCCCGCGCCGCGATAGATCTCCATGCCCTGGTCGAGGAAGTCGGCGAATAATCGGCCGAGCTTCGCGTATCGATCGCCGTCCGCCGCAGACGAGGCTGCTCGAGCGCGGGGTGGCGCCGCAACCGGACTGGGAGGCGGGGCGGACACCTGCGAAGCCGCCCGCACCGGCGTCCCGTTCGTGCTCACTTCCGAGATCCTACGCTCACTCTTCGGGGCGCCGTGTCCACTCGCATAGAGTCCGCTCAGCGCCGCATTGAACGAGGGAAGGTCGCCAACCTTTGGATGGTTGGTGAACAAGGACACGGTGTCGGGCTTGCCGCCAAGCACGTTGTCCGTGAAGCCAGCAAGCGCCGACTTGGGGCCCACCTCGACAAACACGCGCGCGCCTGCCTGATACAAAGTCTCGAGCCCTTTGACGAACTGCACGGGTGACGCGATTTGCTTGCCCAGAATGTCGATCATCTCCCCGGCCACGTTGGGCCCCATCGGGTAGAAGTCCCCGCTGACGTTTGCGATGATCGGGATCTTCGGGGATTCGATGCCGAGGCGCGCAAGCTCTTTCTTGAGCGGCTCGCTCGCGGGCGCGACGATCTGCGTGTGGAACGCATGGCTTACCGGCAGGGGGATCGCCCGATGACCGGCCTTCGTGATCGCCTCCACTGCGGCCGTCACGCCGGGGGTCGACCCGCCGATGACCGACTGCGCAAAGCTGTTGATGTTGGCGATGACGACATCACCCGCGAGCGAGTCCACGACGGCCTGGACCTCATCGATCGGCGCCAAGACCGCGGCCATCAAGCCGTTGTCTTCGAGCGAAACGCTGGTCATCTCTCGACCGCGCGCGCTGACCGCTTCGAGCGCCTCGCGAAAGCCGAGGGCGCCGCCGGCGACCAGGGCGCCGTACTCACCGAGACTGTGGCCCATCACCATATCCGGCGTCACCCCGTACGCGGCGAGCAATCGCGTGAGTGCCAGGTCGGCAGCGAGAACCGCAGGCTGGGTGATTGCCGTCTGCCGGAGTGCGTCGTCCGCCGCGGCAACTGCAGCTTCGTCGCGTGGATCGACGAAGATGATCTCGCTGAGCGGCCTGCCGAGGAGGGGCTTCATCACCTCGTCGGCCTCGCGGAAGGTATCCGCGACGATCGGCTCCACCTCGCGCAGCTCGCGAAGCATGTTGACGTACTGTGAGCCCTGTCCGGTGTATAGGAACGCGGTCTTCGGGGCGGGCCC
Organism: uncultured bacterium; assembly: GCA_937998345.1. Classification (GTDB taxonomy): domain Bacteria; phylum Myxococcota_A; class Polyangia; order Polyangiales; family Houyiibacteriaceae; genus SG8-38. The sequence goes on along the minus strand of CALLDH010000162.1, from coordinate 9,744 downwards.
GGTTTGGTAGAAGATGCCCTGAGGCCGGAGCGCCTTCCAGACGGCGGCATTGTCTGCCCGGAGCCCTTTCGCGGCGCTGGTGGCTTTCTTGGCAAGCTCAGCCGCATCGGCAAAGTCGATGGCAACGCGATCGTTTGCGTTCAAGTCTGCCGCGGCAGGCGCCTGACGATCGGGCGCGCGTCCAGCCTTCGCATCCTCGAGCACCGCTTCGAGCTTAATCGCCAGCTCCGCGGCCGAGCCCGCGCCGAGGAGCAGCGAGCCGCGCAACGGCGCCTTGTCAGCCATCGCGACGCCGCCCGACCCGAGCGGCGCCGTAGAGCCTGAGGGCACCGACACGCGAGAGCGGCTCTTGCGCTCAATCCTCCCGGGCATGTGCTCCTCGAGCACTGCGTGGAAGTTGGTCCCGCCGAAACCAAACGCGCTGACGCCCGCCCTCCGAACCTCTTTGAAGTCGTCCCAGGGTTTGAGCTCGGTGTTCACGTAAAACGGAATCTCACCGAACCCGATCTTGGGGTTGGGCGTGCGGAGACCGATGCTCGGGGGCAGCTGCCGGTGGTGCAGGGCCAGGGTGGCCTTGAGCAACCCGGCTGCTCCCGCCGCTCCCTTGAGGTGTCCGATGTTCGACTTGACCGAGCCGATTGGAATGCTCGAGGTTGCAACGCCCGCATCGGCGAACGCGTCCACCATGCTTTGCACCTCGACGACGTCACCGACCCGCGTGGACGTGCCATGACCCTCGATCAAGCTCACCGTCGCCGGATCTTCTCCGGCATGCGCCCACGCGCGTTCGATCGCAAACCTTTGCCCGATCGGGTTGGGCGCCGTGATCCCCTTGCCCTTTCCGTCGCTCGACCCGCCTATGCCGCGAATCACCGCGTAGATCTTGTCTCCGGCCTCTTCGGCGTCCTCCAGTCGTTTGAGAAGGAAGACCGCCGCCCCTTCGCCCATGACGAAGCCGTCGGCTCCTTCATCGTAGGGTCGGGTCCCGGTCGCCGATAGCGCCCCGATCTTGCAGAACTTCGTGTAGCTCGCTGCGCTCATGTTGCTGTCGACGCCGCCAGTGAGGACTGCGTCGTAGTCACCTTCCTCGAGCCCCGAGATGGCTGCGCTGAACGCCGCCATGGCCGATGCGCAGGCGGCGTCGGTCGTGAAGTTGGGTCCATGGAAGTTGAAGACCGCAGCCACGCGGCCGGCGATGATGTTCGCGAGCTCACCCGGCATGGTGTCCTCGCTGATGACTGGGAAGTGCGCCCGAACCCGCTCCATGGTCTCGTCGACGATCGCTGTCTTGACCTTCTCTGGGAGCGCTTGAAAGCTCGGAGCTCCGTCGAGCTCTCGTGTGAACTCGGGGAAGAAGATGCGCAGCGCGGTCTTGTAGTGCAGATCGCCGGCCATCGCGTTGCCGAGGATCACGGCCGTGCGGTCACCATCGAGGGGGCGTTCGGGATACCCGTAGTCCAAGAGCGCCTCGCGAGCCGACATGATCGACCATTTCTGCGTGCGATCCATCGACTCGGCGACCTTGGGCGGAATCGGGAGCTTCCACTTGAGCGGATTCCAGTCGAAGTCCCGGACCCAGCCGCCGATCTTCGAATACGTCTTGTCCGTAACCTTTGGGTCCGGGTCGTAGTAAAGGGCCGGATCCCATCGGTCGACCGGTGTCTCGCTGATGCTGTAGCGGCCCGCGGCGATGTTCTCCCAAAAGATCTTCGCGTTTGGTGCATCCGGAAGGACGGCGCCAACGCCGACGATCGCTATCGCGCGATGTACTTGGTCTCGCATGTGCGGGCTCCCTCGTCGTCTAGGAGCGCTCGTAAAGCGCGTCCCCCACCTGGTTCATGTCGTCAATCAACCCCGCCTGGGCTGTATAGATCTCCGATAGTCGCGCGCTGGTTTCGAGCGCTTGGGCATCCGCGTCGCCGACGGCTTCTGCGCCGACAACCCAGCGCATGCCATCGACCGCCACGCGCTGAGCCGCCTCGCGGGCAAAGACCCGTGCCATCGCCGCGACGGCCCCAGCACCGAATCGCCTGGGTGACTTCGGGTCGAGCTCATCGAGCTCGGCGCGCACCGCATGTCGCGCGAACGCCGCGGCGCCCTCGACGTAGGACGCGAGCTCGCCGATTCGAAAGAGCACGTGCTGGTTGCGCGTGAGACGCTTGGCGCGCGCGCGTTCCATGACCTCGGCCAGCGCATGTGCCGCCAAAGCCGCGATGTCCGCGCCCACCTTCGGATGCTCGCTATGCACTCCTTCGAGCCGCCGTCCTAGGTCGTGGTAGTGCTGCCCGCGGGTCTTGAGGTGATGCTGCCAGCGATCTCGCCCGATCGTCATCTCCATGATCTCCGAGGTCCCCTCGTAGATCGTCGTGATACGAACGTCGCGCCTGATCTTCTCGACCATGTATTCCTTGGTGTACCCGTAGCCGCCGTGGCCCTGAATCGCCGCGTCCGCCGCTGCGTTGCCCGCCTCGGTCGCGAGGTACTTCGCGATCGCGCCCTCCGTGTTGAGTAATTCGTCGCCGCCCTTGTCGATCGATTCGGCGGTCTGCTCGATGTAGGCGCGGGCTGCTTCCAAGCGCACGGCATGGGGAACGATCAGCTTGTGGGTGTAGCCCTGTTTCTCCGACAGCGGCGCCCCGGCTTGGATGCGCTCCATCGAGTACTCGATCGTCCTGTCGAGCGCGGCCCAGCCTGCGCCTAGTCCGAACGCGGCCACCATGAGCCTGGTGAATCCGAACACGAGCTGCGCCTGACGCAAGCCCTGGCCTTCCTCGAGGCCAACGAGACGATCGGCGTCGACGTAGACGTTCTCGAGGATGAGGGCGGTGGTGTTGCTCAGGCGGATGCCGTGCTTGTCCTCGGGCTTGCCAGACGAAAAGCCCTCGGCGCCCCGCTCGACCACGAACCAGGTCGGCCCGCCCGGCGCCTTTGCGAGCACCGTGTACACATCGGCATGACCTCCGTTGGAGATCCATTGCTTATTGCCTGTGATCTCGTACCCAACGACCTGGCCGTCCTTTTCTACGGGTACAGCGACGGTCTTGAGCGCCGCAAGGTCGCTACCGGCCGCCGGCTCGGTCGCGCCGTAGGCCATCAGGAGACCCTCCTCGGCAATGCGGCTCAGCCAGTGCTCCCGCTGCTCCGGCGTACCGCCGAACACGATGGGATCACTGCCGAGAAACGTCGCCAGCACGCCCGTCGCCAGGCCGACGTCGATTCGAGCCATCGCCTCACACACGCGGTAGACGTCGAACGCACCCCCGCCCATGCCCCCGAACTCCTCCGGGATGAATACGAGCTGTACCCCGAGCTCTTCGCTGCCAATCGCGCGGACGAGCTCCTCGGGGAAAATGTCCTTCTCGTCGAGCTCGAGAAGCTTTTCATCCGACAGATTCGCTTTCGCGAAATCGGCTAGCGAATCGAGGACCAGGCGCAGAGACTCCGCGTCGAGGGTGCTGGTGTGGGGCATGGGCGCGACTTCCTTGTTCGTTGCCGCAAATCTTGCGCCAATCATGGCACAGGACGCCGGGGCACGCCGCGGTTAAGCAGCTTCTGTGCCATGGCGACGAACCTGCACGTCGACCCCGCAGACCTCGTCCTAGCATTGACGGCCGCGACGTAATCAGGAGGCTCGCGGACTAGTGCCGGCGCAAGGAATGCGTTTGCGGCCGCCGTCGAGCTCTTCAGGCGCAAGAAGTGCACATTTTGCGCGGCGCGTCATCGCGCAATGGCAAGCAAGGCCTCAGACCTCAATTAGGGGTGGGTCGCAGCTCGGTTCCTGAGCGGACCACTTCGCACAGCTCGTCGAATGCCCGGCGGGTTGCCCGTGCCAAATCCCAGACGTCGGGAACGAGCTCGCTGTCGACGAAGAAGGCGAAATCGACGGAGCCGGCGTAGCTCAAGACCGTCAGGTTGAGGCCCATCCCCTCCATGACAGGGCCGGTGAGGTACACCGATTCGAGCTTGAGCCCCGCGAGGTAGAGCGACTGGCGCGGCCCCGGCACGTTCGAGATCACCAAGTTGTGCACTGGACGGTGCCGATCCGCGAGGTGTTGCCGGCTGTACGCGCGCACCGCGAGGTTGAACACGCGCGGCCCTGCAAACTCGGCCCAGGCCTGAATGGTGTCGCCGCCCATCGCCTGGAACTCGCGCTTGGCGATCAGGGTGTTGGCGTGGATGCGCTCGACTCGCTCGATCGGATCGTCGGTATCGGTCGCGAGGCTCGTCCAGAGGACCGAAACCTTGTTGTTGAACTCGAGTGATTGTGCCTCGGTGCGCACGGAGACCGGGCACGCGGCAGTGAGCGACTCCCCGGGCAGCGCATCGGTCCCCTGCAGATATGCGCGGAGCCCTCCGCCAGCGGTGGCGAGGATGACGTCGTTGACGGTGCAACCCAGCGCGTTCTTGACGTGCCGCATGTCGTCGAACGACACGCGCAGCGTAGCAAGATTACGGCGTGAGGAGACACTGCCGTTGAACGGAGTTCGGGGCGCGCCGAGCGGGCGCGTGCCCGAGGGGCGGCGTTCGTTGATCTGATCGCGGAACAGCCCTGTTGCCTTCTTCACGGTCTCGCCGATGGTGCGAGCCAGCACGACCGGCTGCTTCATGCGCGAGCGCAGGCCATGGGCGACGAGCTCGAGGTCGCTTGGCACGGTGTCCGGCTCCGTCTGAAACGGAGGCGGCGGCGCGACGGTAGTTCGGCTCTTGTCGAAGAGATGCATCAGGAGGCCAGCGCCCGAGATCCCGTCGACGACCGAGTGGTGCATCCTCAGCAGGAGGCCGAGGCGCCCCCCTTCGAGCCCCTCGACGATCCAAATCTCCCAGAGGGGCTTCGCACGGTCGAGCGGCGTGCTGCTGATGCGGCCAACCATGGCGCCGAACTCCTCCGGGCCTCCCGGGGCGGGAAGCGCGACCCGGTGTACGTGGCGGATCACGTCGAAGTCCGGATCGTCGACCCAGAGCGGATGGGCCAGATCGAATGGGACGCGTGCGAGACGTCGACGAAACACACGGTGGCATGACGTGCGCTCTTCGACGTGCTGCATCACCGCTGCAGGGTCGTAGCCGCTGGGCGAGTCGCTGGGGTCGAAAACGCACGCAAAGCCGACCTGCATGTGGACCTGAGGGGTCTCCATGTAGAGAAACGATGCATCGATACCCGCAAGCCGCTCCACGAGCGCTGCAGTCTAGGGTGGGGACCTAGCCGGTTCAAACGCGCCGCCCGCAACTACGACAGCGTCTGGTCGCCGCCTGCGTTACCTGACCGCGCATCGTCTTAGCCCTGGGTGATCGATGCCTTGCTCAGCCAGGCAGCACCGCGGGTGCCTGTCCCGCCGACCAGCCTGCCTGGTACTACGATGTCCCGGAAGCGCCGACCAAGATTCACCTGTGCGAGAACGCCTGCGATACCGCGAGCGCGGCCGGTGACGGAGCGGAGCTCAACGTCGTGGCTGGGTGCACAGATGCGATCGTCGTGCGGTGAGCTCCACCTAGAGGGGTTCCGTCCGAGAGCCTCCCGGCTTCGCGAGCATCGAAACCCAACGTAAACGAGGTCACGTTCTTCCTCCACTTGACAGGGGCCATCGTTGGGCCAGGACAGGCGATAACGTGACTACCGCACCTACTACACCCACCACTCCAGGCTCGGCACCCGCCGTGTCGACCATGCCGGATCGGACCGGGCCGTCTCAGGACGGCCGCCCGTCCGCGTCCAACCACTCGGAGAAGGGCGGCACGCACGGCCTGTCACTGATCTTCTACGTGTTGCAGCAGCGGCCTGTCACGCTCCTGGCGATTACGACTATCATCGCACTCTTGGTCACGCTCTCGCTGGGCGGTGCCTGGCTGACGTTTGCGGTCGCGTGGGTCGCCGTGCCAGTGCTGTTCGTGCTCCTGCCGGTTGCCTTTCTTGTGTATCGGTCCCGTAGGCACGACGCTGGCAACGCAGATTGGAGTGCTGATCTCGTCTGGCACGAGCCCCGCCAGGCTAAGCGATACGAAGGCCGGAAGATTCCGATGGAGTTGGTCTACGAGGCATACATGGCCGGGAAGCTCGATTTTCAGGGCGACGTCCTAGAGACCCTTCGTCGGCGTAACCAGCTGTTTCGTTTTTGCTTCACCAAGAACGACGCAAAGTTCTACCTCAAGGAGTTCATGGGCCAAAACCTCGGCCATAGCGTGGAGGCCGACCACGGCGATATCGCGCACGTTTACGATCGGGGGAACGACTTCTACAACTGGTTCTTGGCCGAGACCATGGTGTACACGAGCGGCATATTCCGCGACCGCGACGAGTCACTCGAGGTGGCGCAGCGACGCAAGCTCGAAACGGTGAGTCAGTACGTGCAACTCCAGCCTGGGGACAAGCATCTCGACCTCGGCTGCGGCTGGGGCACGCTGGTCAATCACGCTGCGAGGCATCATGGCACGCGCAGCACCGGCGTGACCTTGGCGAAAGAGCAAGTCGCCTGGGCGGAGCAGGTCGCCGAGCGCGAGGGCACTACGGACAAGGTCCGATGGATCGTCGATGACTACCGAAACATCCCGGCCGAGAAGTACGACAAAATCACCTGTCTCGAGATGGCCGAGCACGTCGGCATCAAGAACTTTCAGAAGTTCTTGCTTCAAGTCCGGAGCATGCTGGAAGACGACGGCATCTTCTATCTACAGATCGCAGGCCTTCGCCGCGCTTGGCAGTTCGAGGACCTCGTGTGGGGGCTCTTCATGGCGAAATACATCTTCCCGGGCGCCGATGCGAGTTGTCCACTCGGCTTCGTCGTGTCGCAAGCTGAGCGCGCGGGGTTCGAGGTGCATCGAGTCGAAAACTGCGGGGTCCACTACTCGCTGACCATTGAGAAGTGGTACGAGAACTGGCAGCGCAACGAAGAGGCGATCGTCGCGAAGTACGGCGAGCGCTGGTTTCGGATGTGGACCTTCTTCTTGGCCTGGTCGACGCTCATCGCCGCGCAGGGAAGCTCGACGGTGTTCATGATCACGCTCACCAAGAACGTCGCGAACGACAAGGACTCGGTCGACGAAGCCGAGGCCGCAACCGTGCCCTTTAGCCGCATGCGGCGCTGGGTAGGCAAGAAGCCAGTCGCCACCCAACAATAAGGACCTCAGACCGCGGTCGGGTCGAGGGTTTCAGCACCGAGGTCAGCCAGTGTCTGTTCCGGACGGGGCAGCCAGGATTCGTCGGGCCCTTCCTCCGGCAGCACCAGGGGCACGTCGTCGTAGCGCAGACGACGCCCCAGTACGAACGTCGACCAGGCGTAGGCTGGCATCGACGCTTGCTCTAGACCCGGGTGAATCTTGCCGCTGTAGCGTTCGCGGTGCGCCTCGGGCGCCAGACTCCAGTGAAGCGGAGGGTGGTCGTGGTGGATGCCATGGTAGCCGTTGTTGAAGGTGAGCCAGTTGAGCACCGGCCCCACGAAATTTCGGGAGTGGTTGTACTCGCTGTCGGCGTCGCAGCCGTCATGCTGCAGCAGGTTCATCGTCACGATGCCCCACTGCGCGTAGAGATGGGGCAGCAACCAGAAGACTAAGAACGCGCGCCAATCGATGATCAACAAAGCCACCTGCACGACCATCAAGATGCTCAGTTCCGTGACCGCTTGCCGGAACCAACGGGGATGGCGCTTGCGCATCACGACGGTGTACTCCGCGTCCGCTCGCATGATACTGGGACCCACGGCGAAGAAGAAGAACAGCACGTTGAAGCCGTTGTAGCGGAAGCGGGTCTTCGTGGTCCGCATCACGTCCCGGCGGGTCTGGGTATGCTTGTGGTGACTCAGGTTGTGCCCTGGCACATAAGAACTGACGGGGTGGCCGTAGATGAGCGTGAGCACCACCTGGTAGACCTTGTTGAGCCAGCGCCCACGAAACACCGGCGAGTGGATGGCGTTGTGTGTTTGCACTGCGCCCTGAAACGCGGTCACGCACAGCAGCATCACCAGGGGCACACTCCACCAGTCGACGACCCCGCGCTGGAACCCCAGGACGAGCAGGACGAAATACACCGCGTGGAAAAACAGCGGCCTCAGATCTTCGCGGTGACGCAGCATAGTGAGCTCCGGCCAACTTCGGCAGCCGCGCCGAGGATAGCTCAATCCACCGAACGCACACACCTACGGCGAGATGGCGTCTTCAAGGGGGCAACCTCCGGGTACACAAGCACCCGATTTCAAGAGGTTTCTCAGGCAGAGACCGCGACGACTCTGGCGAGCGCCCGCCGTTTGGGTCGCTGTTGATGGCGCGGCCACTTCGAGGGCGGCCGGCGAGTCAGAAGGTAACGCGTAGCTCCCAGCTTGGCGCCGTAGCCTCCGCGGACCAGATCTGCCCCGGGCCGAGCGCTCGAACCAGCGTGACATTCGCGAGCCCGGTCGTGGCGAACGCCGAGGCCTCGTAGATACGTACGTAGCGCTTACAAAGGACTCGGTGAAGCACCCCTTGCTCCGGAGCCCGACGAACATAGCATCGCGAGATCTCGGCACTCGCGGGGGTAGTGCGCCGCTCCACGAGTACGGCGCCCCATCAAGACCTAGCCGTTGTCAGTCCAGACGATTCAGGCGTGTTTGTGATCTTCGGATCTTCTGTCTGGATCTTCTGTCTGGATCTTCTGCCCGGTCGGATCTTCCCTTTGATCTCGGGACGATCCAGAAGCAAAAACCTTGCACCCAAGCGTCACGGGACATGGCCTTTTGGGGCGACTTGCGGTCCTGCGGACCCCGGCTATCTTACATGTCCTGTCGCGCGTGGTTTTGCGGGTCAGTAGCCTAACTCTATTTCTCACGAGGAGTCGCGTGCTCGAACGACGCCCGACTTCACTACACTTTCTTTTTGTCGGCTTTGCGGCGCTCTCGTTGCTTTCGTCGGGTTGCGGCGAGGAACCAAGCACGCAGGTCGTAGTGCTGATGGACACCGACTACCTGGTGCCGACCGACGTTGATCGGATTCAGGCCCGCGTCCTCAAGGTCTCTGAGGATGGTGTCGGAGAGACCGAAACCTGGAGTCAGGTGTTCTCGCTCTCGAGCGAAGAGGCGCCCGGCCCAGGGCTCTACTCGCTTCCTGCTTCGTTTGGTGTCGTGCCCGCGGAAGGCGATATGGATCGAGGAATCGTGATCGAGGTTGAGGCGCTTCCGAGCGGCGCCGATGAGCCCTTGGTCCAGCGCAGGGTCAGAACCGGCTTCATCCAGGGAAAGTTCCTCCTCGTGCGGATGCTGCTTTACCGCGCTTGCACCGACATGATTTGCGCCGAAGGCGAGAGCTGTGGCTGCGAGGACGCAGCCGCCTGCCTTACGCCGTCATGCGTCGACGAGTTCGTTGACCCGAAGAACTTGGAAGTGACCGACAATCCCGCGGTGCTTCCCCCGAACCCAGGAATTCCGATAGACCCGGACGTCACCGACTGCGAACCGCTCACGCTTTGCGGCACCGAGTGCGTCGACACGGATTCCGACCCGCTGTTCTGCGGCAACTGCACGACGCTCTGCTCCAGCGGCGAGGTGTGCGTGGGCGGCGTCTGCATCGAGCCAGGCGATTGCAGAACCGACGGCATCGACTGCAGCGGCTTCACCTATTGCGACGAGGTCACGGGGACGTGTCTACGCGGATGCGAAGCCAATGCGCAATGCGGAAGCAGCGAGACCTGCGATACCGACATCCACGAATGCGTCTGTATGGAGGGATTTGACCGCTGTCTCGATCGTTGCGTGGACACGCAGACCGACCCGCTCTTCTGCGGCG
>CALLDH010000161.1 GCA_937998345.1 uncultured bacterium | reverse complement strand
GCGATGACCACGCCAAAGGCGATGACGATGATCGGCATGGCGGTCGACTGCATGCCGACGCCGAGGCCCGCGATGATGTTCGTCGCGGTGCCGGTCTTACTCTGCTCTGCGATGCTATCGACCGGAGCCTTGTGCATCGACGTGTAGTAAGAGGTGATGAGACCGACCGCGACGCCGGCGCCCAGGCCGGCGACGGTCGCCCAGCCCACGTTCATCCAGGTCACCAGCTGACCCTGTGCGGTCGTCGCGCCACCCTCCGGCCACATGTAGCGAGCGATGCCGAAAGTCACGACAGCCATGACGCCGGCGGCGCCAAAAGCGCCCATGTCGAGCGCATGCTGAGGATTGCCCCCCTCTTTGGTGCGAACGAAGAAGGTGCCCACCATCGAACAGACGATGCCCGCGCCTGCGATGACGAGGGGCATGATGACAGGGCCGACGCTGTTTCCATCCGCTACGGCATCGAAGCCGAGCGCGAGGACCATGGCACCTATGATCGCGCCGACGAAGGACTCGAAGAGGTCGGCGCCCATGCCAGCGACGTCGCCGACGTTGTCACCAACGTTGTCCGCGATGACGGCAGGGTTCCGGGGGTCATCCTCAGGAAGGCCGGACTCGACCTTGCCGACCAGGTCGGCGCCGACGTCCGCGGCCTTGGTGTAGATGCCGCCGCCGACGCGCGCGAAGAGCGCGATCGAAGACGCCCCCATCGAGAAACCGGTGATGACGTTGACGGTGCGGGCGAGCTCCCAGCCGAGCACATTCGTGAAGACGAGGTAAAGCACGCTAAGGCCGATGGTGGCTAGGCCGACGACGGTCATGCCCATGACGGCGCCACCTGAGAATGCCACGTCGAGCGCCGGGGACAGGCCGATGCGAGCTGCCGCCGTGGTGCGCACGTTGGCATTGGTCGCGACCTTCATGCCGATCCAACCCGCGGCAGCCGAGGAGGCCGCGCCGATGACGAACGCGCCTGCGATCTGCCAGCCGCGTGCCGGGTCGCCATAGTAGGCAACGCCCAGAATCGAGCCGACGACGAGCACGAAGATCGACAGGACTCGGTACTCAGCCCGAAGGAACGCCAGTGCGCCTTCCTGAATCTGAGCGGCGATTTCGACCATGTTGGCGTCGCCCGGATCCTGTTTGGAAACCCAACTCGCCTTCATCCAGGCAAAGAGAAGAGCAAGCACGCCCGCTGCGGGGGCTGCGTAAATCAGATTTTGCATATGCGCTGAACCTCTGTTTGAGCCCGACCCCGGTTAACTGCTGGCGGGCGGCGCGTTTCTACAAGATTTGAAAATCAGGTCAAACGCAGGGGGAAGGTTTCAGTCAGGAGCTTGAAATTACAGCGAAATCAACTTGCCCGGGCTTCCGCAATGGCCTCCCTGGCCGCATCGAAGTCCGACGGACCCTGCACACTGACCCGGCCTGCGCCCTTGTCGATTCTCACCAAGAGCCCGCTCAACACCCTACCCGGTCCCACTTCGACGAAGAGCGAAACCCCGTCCTCGATCATTCGGCGTACGCTTTCCTCCCAAAGCACCGGCCGACTGACCTGGCGAATCAGAGCGTCTTTCGCCGCTGCCGCATCGGTGATGGGCGCTGCGTCCACATTGACGTACACCGGCACGCAAGGATTCGAGAACGAGATTCGCTCGATGTCCTCTCGCAGGCGCGCTTCCGCTGGCTGCATGAGCGTGGAGTGGAACGGCGCACTGACCGGAAGGGTACTGGCGCGCGCGCCGGCTTCTTTGAGCTTCAGGCCCGCCTCACCTACGGCAGCTGCCTCGCCAGCGATCACGATCTGTTGGGGGGAGTTGTAGTTGACCGGTTCGACGAGCCCCGAGACTTCCGCACAGATTCGTTCGACGAGCGCGCGGTCCGCTTTGAGCACAGCCGCCATTGCGCCTTCACCGTAGGGCACCGCCTCTTGCATGTACTGGCCGCGCTTACGCACCAGCCGAACTGCATCGGAGAGACCCAGCGTCCCCGCTGCAACGTGCGCGGAGTACTCACCGAGACTGTGGCCGGCGACGACGTCGAACTCCGCGTCGAGCGCGCGGAGCGTTGCGATCGACGCCGTGAGAACTGCAGGTTGAGTATTGGCGGTGAGCTTGAGGTCATCTTCGGGACCTTCGAAGCAGAGCTGCGACAGTGCTTCTCCGAGCGCCTCATCGGCTGCTTCGAACGCCGCGCGTGCTGCATCCGAAGAATCGAATGCGTCGCGGCCCATGCCGACCTTCTGACTGCCCTGACCAGGGAAAACGAATGCGACCTTGCCCATTGAGTGTGTCCATAGCACGATCAAAAAAGGTTTCGCTTGGAAGAAAGATCAAACGCAGAGGATGTCGAGCACCTGAGCGCGCTCTCGATCGGGCACTTCATCCTTGCAGGAGTCGCACTGCTTGGCGCTGTTCCGACGCTGCTGTACGGCGTCGCAGGAGCGAAGCTCATGGACGAGTTCGGGAGCGACCTTTCGATGGCGATGGGCGATATCCCGGGGCAGCCCGGGGTCGACTCGTTCGGGGGCAGCCCCGACGCGATGCTCCAGGACCTGAGCACGGTGGTGACCTCGCTCATCGTGGCCGCCGTCGTCCTTGCCGTGGTAAGCGCCGTCCACCTCTTCGTCGTTGGCTGGCAGATTCGTCAGCGCCGGTGGTGGACCTTCTGTTACCTCACCGGATGGGGCGAGTGCCTCATGTTTCCGTTCGGGACAATCCTCGGCATCTTCACGATTCTCGTCTTGTCACGTGCTTCGGTGAAGCGACTATTCGGCGTGGACTGAAGTTGCCGGCGCAGGCTCGGCGACCCGCTCGGAACGCGACGCCATGGGGTAGACGACCTCGCCTGCGAGCACCCGCTGTCGTTCGTTACTGAACCAGCGCGCGCATTCTTCCATGGTTTGTTCGAATGACACCGGCTCGTAGCCAAGCTCGGTGCGCGCTTTGGCAATATCGAAATAGAGATACCTGCCGCCTAAGAACGTCATGCTCTTCCGGCTGAAGTAGGGTTTGATGCCGGTGAGCGCGGCGAACCATTCGTTCACACGGCCGAGCCAGGCCAGCTTCCCTGGGTGCATCGTGTAGCGCGGGACCTTGGTTCCGGCCGCGGCACACAAGACATCCGCCATTTCGCGATAGGTCACGTTGTGACCACCCATGATGTAGCTCTCACCAGGACGCCCACGCGTCGCGCACAGATGGAAACCTCGAGCGACGTCACGAACGTCGACGCAGTTCAGCCCACCGGTGAATACCGCCGGATTCTGAGCATCGACGTAGCGCATCGCGAGCATGCCGGTCGGCGTCGGCGAGATGTCGTTGCGCCCAAATGGCATACAAGGCAGACCAGCAACGACTTCCATTGCCGCGCCGTTGAAACGCATGGCTTCGTTCTCCGCCATGTACTTGCTGAGCACGTAGTCGTCCGAGGTCTCCCAATTGTTGAATACGGTCTCTTCGGTTGCGGCCTCCTCTCCCGGAAGCGTTCCGATCGATGCCACCGAGCTGCAATGCATGACGCGCTTGACCCCTGCATCCAGGGCGGCGCGCATCATGTTGACCGTGCCCTCCACGTTGACCCGAAACATCTCGATGGGTTCCGGTAGCCAGTAGTCGAAAATCGCGCCCAGATGATAGACGGTGTCGCAACCCTCGACCGCGCGAGAGAGGGCCGGGGGGTCCCGCAGGTCTCCTTCGACCATCTCGACGTCGAGCCCGTTGAGGTTTTGCGTTCCGACGCCTGGTTCGATGAGCACCCGGACGGTGACGCCCTCTTCGAGGAGAACGCGGACGAGGTTGGAGCCGATGAAACCCGTGGCGCCCGTTACCAGCGCCAGCCGAGGCTGATGTGAAATCGGATTTGTCACCCTCCCAGGAAATCACGGATCGCCCCGGGAAGCGACCCCTGGCGATTGACAAGCCCGCCGGGGGGCTTTAGCGAAGGACGTTGAGCGGAGGCGATTCGATGGTTGAAGCTGCAGACTTGGAAGAGCGAATTCGTCAGGGCGTCGGTGGGGTGTCGCACATCCTGGTGAACGACCTCACTGGCACCAAAGATCACTGGGAAGCTCTGATCGTGTCGGAGTCTTTTTCGGGCAAATCCCCCATCGAACAGCACCAGATGGTCTACGCGGCCCTGGGCGAGCTGATGGCGGGGCCGGTTCACGCACTTGCGCTCAAGACCTACTCGCCCGAGAGTTGGGCTAAGCAAGAGGGATAGAGATGGAAGATACCTTGCAGGAACGTATTCAGGGCATCATCGACAGCAACGATGTGGTCCTCTTCATGAAGGGCACCAAGCACTTCCCACAGTGCGGATTCTCGGCAACCGTCGTCGAAGTGCTGCGCCGCTCCGGCTCGGAGTTCCAGGACGTCAACGTCCTCGAAGATCCGGCCATCCGGCAGGGAATCAAGGAGTTCGCCAACTGGCCAACGATCCCGCAGCTTTACGTCCGCGGGAAGTTCGTGGGCGGCTGCGACATCATTCGCGAGATGTACGAGAAGGGTGAACTCGGCGCCGTGCTTTCTGCTAAAGAAGGCTGAGGCGTCCAATTTATGACAGAGCTGCTCGGCGGCAAATACGAGGTCTTGGAGCTCGCCGGTGAAGGCGGGATGGCCAAGGTCTATCGCGGGCAGACGCATGGAGCCGCCGGCTTCACGAGGCCGGTCGCGATCAAGCGTGTCCTCGCGCCGCTTAGTCAGAACCCCGAGTTTCTCAAGATGTTCGTCGAGGAGGCGCGTGTCGTCTCGGAGCTGGACCACCCGAACATCGCACAGATTCACGACTTCGATCGGGACCGGAACGGCGAGTACTACTTGGTCCTCGAGTGGGTCGATGGTCTGACGCTCAGTGACTGGCGCCAAGGGTATCGGGAACACGGCAACCACACGCCCTGGACTCTGACAGCGGCCATCGGGATTGAGGTCCTCGAAGCTCTTCACGCCGCGCACGTGCGAGAAGACTCCGAAGGCAGGCCCGCACCGGTTTTCCATCGCGACGTGACCCCGCAAAATGTGATGCTCAGCAACTGTGGCATCGTGAAGCTGACGGATTTCGGCCTGGCGCGCGCGATGGATCGAAGCTCGATCACCAAACCCGGTTTTGTGAAAGGCAAGCTCTCGTATCTTGCGCCTGAACTGACCTACGAGGCAGAGCCAAGCGCCCAGACCGACGTCTTCAGCGTCGGCGTCGTGCTTTGGGAGGTCCTCGCGGGCGAAAAGCTCTTCAAAGACAAAGATCCTCTCAAGGTCCTTGGCACGATTCGCGATATGGAGATCCCCGACCTGGCGGAGTTTCGCAACGACCTCCCAGAACGCCTACGCGAGATCATCCGCAAGGCGCTGCGACGCAACCCTATCGAACGCTATGCGTCGAGCAGAGACATGGCGCGGGACCTCGCGACCCTCCTACGCACCACCGGCGAAGTCACGGATTCCCACCTGATCTCCCAAAGCGTTCGCTGGGCCCGAAGCCAACTCGACCAGGCCCGCCCAAGCGAACCTGCCACAAAGCCCTTCGCCGCCAAAGAGGCCCTAATCAAAGCCGCCTCCGCCGACGAAACCATCCCCGACACCAGCATCCCCCTCACGCGACGCAAGTAGCGCTGGGGTGCCAGTGCCCGTGACCCTACAAGAGATTGAATCCTAGCCCCGCGGCTACCGAGAGGGCTACGAAGGGGGGGGTCATGCCGATTACTGCGGCGATCATGTAGTCGCGGAAGGTTACGCCGGACATCGCGAGCGTGTAGTTCACTGGGGGGATCGCCCATAGGAAGAGGCGGATGATGATCATGGAGCGGATCGGCCGCTCCTCCAGATGGTCTAGTGGCTTCTGGAGGAACGGGCGTTTGATGTCGAGGTCCTTCAGGGGCTGGCCGCCGATGGTGCGAACGATGACGAACGAAACGGCAACGGACACGGTGGCTGCAATCACCGATGCCACCGAGCCCCAAAGCGGACCGTAGGCGAGCCCCGACACCATGACGAAGACGAAGCCGGGGATGTAGAGCAGCTGACCCACGCAGAAGATCGCTACGAACACGGCAAAGCCTCCGACACCGGCTGCGCGCATCGATTCGCGAATGCCGTCGACCGTGAGTCCCTCGGTGAAGCCAGTCGCCCGCCCGATCACGTAGACGCCGACGAGGAATGCAGCCAATAGTGCCAGGCGAACCCAGGTGTTGTTCACGGACCGCAGTAAGACACAGCAGCTCCCGCAGAGCCAGCGGCCAAGCCCCGTGGGCGCCGCGAAGCGCCGGTTTTACGCGGCGCCGCGGTCAACCGCGACGCAGGCTCGCCCTTGCGAGCTTTTCAATCTCGACGGCGGTGGCCTCGGCAATCAGCGCGTCGACATCTTCCACGCCCGGAGCGCACTCGAGCCGATGCTTGAACACGTGAGGAGCCAGGGCCTCCACGTCCTCGGGCGACACGAAGTCCCGGCCATGGATCACGGCGCGCGCCTGGAGCGCAGGAAGCATCAACACGAGCGCGCGAGTCGATGCGCCCTGGAGGACACGCGAATCACTTCGCAGCAAGCGCGCCAAATCGACCAACGCTTCCTTGACGACGGGTGCAACGTGAACGGCTCCGCGAGTCTGTCGCCGGGCCGCGAGAATCTCCGCACGGCTCACCCCCGGATGGTCACGAGCCACGTCGAGGCTGGCACGCGGATACTGGTCCAGCACCTCGAGCTCGGATGCACGGTCGATGTGCTTCATCTCGATCTTGAAGAGGAATCGGTCGAGCTGGGGCGTCGGGAGTGGATACGTACCTGCCAGGTCGAGCGGGTTCTGGGTCGCGATGACGAAGAATAGGTCGTCGAGCGCGTAGGACTGGTTGTCGACCGTCACCTGCTTTTCAGCCATGGCCTCGAGCATCGCCGCCTGCACCTTGGGTGACGTACGGTTGATCTCGTCAGCGAGCACGATATGCGCGAACACAGGGCCTCGTCGAAACGCAAAGCGGCTGGTCTCGACGTCGAAGATGTTCGTGCCCGTGATGTCGCTCGGAAGCAGGTCAGGGGTGAACTGGATTCGGCGAAATGCCGCGACTCCACTAGGGTCGTCGCCTTCTTCGAGCGCATTTCCGAGCGCACGCGCCAGGGTCGTCTTGCCCGATCCCGGATAGTCCTCGAGAAGCACGTGACCGTCGGCGAGCAACGCGATGAGGACCAGCTCGACTACGTCCCCCCGACCTCGAATCGCTGCGCCCAAGCGAGCGCCGAGGCGCTCCGCGACCTCACGTGCGCCGTTCAACGTGTCTTCGATGGGTGACTGAATCGCTTGCTGCATGTCAGCTCAGAGCTCCATGAGTGAAGGATGGCATCATTTTGAACGTAACCAAGACCAAGGGGTGATTAACCCCAAAAATCGCTTCCAGAACGGGAATCTGTCACGGATGTCACGACGGACGTTCGCCGCCTCGTCACGCAGTTGGCGCGGATCGGAGACGTGCCCGCCATACACGGCCGCAACGTGGGTCATCGTCAACGGAGCAAACGACGGCAGGCGGTCGTGGATGCGGCTTGCAAACGACTCGCGGGATTCACCGGCCTCTCGATGAATTGCGACCTCGCCAATGCGATCGAGCTCGGCCCTATACACGAGCCTCGGCATCGCGGCGGCTCCGGCCCAGGTCGGAGCAAGCCTGCGCCACGCCTTGCCCGCGTACAGGAGCAGGAGAAGCGCAGCGAGCAGCACCAGGAACCAACTGCCGGCCGTCAAGGTCACGCGCCGCACCAGCTCCTTGATCCTCGGAAGGTCGGTCGCGGAAAGCGGAATTGGAGACGCCCCCCGCGCAAGCTCACCGAGCAGCCGTTGCAAGTCCGCGTCCATCGGCTGTTCGGGCGGATCGAGCGCACGCTCGGGGTACACGTCCAGCACAACCCACCCGTAGCCGTCGATGTAGACCTCGGGCCAGGCGTGCGAGGCCCCACCGGAAAGGAGAAGCGAGGAGCCGCCCTGACGCGCAGACTCACTGACCGCATAGCCGGTAGCGACCCGCGCGGGAACTCCGAGACTTCGCATCAGGTAGGTCGCCGCGTGGGAGAAGTGCACGCAGTAGCCCGTGCGATCACCAAACAAGAAGCTCGCGGTGGGGTCGTCCGCGCCACTGTGCTCGTTCTTGAGACTGTAGATGCCCTCGCGCCCCAGCCAGCCCGTGACGGCGAAGGCTTTGGCGATCGGATTGTTCGCGAGTCCTTCGGGGAGCGCTTCCGCAATCTCGGTGCCGAGCTCGAGATACCGAGGGTTGGGTGGAGCCTCCGTGTAGTGCGCCCACTGTTCTCTTGACCAGTCGGGGGAGCCCAGGCGAGCGTCGAGCATCGAGGCGTAGTCCGCGGTGAGCACGCCGGAGATCGCCCGGTAGACGCGACGGAAGCGATTCGGCGATGGGTTCTCTAGGGGCTCGACCTCGATCGGAGCCTCGAGCGCAAAGGGCTGCGTGTGGTCGGCCATCAGTGCGACGGTGGTTTCGAGTGGCCCCCGATTGTCGTTGGCCGGAGGCGCGTTTTCGATCTCGATCAGGCGCGTCGGGAAGTGGGGAATCAGATCGTTGTCGATGTCCTGACGCCCTGAGACCACGAGCTTTCGGCCGTTGAATTGACTGAATGCGCCCTGCCGAAAGTAGTAGACGCCGCTTGGCGGCGAGTAGTCGTCATGGAAGAGGACGACCGCGACCGGAACCCGCGACCCTCCGGTGTTGTACTTGTTTCGGAACTCGAGCTCGCTGGCGGTCGGCCCCCCGCGCTCCTGTTTCTCACGTCCGCCGTCCTTGCCGTCAGACTGCTCGGGACGAAGGCCGAGGCCTCCTCCTCCATCCGGCGGCGGCGGCATACCGAGCATCGGCGTCGCCACGACGATCATCGCCAGAAGCAGCGCGACGACACCGAGGTTGACGACAGCTCGGCCGTATCGTTGTTCCCGCAGCAACAGCACCAGCCCGAACACGGTGGCCGTGCCGCCCATGAAGAGGAAAAGCCAGGTCGGGTCCCAGCCAAGAGCGATGATCCAGTCCGCCAAGTAGAATGGCCGGTTGATCGCGCCGTGACGATGCGGAACGAAGAGCTGGGCAAATGCAACGGCAACGAGAAGAAGCTCGAAGACCGCGTAAATTGGCTTCCTCGTCGAGCCAGCTCGCATCGCCGTGCTGCTGATCGCAGCCACCAACAGCGCCGTCAGCACACCGGCAAGCCGGAGCGCACCGATCGGCCCCAGCGCGGCCGCCAACATGGAACCGTGAGTCAGTGAGGAGCGAAGCGCAGCGACCATCGCAATGAGAAGGACCGCCCCGACGACGATCGCCGAGGTGCGCAAGCGCGTGCGCCCGAGCCTGTCCCCAATGAGGCACCCGCTGAAACCTCCGAGGAACGCGGCGAGTATGGAGCCGGAAGGAGCCATGGTTGCGACCAGCACGCTCCAGCTGAGGCCATGGATCGTGGCCCGTCCGATCTCGGCGAGGGCGCTAGCGAAGCCCGCCGGCGCGGACCGTACGATGGTGGTCATGCGGCCCTCCGGCGCGCCGAGTCTAGATGCCTGCCGTCGCCAAGCACCCTCCCGCTGACGCGGTCGATGATGACGACCTCGCAGCGGAGCTGAGCCAACGCCCGGCCAACGCGCTCGAGGTCAGCGCGCTGGACACCCGATGCGATCACCGGCGCAAGAAACCATCGCCGCCACTGCGATCGACCGTCCGGGTCGTGAACGGCATCGACCGCAATGACGATGCGGACACGGCCATAGCGCCGGCTCGTGACCGAGCGCATCTCGTCGAGCCACGCTCCCATGACCGGGGGCGCGAATATCACGAGCGAAGCCGGCCCTCCTGGATCCACTTCGGCCAAGAAGCGCTTCATCCCGCCCCCGTGTTGGCCGGCGAAACGCGAGGAGGTCATCACTTTGTGGAGCGCCTCGGAACGATCCGAGGTCGCCTCCGGAGAACCGTCGGCTGCAAACCGCCAGTCCACGCCGAGGGCCTCTTCTTCGATGGCGGCACGTGCTGCGGCGGCGGCCGCTTCGTCGTGTTCCCCAGTGACGAGATAGGCGACAGTTCTACGGGCTCGACTCAATGCGCGTTCGGGCGTGCGCACCATCAGCTTGCGCGTTCGGCCGAACACCTTCCAGTGAATGAAGCGCGCGGAGTCGCCCTGCACGTACCTCCTGAGCTCGACTCGGTCGCCGGCCTCGAGCCCCATCGGATGCGGGTAATCGTCCCCGCCAGTGAACGAGGTGAGAACAGGCAACCGTCGAATTCCACCAAGGTGGGGCAGCACCTCGATGGGGCCGGGCTGACGGTGGTGAAAGGCGACTCGGGACAGTCCGAACGCGTCCTGCACGACGATTCGCCGAACAACGGAAGGGAAAATTCCGCGCTGACGAAAGGTCACTTGCTCTCGAGACCGCCCGCCACCGGAAACACCGTCGGCCACGTCGCCGTCAGGTGACACCCAGGTCCAATTGACCTGCGCCAACGGAAGCCACCAGAGCGACGGAAGCGAAAAGCCCGTCGGCAAGGGCGCCCCGGTCTCGAAGGTGGAAGTCAGCCAGCGAAACGACGCGCGCCGCAGCCACAGCCAGAGGCCGAGGGCACTCGAGGTAACGATCAGGATTGCGATCACGAGCAATCCCACGCCCCCATAGCCAACCACCAACAAGACGAGATCCAGCTTTTTGAAGCCGAAGCTGAGCAGCGCCACGGATGCGACCAGTGCCAAGGCCATGCCGAGCGCGGTCAAGGGCCACAGATCGGCAGCGCGGCCCAAGAGCGGCTGCAAGCGCCCGAGCACCGTTTGTACCGGTCTGGGAAGTGCCCACCAGGGCGTCATGCTCGCGATCCTGCCATGGGACTCCATAAGCTCAAATACGCGTGGAATAAGCGCGCGCGCCTGGCGGTTTAGGTCGCCGGGAGGGTCTTGACAGGTTTAGAGCCAGGGCTACCCTCCGCCAGCCCTGCGAAAAGCCGTGTCTCGCATGCAAGGAAGAGCATGACCGATGTGATGATCGACGCGCGGGATCTGACCAAGCACTACGGTCCGGTCACCGCCCTCAAGAATGCAACCTTTCAAGTCAACCGCGGCGAAGTCGTCGGCTTCCTGGGCCCGAACGGCGCCGGGAAGACCACCACGATGAAGATTCTCACATGCTTCATCGCGCCTTCCGGAGGCACGGCTCGCGTCGGCGGCGCCGATATCTTCGACGACCCGATCGCGGTCCGCGAAGCGATCGGCTATCTGCCCGAGAGCACGCCGCTCTACACCGAGATGCTCGTTCTGGAGTACCTCGAGTTCGTGGGAAAGATGCGTGGGCTCAGCGGCGGAGGGCTCCACGCAAGGCTTCGGCGGGTCGTCGAGGAAACCAGCCTAGGCGACGTCATCGGCAAGAGCATCGGCGAGCTGTCCAAAGGCTTTCGCCAGCGTGTCGGCCTCGCGCAGGCCCTGATTCACGAGCCTCCGGTGCTGATTCTCGACGAGCCGATGAGCGGCCTGGATCCGAACCAGGCCTCTGAGATTCGCGAGCTGATTCGGGAGATCGGCCGCGAACGCACCGTGATCTTGTCGACCCACAACCTGGCGGAGGTGCGGCTCACCTGCGGGCGGGTACTGATCATCTCCAAGGGTGAGCTCGTGGCCGACGACACCCCGGACGAGCTCGCAGCCAGGGCCGGCAAACCCCGCTTCGTAGCGACGCTCAGGAGAAACGGCCGCAGCGCATCCGACATCCACGAAGCGTTCTCGGCCATCGGAGACGCCCAAAGCGTGCAGGAGCAGGCGGGCGCCGCAGCCGGCGAGTTGATCGTCGAGGTCGTGCCGAAGGGCAACCAGGACTTGCGCGCGGATATTTTTCAGGCGGCGGTGTCTGCCAATCTCGTGCTCCTCGGCCTCGAGCAGCGCGGCGAGAACCTCGAAGACATCTTTCGACAGCTCACGACCGGGGCCGGAGCGTCATCATGAGTCAGATCCTCACCATCGGCGGACGTCAGTTCCGCAGCTACTTCAACGGGCCAGTGGCATACATCGTCATCTGCATCGTCATGCTGACCTTGGGCTTCTTCTTCTGGAACACGTTTTTCCTCTTCGGCCGCGCCAGCACTCGCGAGATGTTTCGCTGGCTGGGCCTGATCCTCGTGTTTGCACTCCCGGCGCTGACGATGGGCCTTCTCGCCGAAGAGAAACGAACCGGCACCATCGAGCTTCTCATCACGATGCCGGTGACAGAGGCTCAAGTGATCCTGGGCAAGTTTCTCGGGGTGCTGGGGCTCTACGCGGTCCTTCTCGTGCTGACCCTGGCGTACCCCATCAGTGTCTCCACTCTTGGCAACCTCGACTGGGGTCCGGTCTGGAGCGGCTATCTCGGCTTGTTCCTGCAAGGATCGGCCATTCTTGCCATCGGCTTGATGGCGTCGAGCTGGACCAGCAATCAACTGATCGCCTTGTTCGTCGCCCTGACGCTGAGCGTGTTCCTTTGGGTGCTCGACAAGTTCTTGGCGCTGCTGCCGACGAGCGCAGCCTCGGCGCTAGAGTGGCTGTCGTTCGACTATCACTTCCAAAGCATGGCGCGCGGCGTAGTCGACCTGCGTGACGTCCTTTTCTTCGTCTCGGTGACCGTGTTCGCGTTGGCACTCGCGTTCCGGGCATTGGAATCGCGGCGGTGGAGCTGATCGATGTCATCCAAAGTTCAAAAACGCGCTGCTAGCGAGTCGTTGCTCTTCCTCCTGTTCGCAGGAGGCATCCTCATCCTCCTCAATGTGCTCGTGGCGTACTTCCCTTCGCCGCGTATCGACCTGACCCGGAACGGGCTGTTCTCTTTGGCCGAGGGTTCCGAACGGCTCGCGGCGAG
>CALLDH010000160.1 GCA_937998345.1 uncultured bacterium | reverse complement strand
CGCGACCACTTCGGGCTTCGCATCGAGATCCGGATTCGCCGGCATCGTGGGCGCCTTACCGACCCCCGCGCCGCCATAAACGATGATCTTCTGCAGGTGCTCATCCGTGACGGAGGCCTGCCACTCAGCCAACGTGAAATCGCGTGGCTTTGGGTCGAGGGCGGCCGAGCCGTCGCCGTCACCCTTGCCGGTCGCGCCATGGCAAACCGTGCATCGATTCGTGTAGATATCCTTCGCTGTGGCGACCGGATCTTCGGCGGGTTCCGCAGCGGGCGCAGGCGCGGGGGCGGGTGCCGGTTCCGCCGCCTTGGGCTCAGCCGGTGCGGCGTCCTTCGAGGTGCACCCCGAGATGCCGATGATTAATCCGATGAGCAACCCAATCGATCTTGCGCGCATAGACCCTCCTCCGTTGGGCCGGAGTCTAGGCGCACCAGCAAGGGGGGCAAGCGATTGGAGAGAGAAAATCTTGCACCTAGAACGCTCCAGGCGCAGAATTTGCGCGGCTCCGGAAAAGCTGGTTTTTCGAATTCCTGAGGTGAAATTGTGTGTCTATACTTCGCACGCGCTGGGAGGCGCTTCCTAGTAGGGGAGGATGCAATGAGAGGTTTCGTCAGAATTACAGTCATCGGAGGGCTTTTGTGTGGGCTCCTCGTCCTTGGGTGCAAGAAGCAAGAGGCAGCGCCCGCGGAGGCCGCACCCGCGGAGGAGGTCGTCGTAGTAGAGGCCTCCAACATCCCTCCGCTGCATGAGAACAACATCGTCAGCATCGCGTTGGGCTCGGAGGATCACACCACCTTGGTCGCAGCGCTCAAGGCCGCGGACTATGTCACTTCGGTGGCGGCGTCCGGCCCGCTTACGGTGTTCGCTCCGACGAACGCCGCGTTCGCGAAGCTTCCCGAAGGCACCGTGGAGAATCTGGTCAAGCCTGAGAACGTGGCCACGCTCCGCGAGATCCTAAAGTACCACGTCACCACCTCGGCAATTCAGCCTGACTGGTTCAAAGAGGGACAGAGCCTCAGCATGGCCAACGGTAAGAAGACGACGATGCACGTGAACGGCGAAGAGCTTTCGCTCAACGACGCGAAGATCATCGCGCGGATCCCGGCCGAGAACGGAATGCTTTACGTCGTCGACACGGTTCTGCTTCCGCCCGAGTAGTAGGCCAACACACACCATGAGGCCGCCGTCCGGGCAACTGGACAGCGGCGTTTCAATCCGCCCCTCGATGCCGGCGGTGACTCCTGGTACCATCCGCGGACCATGACGCAGTTAGATGGCAAGCGGGTACTGATCACGGGCGGCGCCCAGGGCATAGGTCTCGAGATGGCGATGAAGTTCGCCAGTCGCGGGGCGGAGATCGTGATCGCGGATCTCAACGAAGCGAAGCTTCCGGAGGCGAAGGCTAAGGTCGAGGCGCTGGGCGTTGCGGCATGGGGCTTCCCGGTCGATGTGACCAATCCCGCAAGCATCGCCGCGCTGAGAGCGCAAATCGCCGCAGAGGTGGGCCCGGTCGACGTTCTGGTCAACAATGCGGGCGTCGTGTTTGGTGGCCCGTTCACCGAGACGCCTCTCGACCAGCACTTCAAGACCTACGAGGTCAACACCTTCGGCCTCGTCGCGATGACGCACGCGTTTCTGCCAGACCTCATCGAGCGCCCCGAAGCGCACGTGGTCAACATCTCGAGCGCGTCGGGCTTCATCGGGCTGCCATACGGATCGACCTACGCGTCGAGCAAGTGGGCGGTGATCGGGTTTTCCGAATCGATCCGCTCCGAGATGAAGGTGCTCGGACACGAGCACCTGCGCGTCACGATCGTATGCCCGAGCTACATTGGCACAGGGATGTTCGAGGGCGCCGAAGCGCCCAAGGCAACGAGCATGCTCGAGCCTGACTACCTTGCAGAGAAAGTCGTGCGAGCGGTCGAGCGCAACCGCATCCACGTCTTGGAGCCTTTCATGGTGAAGATCACCCCGCTCCTGCGCGAGCTGTTGCCAACAGCCCTCTACGACAGGATCGCCCGTCTGTTTGGCGCCGACATCTCGATGGCCCAATGGACAGGGCACGGAGGCAAGGCCGAGTCGACAACGGGTGCGGAGGCAGAGCCTGCGAGCAGTGATCAGCCGGAGCCAGATCTGTAGCGCGCAAGAAACGTTTGAACGACTTCGTAGGCGAGGACCTCGCGGGTTTCCGGATCCATCTGTCCCTCGAGAAGCTGGGGCCAGAAGAGCACACCGGCGGTCATCTTCCCAAACATCTGTGCGGCGAGCTCCGGGTCAGGAACCGAGAGACGCCCCGCCCGGTCGGCCTCTCGGAGCCAATTCGCCAGCGTGTTCTCGTCCTCCTCAACGCGCGCCATGACCTCGCGCAAGAGCTCTGGTTGTTTGATGTACACGCCAAGGACCACGCGGGTGAGGCACAGTGAGGCCTTGTCCTCTGAGAGCAGAGTCTTGGCGCGCACGAAGTCGGTGAGCTGTTCTTCGAGCGAACGGTTCGGGTCCCAGGCAACCCGCTTCAGGGCCATCGACTCCTCGAAGAGCCTTGCGACCACAGCCCGAAAGAGCGCCTCTTTGCCGCCGAAGTGGTTGTACACCGTGCGCTTCGAGGCTCCGGCAAGCTCGGCGATACGATCCATGCTCGTGCATTCGTAGCCTTCGTCCCGGAACGCCGCTGTCGCAGCCCCCAAGATGGCCTCTCGCTTTGCGCTGCTCCGTGATTCTTGCTGTATTTCCATATGTTTAGCCCAAAACTACACTGTGCAGTGCATTTTTCCCTTGACCTCAATGCAAAGGAAACTACACTGTGCAGTGTAATGAGTTTGAGCTCGAGGGCAAGTGTCGATTGCCCAACCTGGGAAGATTGAGGAGATTAGCGATGCACAACCGTTCTAGACCAAGCCGACGCGTCATGAGCCGGACACTTCTGCTAGGCGCCCTCGTCGGTGCGTGGACAATCGGCGCGGTGCCAGGTCATGCGACAGCGACGGAAGCACATGCGGAAAACGCCGGGATCTTCACCATGCAGATCCCGGAGGACGGCTCGGATATCGCGGGTGGCAGGGCGGTTATCGTCGTCGATAAACCGATCGAGGAGGTGCTTCCAATCGTTCTCGACTACGCCAACTACGTGCAGTTCATGCCCAACTTCACCAAATCCAGGGTGCTCGCGCAACGCGGCAGCCGGGCGATGGTGTACATGGAAGTGAGCGTGGCCAAGGGGATGTACACACTCTACGGACAGCTCAACCTCGCGGAGGGTCCCCAAGACGGAGAGTCTCGAATCGTTGAGGGCCGGCTTCTCGAGGGCAACATCGATGCCTTCAACGCCAGCTTCAAGCTCACTCCGGTCGATGGCGGCGCCCGCACCGAAATCGACTTCAAGATCTACTTCGACCCGGATATCCCGCTGCCGTCATCGGTCTTCAGTCGAGAGAACGAACGAGCTGCTGGCCGGACCGTCCGTGCCCTACGCGCGCGAGTTGCCGAAACGCCAGGTGACTCGGTCTGAGTCCTGATGACCCAGCCTGGGAAGCTTGAGGAGTCAATGATGAGCAAGCAGAACTGGACCGCAGAACAACTTGGTGACCAGACCGGCCGCATCGCCGTCGTAACCGGATCCAACAGCGGAATCGGCTTCGAGACCGCGCGCATCCTCGCAGCCAAAGGCGCGACCGTCGTGATGGCCTGTCGGAACCTCGAAAAGGCCAATCCCAAAGCCGACGAGATTCGCAGGGCCCATCCGGAAGCAGATGTCGAAGTGATGGAGCTCGACCTTTCGGATCTCGAGTCGGTTCAGCGTTTCACCGATGCGTTTCGAGCCAGGCACTCGCGCCTCGATCTTTTGATCAACAACGCAGGAATCATGGTCCCTCCGTACGGTAAGACAGCACAGGGGTTCGAGACGCAGTTCGGAGTGAACCACCTTGGACATTTCGCGCTTACGGGATCGCTGCTCGATCTAGTCGTTCAGACTCCAGGTTCGCGCATCGTCACAGTGAGCAGCGTCGCGCACCAGCTGGGTGCAATTCACTTCTCCGATCTGAACTGGGAGAAGGGGTACAAAGCGCAAGCCGCCTACGGCCAAAGCAAGCTGGCGAACCTCCTGTTCACGTACGAGCTCCAGCGTCGCCTAGCGGCAGCCGGGAAGGACACCCTCGCCGTTGCCGCGCACCCGGGCTGGACTGAAACCAACCTTCAAGAACACGCCAAGGCCGTGAAATTCATGAACCGCTTCTTGGGACAGGAACCTTTGATGGGTGCCCTACCCACTCTCTACGCGGCCACCGAATCCGACGTGAACGGTGCGGAGTACTACGGACCGAGTGGCTTCATGGAGATGAACGGGCCACCTAAGAGGGTGAAGTCCAACAGGCGCTCACACGATCAGAACGTCGCCGAGCGACTGTGGAACATCTCCGAGAATCTCACCGGCGTGCGGTTCCAGATCTAGAACGGATGAGTAGCGTCTGAATACCCCGGCCGATGGGTCCGTGCTGATCGTAGAGGCGCGTGTCGGCAACCCCGGCCCCGGTACGATCCAGTTCCGTTCGTGCGGCGAGACCCACCCAGTCTTCTTCTGCCGAATGATGCAGCGTCACCGTCAGGTCGGGATTCACGAACGTAAACTCCAAAGGGCTCACCCGTTGGCTCACGCCATTGCCGCTGTCCGCCGCGACGAGGACGCGCTCGAGAGGCGACGGCTCCGTGTCATCGAGCAACGGCATCCGCATCCGCATCCAGGCCATCACGTCGCCCTCTCCAAACCCGCCTCGACCGAATCGAAGCTCCATCGCAGCCGCGTATCCTGGATCCGAATCCTGAAAAGGAAACTGAACGACTGCGCTGTCGGCGGGCGATGGCTCATCCATCGGAGGGCGCTTGGTTTCGAGGTCGAGCTCGACGATCCCGAGCGCAAGCGCCTCCGCCGACATCACGACCTTGCGGTCCTGATCGAATAGGCGTCCGGTCATGACCTTGACAGACCGCCCCTCGCGCCGAAACGAACGCTCGAGATGAAGCGTCCCGATGGGGACGGGACGCGTCACCTCAATCGCCACGCGGGCAACGCGAAACGAGTCACCCACCATCTCCTCTAGCCGGCCAGCAACCAGCGCCGACGGAGGCCCCGCATGCTGATGCGATGGACTCCAGGGCCCCCGCGTCCACTGCGTCGCCTCAAACCGATCATCGCCCACCTTCCGAAAGAACGTGTCCTGGTTCATTGGAAGCAAAGCTGGCATGCCCGGCCGCGTCACGCAGGCAGGGTCTTCGCACGCCCCCCCGAACTTTCGCAGCCCCAAACCCAAGAAGGGGTCAGACCCCTCTTCTGAACGGTCAATCCCTCCCCGTCATCTGACGCTGACGCTGACGACACTGACACCGACACCGACACTGACACCGACGCTGGCACTGGCACTGGCACTGGCACTGGCACTGGCACTGGCACTGGCACTGACGCTGGAGAACCTGCGACGGAATGCGAGATTCTGTGGGGCAGAATTCATAGCGAAATCCCGTGCTTGACACCCGCCGAAGGCACGCTATCCCTCGCAGCCATTCCAGCGTAGCTCAGGTGGTAGAGCGGGCGACTGTTAATCGCTTGGTCATAGGTTCGAGTCCTATCGCTGGAGCCAGCAATGAGGCCTTCTCAAGATCGAGGAGGCCTTTTCTGTTGCTGGGGCCTGGGCAGGGGCAGGACTCGAACCGACGGTGTACTCGGCCCTAGATGCGTCCGGTGTCGCGGAGCCAGTCGACTGTGTCCTGGAGGGATTCGGAGATGTCGCGGAAGTTCACGCCCATGGCATCCAAGGCCTCGGAGTTGGGGACCGGGTGCCATTTTGTGATGTAGGTGGCCGCCTCGGCGGTGAGTGGAAGCTCGATGGGCATGACGCGCCGGAGTTGATCGAGAGACCAGCCTATGGCCCGCAGTAGGGGCGCTGGGAACGGGATCGTTCGCGGGCGCTTGCCCGTCGCCGCCTCGAGCAAGCTCGCAACTTCCGCCCAGCGAAGGAAGGTGCCCGCGGCGAGATAGCGGGCTGGTCCGGGCTGCGCCTCGAGCATGCGGGCGTGCGTGAGGGCGAGATCCCGGGCATCGATGAATTGGATCCCACCGGAGGTCAGCGGAACGAAGTCTTGGATGAAGGCGCGAACCGCATTCATCGACTCGGTGAGGCCCGGGTCGTTCGGCGCGATGATCGCACCCGGGTAGACGATCTTGACGGGATGGCCCTTCGCTTGCAGCTCCCGAACATAGGTTTCGGCGATCGTCTTGGACTGGCCGTACGCGTGCTTGGATTGCTGAGGTTCTGAGGTTTCTGAAATCTCAGTTCCGTCGCCACGGAAGAGGGTTGCAAGAGACGAAACGTGAACGATTCGCTCAAGTCCTTGCTCCACTGCCGTCCCAACTACATTGCGAACGCCGACAACGTTGGTCTCGATGAGCGCCTCAGGGGTGTTGCCCAAGTCGATGGCCACGACCGCGGCGCAGTGTATGACGCCGTCACAGCCACGAAGGGCCGCACGAACCGAGGCAAGGTCACTGATGTCACCTTGAACGGTGTCGAGCGCACCACCCTGCCCTTCGAAAACCCGGGTCGCTTTGTCGGGGTTTCGTACGAATGCCCTGACCTCATGGCCGGCGTCCAGTAGGGCACGCACCGTGTGGGACCCGGCGAGTCCTGTTGCTCCGGTCACGAGGAATCGCCCGGGTCTGCTGATCATTGGGCTCGAGTATGCATCCGTCGGGGAGCGACCGGTAGGCACCTCCGCGCGGACCCCCAAAGGGCGGGGCAGCGTCAGTGCCAGTGCCTGTGTCGGCTTGGGGGCCCTTTACGGGGCGGAGCTGTTTCTGACAGACTCCAGACTTCATGGAGTACCTCAAGTCAATCCCGGCGATTCTGATCGAGTGGCTCCCGGCCCTGATCACGGTGCTTGCTGGGATTGTGGTCATCTCGACCGTCCGTTGGCTCCTCATGAAGCGTCAGGCTCCGACGTCGGGAAGCCGAATCTCTCAACAGCTGCTCATTGCGGCGTTGGTGGGAGTGCTCTTGGTCATGGTGATCCTCCAGCTGCCGATTGGGGAAGCCGAGCGTGGACAGCTGCTGAGCCTGCTCGGCATCCTCGTCACCGCGGCGATCGCGTTGTCTTCGACCACCTTGATCGGAAACGCGATGGCGGGACTGATGCTGCGTTCGATTCGAAATTTCCGGACCGGGGATTTCATCGTCGTCGATGGGCACCGGGGCCGGGTTTCCGTGGTTGGGCTGCTGCGAACGGAGATCCAAACCGAGCGCCGCAACCTCACCACGCTACCGAACCTCTATCTCGTCACCAATCCGGTCACGGTGGTGCGCGCGTCAGGGACGTTCATCTCTGCGACCGTCTCGCTCGGCTACGACGTGCCGCGCGAGAAGATCGAAACCTGCCTGGTCGAGGCCGCCGAAAGCGCTGGCCTGACCGAGCCCTTCGTGTTCGTGCTCGAGCTAGGCGATTTCTCGATCACATATCAGGCAGCCGGGTTCCTGGAGGAGGTCAAATACCTCATCAGTGCGGAGTCTGAGCTGAGGGAGTGCATCCTCGACTCGCTTCACCGGGCAGGCATCGAGATCGTATCACCGACATTCATGAATCAGCGCCAACTTGCAGCCGAGCGGGTGTTTATCCCAGAGGTGAGGCATGCGACCCCATCGAAGCCTGATGCCGCGGACGAATCCCGCCCCGAGGAACTCATGTTCGACAAAGCCGAACAGGCCGAAACCGAGGCCAAGGCGGAGCACCAGCTTGCCGACGTCGTCGAGGAGCTCAATGAGCTGAAAAAGCAAGCAGACCACGACGACAACGAGGCCTCCAAAACCCGCGTTCGCGAGCTCGAGGCACGGCGCGTTGAGCTCGAAGCCGAGGTCAAGCGGCGCCACGAACAGAAGAAAGAAGAGTCTCGCGACGAAGAGACCCCGTAAAGCGACTTCGTCGCCATGGGGGAACGGGCCTAGCCGAGCTCGAGGCTGATGCCGACCACGAGCTGGTAGTCGTTCTTCTTGATCGCCGGCGCCATCGGATCTGGCGGCGGCGCTGGGTCTTCGGTTCGCAGATAGAGAAACGCGATATCGAGATCGATCACACTGGTGAGCTCGATCGCCAAGTCGGCCTTGCCCGTGTGGTTGGTGTTGCCGATCGTGCTGACGACCAGGTTGGTCAGCCAGCTGAGGGTGAGGTCGACGTCGCCGGTGATGTCGAAATCTGCGTAAGTATACAACGGAATGAACACGTCATGCTGAGGATTGGAGCTGCCGGCGGGAAGCGCCGCGGTGTCCCGGTAGTTCAGGTACTGGTAGCCGACACCGGTCTGGAAATCCCACTTCGCGTTGGGCGCGTCAATGATGTGGACGCCCGCACCCGTTGCCGGCGTAGCTCGAAACTGGATGTTTTGAAAGCGATCGTTGAAGAGCTGACCGAACAACGGTGTCACGAACCATCGGCTCGACAAGAAGACCTTGAAATCCTCCTCGCCGAGGTGCCGATTGACGTTCTGAACGCCTCCGGTCTGTCCAAACGATGTGTTGTAGTTGAGGTCGAGAAGCGTCATGT
>CALLDH010000159.1 GCA_937998345.1 uncultured bacterium | reverse complement strand
GGATGATCATCGGCGATGAGACCCTTGCCCTTGAACGTCGTCATCACTGGCGCGTTGAGCTGCTCGGCGAGCGCAATGACCGGCTCCATCACGAAGCGTGCGCCATGCCCAACGATGAACACAGGGCGCTTGGCCTCGGCGATCTTCTTCACCGCCTTCTCGAGCGAGTCGCGTGGTGGCGAAATGCCACGCGCTGTGATCCGGCCTTCCGGCGACCCCGCTTTCGCGTCCGGCGCTTCAACGACCTGCACATCGTCAGGGAACACCATGTGGGAGACACCCTGCTCGAGGATCGCATGCTTGCAGGCGAGATTGGCCAACTCGCCGAAGTTCGAGTCCTTAGCGACGACGGCGGTGTACTTCGCTACTCCACCGAACGCCGCCGCGAGGTCGACCTCTTGGAATGCTCCCCGGCCGATGAGGGTCGTTGGCACCTGACCGGTCAGCGCAAGCGTCGGAGCGCGGTCGACGTGCGCGTCCCAAAGCCCGGTCAGAAGATTGGTCGCACCCGGGCCTGCGATCGCGAAACAGGCGGCCGGCCGGCCCGTGAGCTTCCCGTAGGCCGACGCGGCGAACGAGGCGGCACCTTCGTGGCGGATACCAAAGTAGCCTAGCTCTCCCGCAGCTTCCTTTCGCCGCATGGCGTCGGCGAACCCGAGGTTCGAGTGACCAACGATGCCCCACACCCATCGCACGCCCCAATTCGTCAGCGTCTCGACCATGACTTCGCTCGACGTTCGAACGTGGAGCTCTTCCTCGGGGAATGCGACGTACACGCCGTCTTCCCGAACCTCGACAGGGAAGGTTTCGACACCGTCGTCGAAGCCACCCGGTGGCTTGCCAGTGAGCGGATCGAAATCCCAACCGTGCCATGGACAACGCAGCAAACCGCCTTCGATCGAGCCTTCCCCCAACGGCCCGCCTTGATGGGGGCATTTGTTGTCGAGCGCGCCGAACTGACCTTCGAAATGCGTCAGGCAGAGGGTTCTATGTTTGCACGTGACCGCCTTGACTCGGCCCTCGGGAAGCTCCTCAGGGTCGAGGACCTTGAGCCATACGGCGCTGTCGCTGCTCATTGAGACGCCTTTCGAAGACCGGAATCGTTTCACGATCTGGCCGCGAATGTAAAGGACGTCCTGCGAGCGGAAATGTTACAGGTTGCCTGCGAGCCGATCGATTTCTTCGGCCACGGCGCCATCGTGCTCGACGACTTCTACCACGTCTTCCTCACGCAGCCTGATGACGCCAACGTTCTCCGGGCAGAAGCCCTGCATCCCTGCGTAGAACCCACGAATCTTGTCCATGTCCGCGCGGAAGTCTCCGGTCAGCTCGACGGCGGGACCAATGCCTCCGACCTTCTTGCCAACGTCGAGGTACGAAAGCACGACCGGCACATTGGCACCTCGCGCGATGTGGTAGAAGCCCGACTTCCAGTAATCGACATGCGAGCGAGTACCCTCGGCAGGCACCATCAAGACCAGTGAGTCGTTGTTCTCGAAGTGTTCGACCATCTGCCCGACGACGCCGCCAGGGCGATGGCGCACAATCGGTATGCCGCCAAGCCGCTTGAAGAACGGACCAAACGGCGCCTTGAACAGCGTGTGCTTACCCATCCAGCGGACCGGAATGTCATAGACGAACGCCATCGCCAGCATGAAGGGCATGTCCCAGTTGGACGTGTGGGGCGCGGCGATGATCACGTACCGGTCCTGCGCAGGTCGCTCCCCGTCTGTCTTCCAACCAGCGACCCGGAGGAACGCCTTACCTATCCATTGCTTGAGCATCGCGTTGGTCGCCGGTCCGGTATCCGGCTCATCGTTGTATCGCAGACCGGGAACCGGGTTACGAGAGATCGGGGGGCTGATGACAGAACTTTTACAATCGACCCCAGGGCTGCTCAGCCTGTAACCTCCGCCTTTTCCTGGAGTAAGCTCAGCAACGGAGGATCCCCCAATGAAGCTCTATACCAATCTGTTCTCGCCGAATGCCCGCAAGGTTCATGCCGTCGCCAGCGAGCTAGGCATCGAGCTCGAAACCCAGACGCTCGATCTCCGCGCCGGCGAGCAACGCACAGCTGAGTACCTCGCGCTCAACCCCAACGGAAAGGTGCCGACGCTCGTCGATGGCGACACGGTCCTCTGGGAGTCGAACGCGATCATGTGTTACCTCGCCGGCAAAGGCGACACCGAGCTCTGGCCCAAATCCGCAAAGCGCTACGACATCCTCCGCTGGATGTTCTGGGAATCAAACCACCTCACCGAAGCTCTCAACCGCCTCTTCGGCCAGAGGTTCTTCAACCGCGACAATCCGGATCAAGGCATCATCGATCGCGCCACGAAGGACTTCCGCAAATACGCCGAGGTCCTCGACGCCAATCTGGCCCGTAACGCGAACGTGACCGGCGACACCCTCACGCTAGCCGACTTCGCAATCGGCGTATGCTTCGGCTACATCCAGCCCCTCGAGCTCCCCGTCGAAGGACTCGATAACATCCACCGCTGGTGGGGTGCGTTCTCCACAACCGAGTCCGGCAAAATCCTACTCCCCGGCTAACGCCGCCGCTGACGCTGGCACTGGCAATGGCATCAGTCGACCGGAGTTACTTCGACCCAGATGCCGTTCAACTTCGCCATCCCTGAAAAGTACTCCAGCGCGCCCGGCCCGTCGGCCGCGAGCAAGTTCGCATTCGCCCCGGTCGTCTGGCTTGCAACGCTCAGCCCGTCGGCTGCCTGGTGCCCCCAGCCGTGCGGCAGGGCCACCGCGCCGACCATCATCTCGTCGGTGAGCTGAACCGGTAGACGCACCGAGCCTGCGCTGCTGCGGACCTCGACCATCGCGCCCGACTCGACCCCAGCCGTCTTGCCATCCGACGGGTTCATGTAGAGGTAGTTCGTCGAGCGTTTCCCTTCGACGAAACGCGGATGGTTGTGCAGCCAGCTGTTGTGGCTGTGTTGCTCACGCTTGCTGATCAACTTGAGCTTGTGGCGCTGTGTCCGCTCCTGCTCGAACGTCGCTTCCAGGTCCCTGACGGCCTCGATCAGCTCCACCGGCGCCAAATTGACCAGGCCATCGTCAGTGACTACCCGCTGGCCCAGAAAGTCCTGCCCTTGATTCGCTTCCAGCAAGCGCCCGTGTGGTTCGTCGCGGAGGCTGCTCAACGAACCGAGCCGAAACGCCCGCGCCATCAACCCCAGGAACCGCTCAGAGGTGAGTCCGAGCCGGCTCCCGACCGCGGGCAGCTTGCCGAGGCCCATCCAGCCTTTGAGAAACCCATTCACGATTCGTGAACCAAACAAAGTTGACCCACAGGCGGCGGCGAGCTGCAGCAGGATCATGGTCTCGTCGCGTTGCTCGCCTTCGGGCGGCAGAAGTGCGTCCGTGTACTGCACATACGGAATCGGTTGCGCACCCATCAACGACTGAAACACGAAGGGCAAGTCCGGGCGCTGAAAGGCGCTGCTGCCCGGTAGGATGTAGTGCGCGTGGTTTGCGGTTTCGTTGCGGAAGATGTCGATGACAACGAGCAACTCGAGAGCCTTGAGGGCTTCTTCCAGGCGTCCGTTACTGTTGGGGACGGTCAGCAGAGGGTTCCCCGACAAGCAGACCATCGCTCTGACCTGCCCCTCACCGGGGGTGAGGATCTCGTCCGCCATGAGGCCCGCGGGAAACGTGTCGACGACCGAAGGCAGCTGACCGATGCGTGACACGTCATCACGCATCGTGTGGCCGCTCTTGCGCGCGTGCCTTGGGAAATCCTTGATGTAGCCGTAGCCAACCAGTGTGCCTCCGAGACGATCGAGATTTCCGGTGATCGCATTGATGGCTTCTTGAATCCAAAACGCGAGCGTTCCCTGGCTCCCTTGATTGACTCCGGTCGACAGAAACAACGCGGCGCCGTCTGCCCGGGTATAGGCGTCGACCATCGCCCGCAGCGTCTCCGCCGAAATGCCGGTGATCTCGGAGGTCCGCTCCGGCGGCCACGCCTCCGATACCTTTCGAAGCGCGTCGAGCCCCTTCATGTGAAGGCCAACACGTTCGTGATCGATCGCATCGCGGCTCACGACCTCATGAAGAAAGCTGAGCAGGAAGTACACGTCCGTATCCGGGCGGATGAACACCTGCGTTCCCATCTGCTTGGCGGTTTCGGTGCGCCTCGGGTTCACGAGGAAGACCTTGCCGCCCCGCCCTTCGATGGCCCTGAGGCGTCGAATCGGGTCCGGCAGCTGCATGAAGCTCGCTCGGGACACAGCCGGATTCGATCCGATCATGATCAAACACTGGGTGCGATCGACATCGGGAAAGGGCTGGATGAATGGAAACCCGTACACCCGTTGAGCGGCCGCGAACTTGTTGTTGCAATCCTGCGATCCGGTCTGGAACAGATTGCGTGAACCCAGCCCTTGCAGAAACGCCGCCGTGAGGACCGGAGGTAGCAAACTGAACGCGATCGGATTACCGAGATAGGCAGAAACCGAATCGCCGCCGTGGTCCTCAACCAACTGCCTCACCTTCGCGCCGATCTCATCGAGCGCCTGTTCCCAGCTGATCTGCTCGAAGCGACCGCCGACACGTTTCAAGGGAGCGCGGAGCCGGTCCGGCGAGTGATGGATCTCGTGGTAGCGAAGACCCTTGATGCAAGAGTAGCCCTTGCTCACCACGTGGTTCTCGTCCGGCTCGAGCGCGACGACGCGATCGCCCTCGATGGTGGCCTTGAGGCCACAAGTTGCTTCACAGATGCGGCAGAACGTGAACTCGGTTCGAGTGGACACGCCGCTGGTCAGCCTATGCGCTCTGGAAATTCTCGACGAGGAGCTTCAGGGAGTCGTGCGTCGTGAAGATACCGACGATCTTCACGCCCTCGACCACGATCGCCGAGCCGTACTTGTGCTCGAGCATCTCCTCCAACACGGCGAAGAGCGGCGTGTCTTTGGACACAGTGTACGCTTCCTGGGTCATCGCCTCTTCGACGGTAGTGACGTCGGGGTTGACCTCATTGAGGCCGGCGACCATGCCGAGGTCGCGGTCGCTGACGATGCCGTAGA
Organism: uncultured bacterium; assembly: GCA_937998345.1. Lineage (GTDB taxonomy): Bacteria > Myxococcota_A > Polyangia > Polyangiales > Houyiibacteriaceae > SG8-38. The sequence continues at coordinate 5,162 of CALLDH010000159.1, read as the reverse complement.
GCTCGCCGCCGTGCAGCACGGGCAAGTGGCGGATTTCGTATTTCTGCATGAGGCTCTGAGCAAACGTGATGGTCTGCTCGCTCCCTACGGTGTGGGGAATCGGCGTCATGTATTCGGCAATCGGCGCGGTCTTGTCCATGCGCCGAGCTGTACCACGTTCAGCCGTTTTCGCCATCTCGAGCCTGGGTCTGGCACCCACATTTCCGAGGAGCCGTCAGGAGTCCTGTCCGAGCCAGCCGCGTCGACCGAACCACTTCGTCAGCTCGAGGACAGGCGAAATGCTCAAGGCCGGGCAGGCCGCGATGAGCCAGTCCGTCCCCGACAAAGGGCTTATGCTGAACGGCTCTCGCAGCGGGGGGAAGGACACGATGAACACCAGCAGCGCCATTTCCCAGACGAGCGCCAGGTTCAGCCACTTGTTCGCGAACGGTCGGCGCAGGATCGACCGGCGGTCGGAGCGGAAGTTGAACGCCTTGAGAAACTCGATCAGGACCAGGGACACGAAGGTCATGGTCATGGCGTGAGTCACACTGCGGCCCGATTGCAGAGCCCATGTGAACAGACCGAGATTCGCCGCCATCGACCAGAGCCCTCCGACCACCATGAGCGTGACGACCCGGCGCGTGAAGATCCCTGTGCGCGCATCTCGCGGCGCGCGTTCCATGAGATCCGTTTCGGGAGGGTCTACAGCCAGCGCCAAGGCCGGCAGGCCGTCGGTGGCGAGATTCACGTACAGGATCTGCACGGCGGTCAGGGGCATCGGCAGACCGGCAAACATGGCCCCTGCGATGAGTCCGATCTCTCCGATGTTCGCGGATAGCAGGTACATCAAGTACTTCTTGATGTTCTCAAAAATTCCCCGCCCTTCTTCCACCGCGGCAACGATGGACGCAAAGTTATCGTCGATCAGGGTCATTGCCGCGGCCTCTTTGCTCACGTCGGTGCCAGTGATCCCCATCGCAACGCCGATGTCGGCTTTCTTTAGAGCGGGCGCGTCGTTCACTCCGTCGCCAGTCATGGCTACGATGTGGCCGCGCTGTTGAAGGGCGCTGACCACCCGTAGCTTGTGCGCCGGGGAGACGCGTGCGTAGACCTCGATGCTTTCGACCCTGCTCTCGAGCTCCTCGTCGCTCATGTCCTCGAGCTCTGCGCCCGTCACCGCATCCCCCGCCCTGAGCAGGCCGAGCTCGCCGCCCACGGCCTGAGCGGTGATCGGGTGGTCGCCCGTGATCATGACCACCCGGATGCCGGCTCGCTCGCATTGCTCGACGGCGGCTTTGGCTTCCGGACGTGGAGGATCGATCATGCCCACCAAACCGAGGAAGGTCATGTCGTGCTCAGCATCTCCAAGCGTCGCGTCCGCTTTGCTGGCTACCCCGAGCACGCGTAGTGCCTCGCTGGCCATCTGTCTGACCGCCTCGAGAATCGCCTCTCGATCGGCGTTCCCGAGCGCGACCTCGCCCTGGCTCTTCAACAGTTGGGAGCAGGAATCGAGAATCGTTTCGGGCGCCCCCTTGGCATAGGCAACCTGAGCGTCCCCAACGGCGTGCAGAGTCGTCATGCGCTTGGCTTCGGACGTGAAGGGAATCTCTCCGACCCTTGGGAACTGCAGGTCCAGGTCGTCCTTTTGCATTCCTGCTTTGGCGGCCGCTACGATGATCGCCCCTTCGGTGGGGTCTCCTTTGATTTGCCAGCCGCCGTGCGCGTCGTCGCGGACGAGGTGCGCATCGCAGACCAGAGCGGCGGCGCGCAACAGGTCCATCTCCTCCGGAGACGGCCCGACAACCGTATCGCCCAGTGCGAATTCACCTTCAGGCTCGTAGCCGCTACCGGAGATCGTGGCCGATCGTTCGTGGGTGCGGAGCGTCCGGGCGGTCATTTCGTCTTTGGTCAGTGTGCCGGTCTTGTCGGAGCAAATCACGGACGTGCTCCCTAAGGTTTCGACGGCCGGCAGGCGCCGCACGAGCGCGTTTCGTTTCACCATCCGCTGCACGCCAATCGCCAATGAGATGGTGACGACGGCCGGCAGGGCCTCGGGCACTGCGGCTACCGCTAGGGCGATCCCGAAGATGAACATCTCCAGCACGGGTTGGTCGCGGAGCAGGCCTACCACGACAACAGCGGCTACGATCGCGACGGCTGCCTTGCCGAGGACACGACCCACCTTGTCTAGATTCTGTTGCAACGGAGTCCGGCCGGTTTCAACGGATTGCAGCATCTGCGCGATTCGGCCGAACTGGGTCCTCATACCGGTGCCGACGACAACAGCGCGGCCTCGCCCATAGGTGGCAATGGTTCCCCCGAACACCATGTTGTTGCGGTCACCAAGGGCCATGTCCTCTCCGCGAAGCGCCTTGGTGGCCTTGGTGACAGGCACGGATTCGCCCGTGAGCGCGGCCTCATCGACGTGAAGATTGATCGACTCGAGCAGCCGTGCATCGGCCGCCACTTTGTCGCCTGCATGCAACAGAATCACATCACCCGGGACGAGCTCGCGCGCCGGAATCTCGATTTCCTGGCCATCGCGTATGACGGTCACCGTGGGCGCGGCCATTTGGCGGAGCGCTTCGATCGCGCGTTCCGCCCGGTACTCTTGAATGAAGCCCAGCACCACAGCGAAGAGCACGATCACGGCGATGGCGATGGTCTCGACGCCCTCTCCGAGAACGGCGGAGATCGCCGTGGCGATCAGCAAAATGATGATCAAGACGTTCTTGAACTGTTGGAAAAGGATGGCCCAAGGGGAGACACGACCCGCCGCTTGCAGCTCGTTCGGTCCATATCGAGCGACTCGACGCTCCACCTCGGCCTCCGCCAGTCCGTGCGTGGTGGACTGCAGATGCGACATGGTCGCGTCGACAGACAGCGTGTGCCATTCGGGCGAGGGTTCGTCGGGTGATGCGTCCATCTCGGATGTCAATTTCGGCCCTTGGTTCGCAGGCTACTCAGTTTCCCGTAAGGAATCGTTGATAGAGGCGATTGGCCGTGGGATCCTGGAACGGAAGGAGCGAATCGCCGTACACCCAGTCGCCGTTGAGCGCCCTGAGCCAGTCCTCGGTCACATTCTCCGGCTCGAGGCCAGCAGCATGGATGGCCGCGACCAGCTCAAAGACTCCACGGATGGGCTTCCCGTCTGCAAAAATGCGGGCGAACGTTGCGTACAGCTCTTCCAGATCTTTTCGATCATTCATAGTTTCTCTCCTCGGCGCACTGAATCGATCAACATTCGCCGTTCAGCCGATGCGATCACCTGGCGAGTCCGCATCGCTGCGTCCGGGTTGACCGAAATCGAGGTGATGCCGAATCGGACGAGCTTCTCCGCGAACTCGGGCCGGTTCGAGGGCGCCTGGCCGCAGAGCGAGGACGTGAGCCCGCACTCCCTGGCTGTCCGAACGATTGTCTCGATGGCCCAAAGCACCGCGTCGTCCGCCTCGTCAAACAGCTCCGCGCAAATGGACGAATCGCGATCGACACCGAGCATCAGTTGAGTCAGGTCATTCGACCCGATCGACACGCCGTGAATACCGAGCTTCGCGTAGTCCGGGATGCGGTAGACGATCGACGGCACCTCGGCCATCACCCATCGGAGCAGACCATGGTCGCTCCCGAGACGGTGTTTGTCGATGCGTTCGAGGCACGCTTCGAGCTCCCACTTGGTACGCACGAACGGAATCATGATGTTCACGTTCGGCGACGCCTCGCGCACGCGAGCTAGAATCTCGAGCTCCAAATCAAATAGCTCCGGATCCTTCACGTACCGGTAGCAGCCGCGGTACCCAATCATGGGGTTCTCCTCGTGGGGTTCGTGATCCTCGGCGCCGCGCAGCCCGCTGAACTCGTTGGTTCGGAAATCATAGGTCCGATAGATCACAGGCCGCGGGAAGAACGGTCGCGCGATGCGAAGGAGCGAATCGGTCATCTTGGTGACGAATTCGTCAGAGCCGCCTTCGGCGATCAGAGCGTTGGGATGCACGCCATCGAGCGCATCGCTGATCATGAACTCCCCCCGAAGCAGGCCCACGCCATCTACTGGCAACGCAGAAGCAGCTTCCGCAGCATCGGCGATCGCGAGATTGACGTAGAGCCGCGTCGCCAAGGGTTCCATGGTCGCTTCGGGAGCAGCCATCACCGCCGTCGGCTGAGTGCTGGGTGTCGTTCCTGCGGTCGCCGCGCCCTGCGTGACATCACCCGACACGATCTCTCCTCGCGTGCCGTCGACCGTCACCAGCTGCGAGCTCTTGAGCAGCCGAGTCGCATTGCCAGTGCCGACCACGCAAGGAATCCGCAGCTCACGGCTGACGATCGCCGCATGGCAGGTCACGCCACCCTCGTCGGTGACCAACGCACCCGCATGGCGCATGACCGGCACCCAGTCCGGGCTCGTCATCTCAGCGACCAGGATTTCGTCCTTCCCGATCTTGGCGTCCGACTGAAGCTCGCGCATGACCCGGACCTTGCCGGCCACACGTCCAGGCGATGCACCGAGCCCGCTCAGGAGCGGCTTCCCCGCCTCCGCCTCGAGGGTCGTGATTGGGCGTGACTGAAGGATGTACGCCGTGCCGTTCTCTAAGGCCCACTCGACGTCTTGCGGGCTCCGATAGTGTTGCTCGATGCGAAGCCCGAGCGAGGCGAGCTCGAGAACCTGGGCATCGTCAAGCACCCGGATCTCGCGCTCCGCCTGCGGAACGTCGACACGCGCCTCGCTGCCATCCGGTTGACGCACAATCTTGTGCGCCTTGGACCCGATGCGCGCGCTGCTCAGTTCCACCTCCGCGGCGGCCGGGTCCCGCGACCGAGACACGAAGTACGTATCGGGCTCCACCTGCCCGCCGACAACGACTTCCCCAAGCCCGTAGGCTCCTTCGATCAGCATCCGCCCGCGGTCCTGGGAAATCGGATCCACGGTGAACATCACACCAGAGGCTTCCGAGTCGACCATTCGCTGAACGACCACCGCAATCGTCGGCTCATCGGTCAGCCCCAGGCTGTGCCGATACGCCACCACACGAGACCCCCAGAGCGACGCCCAGCAATCGAGGATGCGTTGGATGAGCGTTTCCTCGACGACGTTCGTGAACGACTCGTTCATCCCGGCAAAGGACGCCTCGGCGGTGTCTTCCGCCGTTGCCGACGAGCGCACTGCAACGCGCGCGCCCTCGCCT
>CALLDH010000158.1 GCA_937998345.1 uncultured bacterium | reverse complement strand
GATCATTGGTCAATTGAGAACCGCTTGCACTGGCAACTGGATGTTACGTTCCAGGAGGATCAGTGTCGCATTCGAAAGGGTAACGCCGACGCCAACTTCAGCACGCTCCGCCGCACCGCCCTAAGCTTGCTCAAGAACAATCACAGTGAGAAAGTAGGCATCAAGAACAAACGCCTGCTGGCTGCCCTCGACGATGATTACCTACAAGAAGTGCTGTTTAAAAAATGACTTATGGTGCAATCGCCCTGCCATCCTTGTGGGATCCACTGCGCGGACCGGAATTACGCCTTTACCAGTCGCTGGTCCGGGGTGCAAAAATGAAGTCTTCTCTCGATGCAGTAACGACTTGAGCACCCGGAGCGATTCTGGCATGCGAAACATCTATCGGTCCCTGTTGATGGTCCTAGCAGGCGCAACTCAGAAGGAACTGGCCCGCGATGTCCGCTACCTGAAGGTAGAGAATCAGATCCTCAGAAGCAAGTTGCCCAAGCGAATCGCCGTTACCGAACAGGAGCGCAACCGCCTCATTCGATTCGCCAAGAACCTAGGGGCCAAAGCCCTGAACGAACTGGCAACCATCGTCCATCCGGGTACCATTCGCCGCTGGATCCGGGAGCAATCGAAAAGGCGAAAATGCAAGCCGCCCTAGGTTGGACGCAAGCGCACGGCAGCGGAGATCGAACAGCTGATCGTGATGCTGGCCAAGGACAACGGATGGGGCTACACGCGGATCCTGGGCGAACTTCGCAAGTTGGGCATCAAAGCGGTGTCGCGGAACACGGTCAAGAACATTCTCAAACGGTATGGGTACGATCCTGGGCCCAAACGCGGCACCGGCACCTGGGATGAGTTTTTCAAGATCCACGTGGCCACCCTTTGGCAGTGCGATTTCTTTTCGAAGAAGGTTCTGACAACCAAGGGCTTTCGCGACCTGTTCGTGCTGGTGTTCTTGCACGCCGAAACACGCCGCGTGTTCATAAGCCCGTCGACGTTCCACCCCAACGAAGCCTGCGTAAATGAACAGGCCCGCGCCTTCCTGAAGCACATCGACGAAACGGGGCTGGGCGCGACAATCGTCATGCACGATCGCGACACGAAATTCGCGGCATCATTTTGTGGACAGAGGGCCAAAGGGCTGTGCCAAGACCTGGGCCATGCTCATCAAGCGGGTCTGCGAAGTGGATCCGTTATCCTGTCCTCGGTGTGGGACCGAAATGAAGGTCGTCGCCTTCATCGACCCGCGGGCACCGTCGCGCAGCGATGGTCGGGGCGACGTGATCGAAAAGATCCTGCGCCGCTACTCCCTTGAATGACCATTTCCTCCCGGTACAATCCGTTCTGTGCCCAGAAAACAAAATTCCTATCTTCGGTGTACGTCGCCGCAATGGGCCGAGAATCTCATGCTGGAATCAGGAGTCACACCGATGATGCCATTGAAGAGAGGCCGCTTGAGCCGACGTGTCTTAGCGTTGATCGTCCTCTGCGTCTGCGGTTCGGCTTTGCTTGCCGCGGAACTCGCCGAGACGGTCAGCAACAAGAGCTTTCCTGGCGAGCAGGAGGGCTTTGCGCGGACACTCGTCCCTTCGTCCGGAATCCCGGCGTGCGGGAGCGCGTTCAACGCCCACAGCTACGGGCTCCACGATTTCCGGGGACCCGTGCCGGACTCGGAAGGAAAAGTCCGCAACGTGCAGGCCTACGGTGATCGAACCGCCGTGGAGTGGGAGACCACGCCGGCCGAGTCGGCGGAGACCACGGTGTTCACCTGGATCGGCGGCGCCCAAGTCCGGCCGGTTCGCCCGGCGTTCCCCATGCCGATGGCGACGCTGAGTGTAGATGGCACTCCTCGTTTGCGATTTCCCCTGGGACAGACAGCCCGCGGCTACGTGACCAATGACGAGGGCTTCTCGCTGACGATTGAACCGAAACGTTTCCAGTCGCTCGTGGAGCCTCCCCATCGCTCCTGGAGCCCTGATGGCGTCTCCGGCTTCTACCGCCTGAGGGTTCCGGGGGAGTTCCTGACGGCCGGGAAGCCGGTCCAGGTGCGCGTCGAACTCAACCGCGACCTGCCCGATATCGAGCAGCTCTTCTTCGTGAGCCCCCGGTCGGACGCGCTGCGCGTGGACCTGCGCGTGCTGCGTGACGAGGTCGCACAACTGGAGGCCGACATGGTCCAGCTCCGGCAGTCGCACGAGATGCTCTACGCCCAACTCTACCCGCAACTCTTCCCGAAAGTGATAGCCGGGGAGGTGGTCATTGCCTTCCAGGACGAGACCCGGCACTTCCATCCTCCCTCGCTCACGGTCATGCGCGACGGCGAGATCGTCATCACCTGCCGGGAGGCGACCGACCACCTCGCGCGCAACGGACAGATGATCCTGGTCCGGTCCACCGATGGCGGCCGCACCTGGAGTCCGCGCGAGGTGATGTTCCCGGACACCGGAGTGGACCATCGCGCCGCGCCCATCGTGGAACTCCCCAACGGCGACTGGGTGACCCTGGACTACCGGGCGGGCGGAATCTACGACGACTCCGGCATCTTCCGACGGGGCCGGATCGGTCAGCCGACCCTGTGGGGAGCATGGTCCACGGACCGC
>CALLDH010000157.1 GCA_937998345.1 uncultured bacterium | reverse complement strand
GCGCCCGTTGCTGAATGATGAGTCCCATCAGTGATCTCCTTTTTCGCGTGTGAGTGGGGTTCCCCGAAAGGGCGAAAGCCCGCCCCCACTCACACGCGAAAAAGGAGATCACGATGACCAAATCAAGTCACAAGGACACTGTCAATGGCCCCGGCGCTGGCCCGGCCGCTGGCCCTGACGTTGCCACTGACGCTGCCACTGGCCCGGCCGCTGCCACTGCCCCTAACACTGCCCCTGGCACTGCCCCTGACACTGGCGCTGTCACGAGGGGCGGCAGTAGACTCCTTCGCTGAGAAGGAGTGTCCCATGCGAGACTTGCAGAACCGGACGGCGCTCGTGACTGGAGCCTCCAAGGGCATCGGTGTCTACATCGCCCAGGCGTTGGCGGCGGAAGGCATGAACCTGATCCTCGCCGCCCGTTCCGCCGACAAGCTCGAGCAGGTCGCCGATGCGCTGCGCGCCACGGGTCGCAGGGTTCTCTGCATACCCACCGACCTCAGCGATCGGAGCTCCCTCCACGAGCTTGTGAATCGAGCGGAAGGGGAAGGGGGTGGCGTCGACGTCTTGGTCAACAATGCCGGCGTCGAGGACTGGATGACGTTCGACCAGCTGGCGGTGGAGCTCATCGACGAAGCGATTGACGTCAACCTGAGGGCCCCTGTGGTCTTGTCCCGGCTGTTGCTGCCCAGAATGCGCGAGCGGGGCCGAGGTCACATCGTGAACATCGCGTCCTTGGCGGGCCTGGGCCCGGTCGCTTACGCGGAGCCATACTGCCTGACCAAGCACGGTCTGATCGGCTTCACGCGCAGCCTTCGAGCGACCGTGCGAAACGAGAACTACCCGGTGAGCTGCTCCGTCGTGTGCCCAGGCCTGGTTGATGCGGGGATGTACGAGGACGCGACTCGAGATTTCGGCGTAAAAGCACCGCTGGCCCTCGGGAGCTCGCCGCCGGGCAGGGTCGCGCGCGCGGTGGTTCGGGCGATCAAACGCGACCTCCCAGAGATCATCGTAAACCCGATCCCCTACCGTCTACCGCTCGCCATCGGTCTGCTCGCACCCCGCCTGGCGCAGTGGATGGTCCAGTGGCTAGGCATCTCGAAGTTCTTTGGGATCATCGCGCGGCAACGAGGCCGTCAGGCACACTAAGGCTGGAGCGGGCGACGGGATTCGAACCCGCGACGTCGACCTTGGGAAGGTCGCACTCTACCACTGAGTTACACCCGCAAGTAGGCGCAAGGAGTAGCTTTGCTGGGTCCGGGCGTCAAGCGAGGGCCCCGACGTGGCGGAGCCCTCGATCGCCTGCGTGGAATCTACCGCGTATGCACGAGTGGCAGACCATTCGTTCCGACTGGGATGTAAACCGTGGTGTGGTTCGGAGCGTTGGCCATGGCGCGCTGGGTTTGGATTGCTTCGTGCTGCAGGTAGTTGGAGGTGAGCGTCGTGTTGATGATCTTCTGTGCCTCGGCGATCCCCTTGGCTTCTTCGATTCGGATCTCTGCGTCGCGCTGTGCGATCTCTCGTTGTGTTTCTTTCTCTTCGAGGAGCTGCTTCGCGGCCAGCTTCTTCTCGACAGCCTGTGAGACCACTGGCGGGTAGTCGATGTTGCCCACGGCCAGCCGAATGACTGCGAAGGGCGTGGCCTCGAGATAGGCGCTCAGCTCGGTCTCGATGCTCGCGGCGATCGTGTCGCGCTCCGCTTTGAGCTCGCGGCTGGCGTACTCCTGCACCGACTGACGCACGATGGTGCGGAAGGGCTCTTTGATGAATCGGGGGTACCAATGTTCGGAGCCGAAGCCTTCAACGACGGACTGCACTTGCCCTTGCTCGACCTTCATGACGGCGTGGACACGGAACGCGACGTTGAGGTCGTCCTTCACGAGGATACTGAACTCCTCGGTGTAGGTGGTCGGGCGTACGTCGATGTTGACGACGCGGTTCCGCCAGGCGCTGATGCCGTAGTTACCTGGGCCCTGCACTGCACCACGGAAGCCTCCCTGTCCGAAGACGCGTGGGTCTTCAAACACATAGCCTTCGTGGCCCGCGGGAGCGTGCGGGTTGGTGCAGCCGCCGGTGCCGAGGGTTGCTGCCATCAAGAACGCGGCGCTGACGATGATGTAGATGATGCGGCGCATGATTTCCTCCTTTGTTGCTTCATTGTTTTGATACTTATATAATAAAGCATAACAAAGCATAAACAAGCATATGTTTGCATATTCGTGATGTTTCGTGCATAAACATACAAATCTGGAGGGAGCCATGACCGACGAGTTTCGACGCATCAGCCTGATGATTCGCGAGGACCAGCACGCTCGGCTGCTGGATCTTGGCGTCAACATGAGCGGGCTGATCCGCAGCCTGATCGACGACCATTTGAGTGACTCGAAGATCACACTCGCGGTGTCCGAAGAAGCCGCGCACCTCTATCAGCAGGTCGTTTCAAACACCGGCAGTACCGACGCCGACATCGAGCCTTATCTGAGGGCCGCACTGAAGCGGATGCTGAAAGACCGAATCACTCGCATGGAGAGGCTTCACAGAGCGATCAAATAGCCCATTCCCGCGACCATGCATCGGCAAGTGGGATTTTCGCATCCGTCACCATGGGATGACGGTGGTACGCTGTGATTCTGGAGGTCGTATGGCGCATTGGGAGCATCGGGACGAGGCGAAGTGGGGAGACTTCGAATTCAATCAGCCCTACGCGAAAGGGCTGAAGCGGCTCAAAGAAGAGGTGCTTGCAAAGACCGACTTTGACCCTGCGACGCTGTGGCAGTGGGGGACCATGCAGGCGATGGCGCTCATCGAAATGCTCAAGGAGAATGAGCGGACCTTTGGTGAGGAAGGGCAAAAGGCCGCATATCGCGCGCTCCGCAGGACCGGATACGACGTCGGACGCCAGATTCTCGAAGGAACGATCATTGCTGAGGAGATGACCGATGCCGAGTTCACGTCGTTCTATGCGACGATCATCAACCGCATTGCGTACGCGTCGCTCGAGGAACCGAAGATCGACGTGGATGGCCAGGCGAGCTTTCACATTCTGTGGTGCCCCCACCAGGACCACTACGAAGCATTCGACTGCCGGGTGCAGCGTTACTTCGTGCAAGGGATGATCGACGCTGCGCAGGATCACGCCGAGCGTGTGGGTTTCCAAGTGCGATTTGACTACACTATTCCGGCTGGCGCAGAGACGTGTCACTTTACGATGTGGCAGGCGACCGATGAAGAGCGCGAACAATGGGAGCTCCTCACCGAGAAACTGGAACGGAAGGCGCTACGGGTCGTACGGGAAGAATGACGCAAGCGCCTAGGCGCTTCTGGATTTTCCTGGCGCTGGGACTCTGGGCCTGGTCCGCTCCGGCTGGTGCGCAGGATCTCGTTGCGCCTCGGGTGAGGTCGCTTCCCGGCGTCCAGGTGCCCGCGGGTATCGAGGTGCCGGAGTCCGGTGTAGTTCGGGTGCGGGTGCGAATCGATACCGGCGGGGGCGCGGTGGTCGAGAAGTGTGATGGCGGCCGCTCGCTCTGTGATCTCGTCATCGAAGCGATCGGGAAGGCCGAGTTCGACCCTGCGACGCGCGACGGGAACCCAGTCCCGTCACAAGTCAGAGTCGACTTGCGCCTGAGGCCGCGGGCGGTCGACGAAGAGTCGGATGCTGCTCCGGAGGAAAGCGTGCTGGAGCCCGCCCGCGCTCAGGTCGACAAGGAGCTGATCTTTTCGGAAACGGCAGAAGTGGATGCGCGCGCTCAGGCCCCAATCAAGCTCGAGCTCGATGGGATTCGCAATGTCCCGGGAACGTTCGGTGAGCCGTTCCGAATCTTGGAGATGCTGCCTGGCACGGTTCCCGTGGCCAACGGGCAACCCTACGTCTACGTTCGTGGAGCCCCGCCGTCAGGGACGGTGTACCTCTACGACGACAT
>CALLDH010000156.1 GCA_937998345.1 uncultured bacterium | reverse complement strand
GTCCGAAGAGGACGCGGTGAGCCTGATCGTCAACGGCTTTGCCAAGCAAGTGTTGAAAGAGCTGCCGATGGAATTTGCAGTCGAGGCGCAGAAGCTCCTTGGCGTTAGCTTGGAAGGAGCGGTCGGCTGATGTTGAAGATTGAGGACCTGCACGTCGAGGTAGACGGCAAGCCCATTCTCAAGGGAATCAACCTGGAGGTGGAGGCGGGGCAAGTGCACGCCATCATGGGGCCGAATGGTTCCGGAAAGAGCACGCTGGCGTACGTGCTGGCCGGCCGCGACGGCTACGAGGTGACGAAGGGGAGGGTGCTCTACAAAGGCCAAGACCTGCTCGAGATGGCGCCCGAGATTCGCGCCGCCGGGGGGCTGTTTCTGGGCTTTCAGTACCCGGTAGCCATTCCGGGCGTCAGCAACATTTATTTCCTCAAGGCCGCGCTCAACGCGATTCGAAAGCACCGCGGTGAAGACCCGCTCGATGCGATCGACTTCATGAAGCTCTCGAAAGAAAAAGCCGCACTCGTGCAGTTGCCGGACGAGCTCACCAAACGCTCGGTGAACGATGGGTTCAGCGGTGGTGAAAAGAAGCGTAATGAGATCTTTCAGATGGCCATACTCGAGCCGTCGCTTGCAGTGCTCGACGAGACCGACTCCGGGCTCGACATCGATGCGCTCAAGGTCGTGGCCGAGGGTGTGAACTCGTTGCGAGGTCCCGAACGGGCGATGCTGGTCATCACGCACTATCAGCGCTTGCTCGATTACATCGTGCCGGATGTCGTGCACGTCCTAATCGATGGTCAAATCGTTCGAACCGGAGACAAGGATCTCGCCAAGCAGCTCGAAAAAGAGGGGTACGCCGAGGTCCGGGACGCACAACCGCTGTGACCAAGCTGAGCCCCCAGACGCTCCTCGGGAGCCTTCCGACCTCGTTTGAGACGGGGCCGGAATGGTTGCGTGCGCTTCGTGGGCGCGCTGCCGCCACGCTACGGGAGCAGGGTCTTCCGACGAAGCGGACCGAGGCATGGCGTTTCACGCCGGTGCGCTCGGTCGCCAATGCAGAGTTCTCGCCGGAGCAAGGTAGCGCTCCGTCGCTCACCTCGCCGGTCCCCGAGGGGGTGACCGCCCGTAGCCTGAGGCAGGTCCTCGAGGCCGAGCCCACGCTTCTCGAAGGCCGGCTCGACCTCGGGGGGCCGCCGACGCACTTCGCCGCGCTCAATACGGCGCTGTTCAGCGATGGCCTCTGGATCGATGTCCCTGCGGGCGTGGCCATTGAGACGCCGATCGAGCTCGTCCACGCGATTCCCACGTCATCCGAGCGAGGTGTGGCGTACCCGCGGGTTCTCATCACCGTGGCCGACGGCGCTGAGCTGACGCTCATCGAAACCTACGCCGGCGAAGATGCCGGGCAGCTCACCAATTCGGTGCTCGAGGTCGACCTCGGCCGCAACGCCAAGATGAGCCACGCCCGAGTTCACGAGAACGCCGGCTTGCAGGTGGGCCGGGTGGATGTTCGGCAGGATGCCGACAGCAACTATCGCTCGACGGTCGTTACTCTAGGTGGCGCGCTCCTGCGTTTCGACGTTCGTTGCTTGCTGCAGGGCAAGGGTGCCGAGTGCCAGCTCGACGGTGCGTATCTGATCGATGGCGAGGACCTCGTCGATCATCACACCCTGGTCGAGCATCAGGCCTCGCATTGTCGAAGCAGGCAATCGTATCGCGGCATCGTCTCTGGCAATGGTACCGCGGTCTTCGACGGCATCGTCGTCGTTCACCGCGACGCCCAGAAGACGGAGGCGCACCAGGAGAACCGAAACCTGCTGCTCTCCGAGACGGCGACAGTCCATACCAAACCGCACCTCGAGATCGACGCGGACGATGTGGTGTGTAGCCACGGGGTGACCGTTGGCTCCCTCGACGAAGATCAGCTCTTCTACCTACGCGCTCGGGGCATCCCCGAAGATCTCGCCCACTCCATGCTCACCTACGCCTTCTTGGAGTCGATCGTCGAGGGCGTGAGCCACGAGCCGACCCGCGCGCGCCTTCGTGAGGCGCTTCTCACGCGCATACCGCATGGTGACCGTGTCCGGGGTTTCACGTGACCGAAGCATCTCCCATCGCGGCGGCTAGCCCTGCGGCGTTCGACGTTCAACGGGTGCGGGAAGACTTCCCTGCGCTCCATCAGGACGTTCATGGAAAGCCGCTGGTTTACCTCGACAGTGCGGCGACATCTCTGAAGCCACAATCGGTGATCGACGCGGTGACCGAGGTCTACGCCCGGGACTGTTCCAACATCCATCGAGCCGTTCATCTGCTCTCGCAGCGCGCGACCGCTCGTTTCGAAGAGTCACGTGAAAAGGTCCGTGCCTTCGTCAACGCCGCCAAGAAGAGCGAGGTGGTGTTCACCCGCGGCACGACCGAAGCGATCAATCTCGTCGCACATAGCTGGGGGCGCGCCCATCTCCGCGAAGGCGACGAGGTCCTGGTGACCGAGCTCGAGCACCACTCGAATATCGTGCCTTGGCAGATCCTTTGCCAGCAGACGGGTGCGACACTCGTCGTCGTGCCGATGACCGACCGCGGCGAGGTGTTGCGCGAGGCTTTCGAGGAGCAACTCACCGAACGCACGCGCTTCGTCGCGATGGCCCATGTTTCGAACGCGCTCGGTTCGGTGCTGCCAGTCGCCGAGCTGATCGCGCTCGCGCATGACCGAGGCGCGGTCGTGTTGCTGGACGGTGCGCAGGCCATGTCGCACGTGGACGTCGATGTGCAGGCGCTAGACTGCGATTTCTACGCCTTCAGTGGCCACAAGCTCTACGGGCCGACCGGGATCGGCGCGCTTTACGGCAAGGAGCAGCTGCTCGAGGGCATGCCTCCCTATCAAGGTGGCGGCGATATGATTCGCTCGGTCACCTTCGAAGAGACGCTCTACAACGAGCTCCCTTACAAGTTCGAAGCCGGCACCCCGAACATCGCAGGGGCCATTGGCCTCGGTGCTGCGATCGACTACTTCGCATCGTTCGATATGCAGGCGGTCCATGCTCACGAAAACGCCGTGCTTCGCTACGCCACCGACGCGCTCGAAGCGGTGCCCGGTGTGCGGCTGGTTGGAACCGCGCCTGGCAAGGTCGCGGTGCTGTCGTTCTTGATGGACGCAGCGCATCCGCACGACATCGGCACCATCGTCGATTCGGAAGGCGTGGCGATTCGCACCGGGCACCATTGTGCGCAGCCGGTCATGGAGCACTTCGACATCGCCGCGACCGCGCGAGCATCGCTTGGCATCTACAACACGACCGACGACATCGATGCTCTGGTCGGCGCGCTTCGAAAAGTGCAGGAGCTATTCGGCTAATGGACCTTCGCGAGCTCTACCAAGAGGTGATCCTCGATCACGGTAAGCACCCTCGGAATCACAGATTCCCCGAGCCCCACAACCGTGAAGGGCGCGGCTACAACCCGCTGTGTGGCGATAAGATCACGCTTCGCTTGCAGTTGGATGGCGACAAGATCACGGACGTAGGGTTCATCGGCCAGGGATGCGCGATCTCGCAGGCCTCGTGCTCCACCATGACCGAGGCCATCAAGGGCAAGACGCTCCCGGAGGTCCAAGCGCTATTCTCGAAGTTCCACACGATGGTGACGAGCGACGAGGGGGCCGACGACCTCGACGCCCTCGGAAAGCTCGCGGTGTTCGCAGGCGTTCGCGAGTTCCCGATGCGCGTCAAATGCGCCACGCTCGGCTGGCACACCCTCAACCAGGCTCTCGATGATGAGAGCGGCGAAGCGACGACGGAGTAGAGCGGTGGGCGACGACATCGAACGATTGAAGATCCACAAGATCGAGCCGCGGTCCACCTCCGACCATGTGTTCCTTCCGCAGGCCGAGGGACATCCGGCGACCACCGATCCGATCAGCGAGGCCTATGCCGGGACCGGCGAGAAGCCGGCCGGACCGATCGATCCCGAACAGGTCGAGGACGCGGTGGTCGAAGCCCTGAAGACGATTTACGATCCTGAGATTCCGGTGAACATCTACGAGCTCGGCCTCATCTACGGCGTCGAAGTGAGTGAAGACGGCCGCGCTGAGGTGCGCATGACGCTCACCGCGCCGGCATGCCCGGTCGCCGGCGCCATCGTTGAAGAGGTCGCCGAAAAAGCAGGCCAGGTCGAGGGCGTGTCGACCTCGCACGTCGAGCTAGTTTGGGATCCGCCATGGAGCCCGGATCTGATGAGCGAGGCGGCGAAGCTCGAGCTCGGGATGATTTAGCAGAGACAGCGGGGGGCGGTAGGGAGCCCTGGGGACTACTTTTTCTGGCCTGCGAACTGGTCTTCTTTGTGTTTGAACAGCACGTTGAAGCTCGTGAGGGAGCCGTAGCAGCCGGTGATGTATTGCTGGAGCTGCACCTTGTCTTCATCGCTCAGGTTCTTGTTGCCGTTGACCTTCTGTTCGAGGACACGGAGCTTGTCGCGGACCATCACGATCTTCTTGAAGAACACGTCGAGCGGGATTCGTTTCTCCTGCGTTCCCTCTTTGCCCGGCACGAGCACCAGCTCGCCGTTGTTCCAGCGGTCTCCGAGCTCGACGTCGCGCACACCGAGCTCATCGAGGAGCACCTCGCGAAGGACTTGTCGGAAGGTTTCTTGATCCATGTCGATTCCAATCTCCGAGGGAATGGTAGGTCGAGGCGTCGGAGCCGGCTCGTCCCGATAGTGCCGCGGGGTTCCGGCCGCGGGTTTTCGCTTGAGGGCTTGATCCCAGGGCGTGTCCTTGGACTTGTGACTCGAACAGGTCGCCATGTCCTTGAGTGGCCAGCGCCCTTGCCCAAGCCGACAATCTCCGACCCAAGACCCATCGGGCTCTTCACGCTTGCGGATGTACCAGCCGCAGGTGCCGCATCGGCCTGAAAGGTCCCGGCTCACGGGGGGGAGGGTAGGGCAGCGACAGCGGCGGTGCCAGCTTCAGCGTCAGTGGCCGTGTCAGCGAAGCCCCGCGGACGACGCAACGCGTCGGCTCTTCGGTGGAGTCAGCGTCTGCGTTTCTCCTGTTGACGGTTTCTTCTTTCAAGACGTATTCTGACTCTCCACTGTTTCGCTGACCGTCCGCCGAAGGCATTCATCGTTCGTTGGCGGCCTCTATGTTCAGCTGGAGGGTTCGCCCATGCATTTGCAAGACCTGCGTCTCGGCAGTCGTGTTCGCCTACTGCTTCTATTCTCCGCGTTGTTGGGCGTCGCCCTGACCACCAGCCCCGCTTTGGCGGATGGCTCGCTTAGCGTCGGAACCTGTACGCGCGACATCACGCCCATCTCACCGGGCCTGGCGTCCGCCTATGAGGCCGCCTTCGGCGTACCCGCCGTCGTCAACCACAGCGACCCAGTTTACATGGCAGGCTTCGGCAATGACCGTCAAGCAACCGGCTACAACGATCGCCTGTGGGCTCGCGGTGTGGTCCTCGACCGGAAGGATTCGCGGGTCGCAATTGTTAGCATCGACCTGGTCGGCTACTTCAAGAACGAAGTCGACACGATCCGCGCGCTGGTCTCGCCTTCATCGGAGATCGACTTCGTTATCGTCTCGAGTACGCACCAGCACGAAGGCCCGGACACGCTTGGCCTCTGGGGCCCCGACGAGACGACCACTGGCATCGACTACGGCTACCTCGACTTCGTGAACGCCGCCGTGGCGGACTGCGTCGACGAAGCGTCGGCGAACCTCGAGAAGGCACGTATCTACTACGCCACAGCGAATAGCGCCGGGCTCTCGCTGGGCCTTGACCGAGAGGACGACGGCTTCGGCGTAGCGGACGGCAAGGTGCTCGAGGGCGACGAGGCACTTGCGCCAGGTACCGAGGGTCGCATCGTCGACCCGACGATCGCCACCATGCAGCTCGCGGCGCGCAACGGTAGCTCTCTCGAAGTGCTGGCGACCCTAGTGAATTTCGGGAGCCACCCGGAAAGCCTCGGCTCGAGCAACACGATGATCACCTCGGACTTCCCACACTACGTACGGGAGCGCATCGAAGCCGAGTACGGCGGCGTCGCAATCTGGGTGGCCGGCGACCTGGGCGTGCTCCAGGGGCCCCTTGATATCGACGTCGAGGACCCGATCACGGGCATGCCCGCGGTCCGGCGCACCTTCCGCTTCGCAGAGGTGCACGGCACCCAGGTCGCCGAGCGCGCGATCGAGGCGATCGATGCCGTTCGTTTTGGGAGCGATGGACGCCCCAGTCCGAAGAACGGTTCCCCCGACCCCGACATCTCCTACTCCGCGGTCGACCCTGTGGCGATCCGGCTCGATAACCCGTACTTCCGCTTCTTCACCGCGATCGGCGTTCTCGACGTGCGGCGATCGCTTTACACGAACGGCGTGCCTGATGACTCGGTAGGCTTTCCCTTCCCGCCGCCCTTCGACGTCATCCCACAGGCTCTCGGCGAAGACCTTCAGACGGAGGTCAGCGCGGTGCGCATTGGCAAGGGCGCGATTGCAGCCGTACCAACCGAGCTTGACCCGCAGATCGGCGCCACCTATCGGCAAGCCCTGGTGGACGCGACCGGCGCCGAGCACAGCTTCATCTTCGGCCTCGGCAACGACCAAATCGGCTACCAGGTGCCGTTCGCCAAGTTCGACCCCAGCTGTTCCCTGTGTGCGCCCTTCATTCTTGCCGGAGTTTCACAGCTCTGCCCACTCTTCCCCAACATCGACTGCAATACGGTGTTCCAGAACAATGCGGGACCAGACGTAGATCCAAGAGTGACCGACGCGATGCACGAAGCCATCGACGGCCTTTGAGATCAGTGTTCGGATGAGAGGAGCTGCGCGCCACGACCACGGTGCGGTTGCGATGGGGTTCGCGTTCGCGACCGTCCTTGCGTTTGCAGCCGGGCCGACACGGGCGCATGTCGTCTACGGCACGCCCACACTGTCCCAGCTCACGCACGAGTCCGACCTCGTCGCTCGTGTACGCATCATCGACCCCTTGAGCCGCGTCCCGCCACCAGACGCTTTGGCGCGTGAAGTCGTTGTAGTCGCCGAGGTGCTCGAGCTCCTCAAGGGCAGTTTCCCCGAGAAACGCCTGGAGTTCGTGCAGCACGGCCACGGATCCCCTGAATACGAGAAGGGCGAGGAGGTGGCGGTATTTCTCAAGCGCATCGAGCGCAGCCGCGAGCTTGGGGGAAGCGCCGTGGCCAGTCGCATCCAATGGGTCTCGGAGCAGGAGGCCGGCAGCAAGTACGTGCTCGACGCGCGCGTGCGAGGAGACTTCGTCGCAGCGGTGCGCGCCTACGCGCAACTCGCAGCGTTTGCTCCGGAAGCTCGGCCGGAAGCCACCCATCGAATCACGTTGGAGCTTCTCGCCTCCTCACAGCCGATGCTCTCATCCTCCGCGCTTCGCGACCTAGTGATGGCCGGCGATGCTTCCCTTCTAAGCACCCACGATCTTCCCATCCTCGAACCCTTGCTAACGAGCTCTGCCACCGCCATCGGTGTACGCATGGGGCTGTTGGTCGAGCTTGAACGTCGGGGCCTCGTTGACGGTCCACCGCGCTGGGCCAGGCTCCTGCGCACGACCACCGGCGAAGACCGCTTCGCTGTTGTACACGCCAGCGCGGCGCACCCGAGCGCGCCGGTGGCCGCGGAGCTCCGTGCGCTGCTTGCGAACGAT
>CALLDH010000155.1 GCA_937998345.1 uncultured bacterium | reverse complement strand
AAGCGATCGGGCGCCCGTGCGGTCGACCTGTCGGAAGTCAGTCTCAATGAAGACCTTGCTGAGGAGCTCGCCGACGCTGTGGAAGACGAGCTTCGCTACTTGAAGGACTCGGACCCGTGTATCGAGGCCCGCAAGGAAGAGAGCGCCGGGGCATGGCGCCATATCTGGAGCCGGCACGGGCCGTGGCTACTCGCCAGTTTGGCGGCGATCATTCTCGTGATGATGTCGCCCTGGATGATTCGGCGGACACCTCCCGGCGTCTGGTCGCGCTTCTTGATGGTCGCCTTGCCCGCTTTGGCGATGACCGCGTTGGTTGCTGTCTCGGCGACACGCGCGACGAGCTCCCTCGAGGCGGTCGGAGAGCTCAGCAAGCTTTGTGACGCGAACGAGAAAGAAGCCTCGCCGAAGAAGCAATTGGTGAGGCTCAACCAGATGCACTCCTACATCGAGCAGCTCTACGACGATCAGTACGAAAGAATTGAAGACATTACGGAGCTCGAATGACCCAGCGTTCCGACCCGAACGATCTGACGAAGTGCCCACTTTGCGGCCAGCCGAATGAATGCGCCGTCGCGGCGGGTCGGGATCCCGAGTCGTGCTGGTGCATGACGGCGACTATGAGCCCCAGCGCGCTCGAGTCGGTTCCTGCAGAAGCACAGGGGAAGGTGTGTATCTGCGCGCGATGTGCTGCCGGGACGCCGGCGGGCGACTGAATCGCTACTAGCCCCCGACGGCGCTCGACCCGCAGGGGTTGCATTGGCTGGCGAGCTCGCTGTGCTCGACTTGGATGGTCGCGTGCTGGATCGCAAAGCGGCTGGCCATGGCCCGATTGGCTGCATCGATGATGCTCTGGTGGTCTGCATCTTCGGCGATGATCAGATGAGCGGTCGCCATGTTCCTGCCGCTGGTCAGCGACCAGACATGTAGGTCGTGGGCGTCCAGTACTCCGGGGATTTCTGTGAGAGCGGCGATGACCTCTTCGACGGAGATCCCCTTCGGCACGCCCTCCATGAGCACGTCGAGCGTTTCTCTCACGAGACCCCAGGCGGAGTACAGGACGAGGGTGGCAATCACGAACGACGCGGCGGGGTCGGCCCATCGCCAGCCCAGGAAGTAAATCGCGGCGCCGGCGGAGATGGCGCCGACGCTCCCGAGGGTATCGGCCATTACGTGGAGCCAGGCGCCACGCACGTTGAGATTGCTGTCGCGGCCGCCCTTTAGAATCATCAGGTTTGCGAAATTGATCGCTAGGCCGCCACATGCGACCGCGAGCATCAACCCTCCCTGCACTTCGGGCGGTGCGGCGAGGCGTTCCCAGGCCTCGCGCGCGATCAAGACGGAAATTGCGACGAGGGCGGCGCCGTTCGTGAGCGCGGCGAGGATCTCGGCGCGGTGAAAGCCATAGGTGCGCTGCGCAGTTGCGGGACGCTGGGCGAGCACCACCGCCACGAGCGAAAGCCCGAGCGCGGCGGCGTCCGAGAACATGTGTCCCGCGTCTGCGAGGAGCGCCAACGAGTTGGAGGCGATTCCTCCGACCACCTCGGCAACCATGTACGTGGCGGTCATCACGAGCGCCATCGCAAGCCGCCTCCGGTTCCCGGCCACTTCCTTGGCGGTCGCGTGATGATGGTGATGCTGATGCCCCATCTGAATAGCCTGCTTACCACGCCGTTGGGCCGCGAGCGATTCCGCGTCAGTTCGCCGTAGTGGTTTGTCGCTCGCTGTAGTAGAAAATCCCCTTCGGGGTGGTGTCCATGACCGCAGCAACGCCAGGAGGAAGCCCATGAGTGAGAAGAAGGTGTTCATCTATGACGGGGCTCAGGCTGACGTCCATTGGGACGGGCGCCTGTGCATTCATATCGGGGAGTGTGGGCGCGCCCGCAACGAGCTCTTCGTCGGTGGTCGGCAGCCCTGGTGCCAGCCCGACCAGGTGAGCCCGGACGAAGTCGCAGATGTCGTCAAACGCTGCCCCACGGGCGCACTAAGCTATGAGCGCAAGGACGGAGGCGAGGCTGAGGCAGCAGATGCCGAGAACGTGGTTTCTGTCATGTACAACGGCCCACTGTACGTTCGCGGGGACCTCGAGGTAGATGGCGCGGCCGAGGATATGTCTGGCGTCCGCTTCCGAGCCGCGCTGTGCCGCTGCGGGCAATCGAAGAGCAAGCCGTTCTGCGACAACAGCCACGAGGACGCCGGCTTCAAAGATTACGGGGCGGTCGGCGACAGCGGCGAAGGCTTCGACGCCCCAGGCGGGACACTCAAAGTGGGCCGCGCGCCGAACGGGCCACTTCTGCTCAGCGGCAACTTCACGATCGTGGCAGCGAGCGGCCGGAAAGCTTGGAAGGGCAAAAAGGCCGCCCTATGCCGCTGCGGCCAATCCCAGAACAAACCCTTCTGCGACGGCGCCCACAAAGCAGCCGCCTTCCAAGCCGACTAACCAAGAAAAGGTCAGACCCCTATTAGCAGCAGTCTAGTTGGGTGCGGGTTTGCTCGGCTGCGGTGCGGAGGAGGTTGAGGCAGCGGATGACCTCGGGGCGGTCGGATTCGGGGATGCGGTTGAGGATTGTGGCGATGCTTCTTTCCGTGAGGCGGTGGAGGCGTTTGGCTTCCTTTTTGCCGGCGGGGGTGAGGGAGACCAGGACCCGGCGGGCGTCGTGTTCGCCTTTTGTGCGGGTGACCCAGTCTCGCTTTTCCAAGCCGTCGACCAGTCGCGTCATGGCGCCCTTCGTGACCCTCGCGTGAGAGGCGAGGGTGCTCACGTCCCATTCTCCCCCTCTCAGCGTCTGCAGGAGCACGCACTGCGCTGGGCTCACCGTTCCGCAACAGATCTCCTCGCGCTCGAACGAGGAGAACATGCGGCAGAACGCGATGACGTCTTCGACGACCGAGCTCATCGCCTCTCGGCGGTGATGGAGTAGCTGAACACCGTGTCGGAGAGCTCGTTGATTCGGTCTAGACCAATCAGATCGACCGCTGCCTTCCACATTGGGTCCTGCAGGCTCGGGGTCAGTAGGGGTCCGGCTGGCTTGCGGGTGAACTTGATGTTCTCGAACCCGGCGTCCTGCATGTAGCCGAGATACTCTGCCTCGGTCGACGCACCGCCCACGCAAGCGATCCAGCTCGCTGCGAGCTTCGCGATTTCCGCTGGCAAGGGCTCACTCAGCACGATGTCGCTCACCGCGACGCGCCCACCTGGCTTGAGCACCCGATGCGCCTCGCGGAACACCTGCGCCTTGTCCGGGCTCAGGTTGATGACGCAGTTGGAGATGACGACATCCACCGTCTCCGAGGCGACGGGGAGGTTCTCGATCAACCCCTCCCGGAACTCCACGGTTCGCGCGTGGCCGGCGTTGACCGCGTTGGTGCGGGCGCGCTCGAGCATCTCGGGGGTCATGTCGACGCCGATGAAGCGGCCTTCCGGGCCGAGTTTCTCGGCGGAGAGCAGCGCGTCGAATCCCGCTCCGGAGCCCAGGTCGACGACGGTTTCACCCGGTTTCAGGCTAGCGAGCGCCGTAGGGTTCCCGCAGCCAAGTCCGAGATTCGCGTCGGCCGCGGCGCCGGTGATGTCCTGCTCAGAGTAGCCAATCAGAGCAGCGGTTTCGGCGTGGGGGTCGGTCGCGGTGCCGCCGCAGCAGCTCGTAGCCTGCTCCGTGGTAGGCCCGCAGCAGCCGCCTCCTTGTCGCGCGACCTCGGCGTATCCCGATTTCACGACGTCATGTACTTGTTCTTTTTCCATCAAAGCCTCCAATAGTTGAATGATGCAACTAAATAGTTGAGGCTGTCAACCAAATTCGTCAAGACCCAGAAAGCGTGTTTTACGGCAGCGTCCCCAGAAATCGAAGGAGTGCGTCCGTAAACAGGGATTCCTCTTCCCGATGCGGCCAGTGGCCCGCCTCCGGCATGACGAGGAGCTCCGCGCCGCCTTCGAAGAGGCCCTGGGATTTCTTGTAGGGCCCGAGACGCCCGCCGAAATCTTTACCGCCAGCGACCAGCAGCCCGCTGCACTTGATCGGCGCGGTCAGGCGGCGATCGATCTTCGCGCGCATGGCCCGATACCAGTCGATGGCTCCCTCGAGCACCTCGGGCCTCGAGAAGGCCTCCCTCGCGCGGGCCACCGCCGCGTCGCGCTCCGGCCCTTCCCAACGGGGTGCC
>CALLDH010000154.1 GCA_937998345.1 uncultured bacterium | reverse complement strand
GGGTCGGCGTGCTCACAGGTTCACCGGGTCTCGGAAAAACACGACACGGGGTTGCGCCGGACGAGGCGCCTTGCAGAGGTGGCCGGAGGGGCTTGGGGCCTGAGGCCACGCAAGGCGCCCCTCGGAGCTCGCGCCCAATCGTCGGTGGTTGCTGTCGTGCCGATTGTCACTCGCTACGCCGACTCCACCCCATATCGCGTTTGTCCGATCCCCTATGGACGACTCCTCACACGAAAAAGGGGACAGTCCCCTTTTTGAAAGGGTTAATTCCCAGCACTTCACACACGACGCCCCTCGTACGTCGACTTCTACACAGGAGAACGGCTCGCGATGCGCGGCACAGCGAGTGGGGGGGAGGCGAGCCGTAGTTCGACGTAAAGAGACGGCCGAGCGGGTCCCGCTCGCGAGCACGTGCGTCGCTAGCCGTTCTCCGGTGATGCAGTGCCAGCCCGTTATCCGGGTACCGCGGGTATGGTTACTCTTTGGTCTGGGCCCTCGTGTTCCAGTGCGACATAGAGCGAACCCTCGAGCGTCCCAGTCCATGGTTGGCTAAAACGTTGGCGCGACGGAATGTCGAGTCGGAGTGAGACAGCCAGTAGGGCGGCCTCCAGCTGACGGCGATGGTCTGCTTCCATGTCCCAATGCAACACCAGCGCGAGGCCCCCGAGCTGGTGTGCTTCGGTCAGAAACACGTGGGCGTTCGCGAAGGCTCGCTCGAGCGCGGACAGCGCCTCCGCGGCGGTCGCGTGCATGGTTCCGGAGAGCGCGCAGGGTGAGGACATTGCTAGTAGCCGCCACCACGTTGGAAACGTTTCCACGCAGCGCAGGGAGTCCCGTACCGCTTCTCGACGTACTGCAGCCCCCAGGCAATTTGCGGCCACGGGTTCTTCCGATGGTCGACGCCGTAGGCCTTTCCCGCATCAGACATCTTGTTGCACGGGTAGGACTGCGGGATGCCGCACGCGCCCGTGCGCTTGTTTCGCGCGCGATGGTTCCAATGGCTTTCCGCCTGCCAAAGACTGTCCAGGCATTGGAACTGCTGTGCATCGTCCCACTCTGAGTATTCGGTTCGAATCAGATAGCGAGCGATTTCCTTGTTCTGCGCCGGAGTGTTGCTCGTCGCATGCAACGTAGGCTTGGCTTCGGATGTGGTGCCCACACACCCGCTGATCGCCAGCAGCATGGCAATCGGAGCAAACGAAATTCGAAGCCTTCGAATCATCCAGTAACCCCCGCGCGCAGGGTAGCAGCTCAGTTGGTGTACCGACATCTTGCGGTCGGTCCTTCGTCGGAGACCAGCTTCACTCCTCCAAGGGATGGTGATCGCGCGCCCACTCGTACGCCATGTAAGACGAGACCAGGTGGCAGACCCATCCGAGGAAACCGCCGCTTCCGATCCAGAGTCCGGGTGTGATAATCAGCCAAACGACCCCACGTAAGAACTTGCCGTTGTAGAGCTGGCCGAGGCCAGGGATGATGAACGACAGGACTGCAGCGGTGCCAGGACGATCCATGCGCGCAAATTGCGTCGCCGACCTCGATTGTCAATGGCCCCATGCCCGCGTTGCGTGCCCGGCCTAACTCTGGCACCGCTCAGGATCGTGAAGCTCCCCGCCGATAGCTTGGCCGCCCCGTCGCACCCCGTCGCTCGCTTGCCCGCCGAATGGGAAGAGCGCGTCGTTGCCTGGGGAGAGCCTGCGTACCGGGGCAAGCAGATCTTCGACTGGATCCACCGCCGGGGCGTTCTCGACCCGGACGAAATGAGCAATCTTCCGAAGGCGCTCCGCGAGCGCTTGAAGGAGGAGGGCGTGGGCTGGCCGATCACGATCGTTTCCGCGCACGAATCGGCAGACCAAACCAAGAAGCTCCTCGTGGGCATGCCCGACGGCGAGAAGGTGGAAACGGTGTTGATCCCCCAGCTCGGCGACGAGCGCATCGTTACCCAGTGCATTTCGAGCCAGGTTGGTTGCGCGATGGGATGCGTCTTCTGTGCTTCGGGGGTTGCGGGCTTGAAGCGTCAAATGACCGACGCAGAGATTGTCGCGCAGGTGCTCCTCGGCCGGCGTGAGCTTCGACCCGGTCAGCGCATCCGCAACGTGGTGTTCATGGGAATGGGGGAGCCACTACACAACTACGACGCAGTCGCTCGCTCGCTGGTTCTCCTGACCCATCCCGACGGCGTCGATCTCTCCAAGAGGCGTGTCACGGTGTCGACCAGCGGTCTCGTCAAGCAAATCGATCGCCTCGGCAAGGAGTTCGACGGGCAGGTGCAGCTCGCCATTTCGCTTCACGCCGTGCGTGACGAGGACCGAAGCAAGATCATGCCCGTGAACCGAAAACACGGGCTCGGCGAGCTGACCGACGCATTGCGACGCTATCCGATGCCGAAGCGCGGGCGAATCACGATCGAGTACACGCTGATCAAAGGCGTGAACGACTCGGTCCAGGACGCGAACGGGATGGTCGAGCTTCTGAGCGGCATCCCGGTCAAGGTGAACCTCATCCCGATGAACCCGATCTCCGCGTCCGATCTGCAGGCACCCGACTCGAGTCATGTCACCCGTTTTCAAGAGCAGCTCACGCGTCGAGGGCTCTCGGTGTTCATCCGCAAGACACGCGGCGACGACGTCGCAGCCGCCTGCGGCCAGCTAGCCTTCCACGGCGAATCCCGAAGAGGCACCAACTAGCGCGCTAGAGGCTGCCGCGCGCTTTGAGGGCTTTGACGATATCGGGAAGCTCTTTGCCGATGTCGTCCGGAGTCTTGATGGGCTGGAAGCGCGCGTCCGGCCCGTGTCGCTCGACACGCAAGAACGCCGGCTGTAGGAATGCGGTCAGCTCACCGACGAGCCGTTCGAACTGCACTGCGGGTTTGCCGTCCACCGTCTTGTTCACCGCAAACCAGGTCAGCTGAAACTCCCTGTCGATCGCCTCGGCGTCGAGCACGAACGTGTTCGTATTGAACACGGGGATGCGCTCCTGGTCGAAGTCTTCCGGAAAGCGAAATGCCTCCACGATTTGAGCTTTCCCGTCGACGCGCGCCGGTGCACCGCCTTTGTCGCCGGGTTCTTTCGGCGCCATCTCCGCCGTAAGTGCGGCACCCGACTCGAGGTGGGCGCCGATGATTGCGGGGTCGAGCGTCGCCGTCAGGTTGTCGACATTCGACATCATCAGCACGCGGCCGCCGCGATCTCGAAAGTCTTGCAGAATGCCCGATCGGCGAAGGGCGAAGGTGAGGTCTCCGTGGCCGGGCGCGTGAGACGACAGGGCGCCCGAGCTGTCTTTGAAGAGCTTGCCGTCTGGGGTGACGCGAAGCGAGATGAATTGCGGAAAAGTTTTGATCGGACAGCGCTTCGTGCTCAGCGGCTCGGCCATCTGCCGAATCGCTTCGTCCGTCGCGAAGCTCGTCATCAGGTAGACCGGGATGGTCGCGTTTGCGCGCTCCGCCACCGCGGCGATATCCTTGAGCTTTAGGTCGAGGAACGACTGGCCGTCGAGCACCTCCACGGCTGCCTTGACGACCCCGCCGAACCGAGTCGCCATACCGCCCGCCAGGATCACCGCGGCGACTTCGCCACGCCGCATGGCCTCCTCGCCACGTGCCGCCAGCTCGCTCCGCAAGTCGCCACCGAGGGGGGGAAGGGGCTGGAGGTCACCCTCGTCGGGGGGCTCCACGCGGCCGGTGATTCGATTCTGAGAGGCTCCGAGCTGGCCCTGGGCCAGGCGTTCTTGCAGGGATTCGAAGGGGATATCCTCGAAACCGTACTGTTGAAGAAGTTGTGCGGTCTCTGCGTCTATTTCTCGTGAGTTCATCAGATTGGCCGAACCCCAAGCACTTTCTTCGCACTCTGTCGAGCGGGCCGCGCCCGTTCAGCGAAAGGGGGATGACCGCGAGGCCCGGCAGACGTACATGTAAAGGAGGACCCATGGATTTCCTCGTTCGGCTCACGGCGATGTTCGCATTGTTGGTCGCCACGGTGGCCGCTGTTTCGGCGCAGGCCGACTACGAAGGAGCGGACGGCTACGGCACCGTGCCTACGTATCAGCTCGATGTCTCACACGATGGCTACGTGCGAGAAGGGCACGTAAGCGAGACGGACGACCCGGCGGCCTACGTGGTCATCGAGGCTGAGTCCGGGACGACCGAGCAGGTCGACGGTGAGACCGTCATCGTCGTTCAGGAGCCCGAGCCCATTGCGGCCACGGAGGCCGCACCGCCACCACTGCCGACCGTCGTGGTGGAGCAACCGGTCGCTCGTTGTCCCGAAGGGATCTGGGTCGATGGGTACTGGTCGTACGGGGATGGTCAGTACCTTTGGGTGGACGGGCACTGCGTCGTCGAACGCGTGAACTATGTTTTCGTCCAGCCGCGATGGGATTACTACGCGAGTGTCTGGTGGTTCGTTCCCGGATACTATCGACCGTGCGGTGTGTACGTCGGCTTTGGATACTTTCGCCCATGGCATTGGTACCCACCGTACCACCATCCGTACTACCGCCGGGGTCATCCGGCCCCGGTGCATCGGGCCGTTCCGCGCCGGCCGACAACCGTGCGTGCAACGTCGGTCTCGAGAGCCCCCAGCCGCGGGGTCCTAGGTCGTCCCGGCTACACGTCTGGACGCACCAGCACCGTCGAGCGCAGGTCGCCGACCGCGCCCGTGCGCACCAGTACGGTCGGCCGCGCCGATCGGATGCCGACGAGAACCGGCACCGTGAGCCGGGTACCCACGCGCACATCCACGGTCACGCGCGCGCCGGCAGTCACCCGTGGGCCGACGGGCGCACGTACTCACACGGTTGCCCGCGCGCCCACGCGCGCGCCGACTGCCACGCGCAGCGGCGCGATCACGCGGACGCCGACGATCACACGCACCGGCACGGTCACGCGCCCACCTTCGAACCATCGTTCGGCCACCGTCACCCGGCCTCCGGCGAGTCGCGCGTCCACGGGTACCGTCGGCCGGGCGTCTTCAGCTCCTTCTTCTAGCGGCTCGGTCAGCCGTGCGAGTGCTGGCTCGGGTCGCACGAGCGTCGTCCGTCGTCCGAGCGCCAGCCCATCGAGAGTGGGCAGCTCCAGGGGCTCGAGCGTCCGTCGTCCGAGCGCCTCCCCATCGAGGGCGGGCGGCTTCGGCCGCCCGAGCTTCGGGGCGTCGCGTTCTAGCTTCGGACGGGCGGGAGGCTTCGGTAGGCCGTCTTCGGGCGGTTTTGGGGGCTCCCGGAGCGTGCCGACCGCCCGCGGCCGTTAACCCCTTGTCGACTCTTTGCTCGCTAGGGGGGGCGATGTAACCCTACATAGGGGAAGTGCATTAACCCCCTAAGAGCTTCCGTGCGTCGTCGCTATCGAGAACCAGTCGTCATTGCCTTTGCGCTCGCGTTGATCGCGTCGCTTTCGGTGCATCTTCCCGTCTACGAGGTGCTCGGCGGATTGGCTGACCGTTTTCGGGCGGAGGCCGAGGAGGCGAGAACGACCAGGGAGTACGATCCGGTCGAGGTGGATTTCGAGGTCCCGGACGACAGCAAGTCCCAGCGAGCTCGCAAGAAGCAGCGGCAGCGAGAGCAGGCAAAGCGCCAGCAGCAAGCCAAGCAGGTCCAGGAGCAGGCACAGCAGCAGGCCCAGCAGACGCAGAAGCCCCAGCAGCCCCCGGTCGAAGCGCCCCAGGCCATCCAGCAGCACAGCACTGACCCCGACGTGGAGCCGCCCGACAACGCGCAATTCGTCGCAGAGCAGAACAACCGAGTCGAAGAGGAAACCGTCGCTCGGGTTCGCAATATGATTCGCGACGATCAGATGCCTGCGCCGGACCGCCAGGAGAAGCCGTCCGACACGCTGGAAGAGCAGGGCAACTCCCGTGAGCAAGAGATTGCCGAAGCACGAAACAAAGAGGGAAGCGACGCACGCAAGGTCACCGAGGAAGAAGCCCGCCGCAAGCGTCCCGACAAGGCCATCCAAGCCGACCCGATCAAAGCCGAGCGCGTGTCACGACAGGCGCCAGACGGTAAGCAATCGGATACATCCGGCGACCGGGCCGGCCAGACCGCTGACGAGACCATCACGATCACCGACGCGGCCGGGACATTCAGCATCCGGCGCCCGAGCAACGCCGGGCAGGGCGGTGGCGAACGCGCGAAGGGGCGCGGCCCGGGCGGCAAGATGGCCTGGTCTCAGTACGAGGCAGCGGTCGGTTCGGACAAGCTCGAAGAGGATCGCCGCGCCTACCTCGCGGAGCGCAAGTCCTCGCAGCGTGGCATCGCGCGCGAGAAGACCTGGAAAGAGTTCCGCGCCGCCATCGAGAACTACGTGCCCGGCGTGAAGCCCGGGGCGACCACGGCGCTCAACGCAGCGGCATCTCCGTTCGCGACCTATATCGCAGCGGTTCATCGGCGAATCCACCAGGAGTTCGCCGATGGGTTTTTGCGGAGCCTGCCGATCGGTGGAAGTCCGTATCAAGACCCGACACTCATGACAAAGCTCGAGATCGTGCTCAATCGCGATGGCTCGGTACATCGGATCGGGGTGGTGCGTTCGAGCGGTCTTTTGCCTTTCGATTTCGGCGCCTTCAACTCGGTGCTGCGGGGGCAGCCCTACCCACCGGCGCCTTCGTCGATTCTCAGCGGGGACGGGCGCGTGTATTTCCACTGGGGCTTCTATCGGAACCAGCGTCAATGCGGCACATTCAACGCTGAGCCGTACATCCTGCCGAACCCGAGGGGCACACCTGGGCGACCGGATGGGCTGACCGATGCGCCGGATTGGGAGACCGTCGTGCCTGCGGATGCGCGGCCCACGTGGCGCACCGGCGACGAGAAATCGAAGGAAGAGGACGAGCCCAAGCGGCCTCCCGAGAAGTCTCCGCCCGCGCAGCCAAAGGAGCAGGAAGAGGAGGCGCCCGAGGTGCCGCCTGCGCCGCCCGGCTCCGGTCTGGGATGAGCCCGGACGCCGAGCTGACCGCCAGGGTCAAAGCCGAAGCCGAAGCGGTGGGGTTCGCGCGCGTGGGAGTCGCGAAGGCCGGGGCCCTCGGTGAGGAAGGTGCGCGCCTCGATGCCTGGCTCGCCGCAGGACGTCATGGGCAGATGTCCTGGATGGCGACCACGGCATCCGTGCGGAAGGATCCGCGCGACCCGAACATGCTCGAGAACGCCAAGAGCGTCATCGTGATGGCGGCACCGTACGTTCGGGGTAACGGGTATGAGGGCCCGCCCCCTGCGCGCATCGCGAAGTACGCGGTCGGGCGCGACTACCACCGCGTGCTGACGAAGAAGGGCCGCCAGGTGGCGCGCGTTCTGCAGGAGGCAGGGTTCGTCGCTCGGGTCGCCGTGGATTCGAAGCCGGTGTTCGAGCGTGCCTGGGCGGAGCGGGCGGGCGTCGGCTTCGTCGGAAAGAATTGTTGTCTGATCGTGCCCGGGGTCGGTTCCCATGCGTTCTTGGCCTGCGTGGTCACGACCGCGCCCCTCAGCCCGGACGAGCCGATGGGCCGTCGTTGCGGGAGTTGCGCGCTGTGCCTCGATGCCTGTCCCACTCGCGCCTTCTCCGGGCCGCGGAGCCTCGATGCCCGGAAGTGCATCTCGTACCTGACCATCGAGCACCGCGGAGAGATTCCAACCGAGCACCGGACGGCGTTGGGACAGTGGGCCTTCGGCTGTGACGTCTGCCAAGACGTATGTCCGTACAACCAGACCTCGGGCGCGGCGGACCGTTCGCTCGATGCTTTCGAGCCAGGGGATCGATGGAACGGGGTCGACGCTGCGATGCTTCTTCAGATGACTGAAGACGGATTTCGCGCATGGGCAGAAGGCTCACCGGTCAAGCGCGCTCGACACGAAGGTTTGGGGCGCAACTTAGCGCTGGTATTGGGGAATCACGGGGAAGAGATTCACCTGCCGGTGCTGGACGATGCGCGGCGAAACCATCCCTCCGGGGTGGTGAGGGAGGCGGCCGACTGGGCCTGCATCGAGCTCAGGCGTCGTCTGGCTGCCGCAGAGTAGCCTCGAGCGCTTCGAGCAGCGGGCTGAGCCCCTCACCGGTGGCCGAGCTGATCGCGAACACTTGGAAGCCTCGCGGCTCGAGCGCCTTGCGGACGTCCTCGTACGCCTCGCGAGCCTCCGGTAGGTCGCATTTGCTGACGGCAACGATCATCGGCCGCTCCAGCAGTCCGGGGTCGAATCGCCCGAGCTCCGCCATTAGTGCCTCGAAGTCGGCGACCGGCTCTCGTCCGGGATCGGGGTCCACACTCAGCATGTGCAGAAGGACATGCGTTCGCTCC
The DNA here is from genome assembly GCA_937998345.1 of uncultured bacterium. GTDB lineage: Bacteria > Myxococcota_A > Polyangia > Polyangiales > Houyiibacteriaceae > SG8-38. The sequence continues at coordinate 2,172 of CALLDH010000154.1, read as the reverse complement.
ACATGTTTGAGGAAGCGGAGGCCGAGCCCCGCGCCTTCGGATGCCCCCTCGATGATCCCCGGGATATCGGCGATGACGAACGTGCGATCGACACCAAGCGAGACGACGCCGAGGTTCGGGACCAGGGTGGTGAACGGGTAGTCCGCGACTTTGGGGCGCGCCCGTGAAACCGTTGCGATGAAGGTGCTCTTTCCGACGTTCGGAAAGCCTACGATGCCGATGTCGGCGAGAAGCTTGAGGACGAGCCGAATCTTCTTGTGCTGGCCAGGGGTTCCCGGCTGGGCGCGGCGAGGTGCGCGGTCGTGCGGTGTCGCGAATTTGATGTTGCCACGGCCGCCGCGGCCGCCCTCGGCGACCACGAACTCGGCGCCGGACTCGTGGAGATCGGCGAGCAACGCGTTGCTCTCCTGGTCGTAGACCTGGGTGCCCACCGGGACCTCAATCCGAACGTCCCCGCCTGCTTTGCCGAACTGGTCCTTGCCCCGGCCGTCTTCGCCACGCTCAGCGCGAACGATCCTCCGGAAGCGAAGATCGAACAAGGTGGAGAATCGATCGTGCGCGACCAGAATCACGCTGCCTCCGCGACCGCCGTCGCCTCCAGAGGGACCCCCAAGCGGGACGAATTTCTCGCGCCGAAACGCGACCGCTCCGTTCCCACCGTCGCCCGCGGCGACCTCCAGCGTTACTTCATCGACGAAGTCCACGCTCGTCCGTACGTTGGGCTCTCTGTCGGAGCAACCGACTTGGTGCTCGAACAAATCGCCGGGAGGCGTACACTGCGCAAGTGCTGAGTGCTTCCGGCGACTCGGGCCCGGCGCCGCCAAACGCCAGGTTCATCCAAGCTTTGGCAGCCAAGAGCCTGGAAACAGTGCGCTTAACCGAGGTGCTGAGCATCTCTCCGGAAGACGAGACGGCCCGCCAAGCGCTCGCAGAGCATTTGTCCGAGCTTCGGCGGTCGGCTTCTGAGCTCGGGCTCGTGCATCTGGAAGGCGCCGTCGCGGAGGCTCTTTCACGGCTCGAGCAGGACTCCTTTGGCCCGGCTTCGCTGGTGACGGTGCGGATGCTCGCATGGCGGTACGAGACCCTGGCCGCCATGCCGAGCCAGTCCGGCACGCATCGGCTGGTGGGGGAGGGGCCGCCAGCCGCCAGAGTGAGCCTCCGTGGGCGTCGCGTGCTGGTGGCCGAGGACGAAGCCGAGGTTCGCTGGTTCTACGTTGGGGTTCTTCGCGAAGCCGGCGCCCGCGTCATGGAGGCGGGCGACGGGGTTCACGCAGTCGAGCTGGCTCGCCACGACGTGCCCGATCTGGTCCTCGCGGACACGGTCATGCCGCGCCTCGACGGGCTAGGGCTCTGTGCCGCCCTTCGGCGCGAGCCCGCGCTCGATGGCGTTCCGGTCGTCTTAGTGTCGAGGCGCGTTTCGGCACACGAGCTTCTCGATCGCGTCTGCCGCGCGCTCGAGCCCCTGACGCGTCTCGAGGAAATGCTGAAGGGTGATCGGGAGGCGAGTGGGGACCTGGAGGAGCTCGGGGTGTCGGGCTTGCTGCGGGCCACTCGGCGGTTTCGTCCCAATGCGAACATCGTCCTTCAGGATCCATGGAGCTTGTTCGACCTCGAGCTTCAAGAAGGGCGTATCGTGGGCGTGACCCGGACTGCCATCAATGGCGCGGTTGCTCACGGCGCCGCGGCGTTTCCAGCGCTCGTCGGAATGAGCTCGGGGCGGTTCATCGTGGCGAAAGGCTCTGCGCCCCAAGGCGGGGAGGCGCGGGAATCTCTGGACGCCTCATTCACCCATGCGACCCGCCACCTTGGTGTTCTGCTCAGTACGATGGCGGAGCATCCGGACTGCCGCGTCGAGGTCGATGACGATGTGTTGGGCACCTACGTACGTCATTCTCCCATCGGGGTTCAGCGAATGATTGCGCGCCTCGTCGCGGGCGAGTCGCTTCAGGTCCTATGGGAATCGGGGGTCGGCTCCCGGGATGTGGTCAATGCGGTACTGGTCACGCTCGCTCGCCAGGGGGCAATCCGGGACGTCAGGGTTCCTCCGCTCGCGTCCGACGGGAGGCCAGTCGCCGAGCGCTCTACGGGTTGGAGTCGCGAGTTGATCGCATCGGAGATCCAGCAAGACTCGGCGCCCGTGACGGATCCCGTCGAGCGAGAGAACGTCAGATC
>CALLDH010000153.1 GCA_937998345.1 uncultured bacterium | reverse complement strand
TTGCGACCCGTGATGACCAGAATCACCACCGCGTCTCCGCCCGGCCGGCTGCGCACCATTCGGCACAGGTCGAGACCCGACATCCCAGGAAGCGTCCAATCGACCAGCATGAGTTGGAAGGGCTGCTCGAGATGGGCCTCGAGGGCCTCCTCCGCGCTGCCGGCGACAGTCACTTGGTAATCTCGCTCACAGAGGAGCTCACGAAGAAGCCCCCGCATCGAGCTCGAGTCGTCGACGACCAAGGTTCGCAAGGGGACATTCGTCATTAGCCCTAAAGTCTAATCTAAATTGGCAAAAAGGTTCATGGTTTCGTGCTCGTCTTGACGCCCCCGCGTTCGTAGCTATCGTAAAATCGGATAACGCGTCGCGTCATCCAAGGAGGATGAAGACATGACTCGCCAAAACCAACTTCGTCGGAGCAGGACCCGACTTCAACGGCAAGGGTCGCTCTGGTTCCAGCAAACACGGACCGCGAGTGAGACCTTCGTTGCGGAAGCCCAGGATGCAAGCATCACGTTCGGACGAGACATGAGGGCCTCGAGCGCAAAGCTCGTCGCCAGCGTAGGCCGCTCGGCTCAGGGATTCCAGAAGGCGTTGCACAAAGAGGTTCTCGACTGGCAAGGCCTCGCGCTACAGACCCGGGATGCCTATGTGGCGACGATCGAGGAGCGTCGCGCCCGCGTGGAGCACCAGGCGCTGAGCGCTCGAGAGGCGCTCAAGCCGGGGGCGGTCGAAACCACCGTCCTCAAGTCGGCCCATGAGCTGCTCGAACAGGCGCAGAGCCGGATCGACGCGCGCCTCGCGGAAGGCGCTGAGCCGGCCACTGCAAAAACAGCAAGCAAGCCGAAGGCAGCCAAGGCAGCCAAAGCCCCAAAGGCAGCCAAGGCCCCAAAGGCAGCCAAGCCAACCAAGGCCGAGACCAAGAAGGGCCAGAGCCCACTTCGCAACTACGATCGGCTGACCGCCAAAGACGTGGCGACCCGGGTGCAGAAGCTGACCGCGCCTCAGGCAACGGCCGTTCTCGATTACGAGCGAGCGCGGAAGAAGCGCGCGACCGTAATTCGGGCCGCGGAGCAGCGGCTGGCGGCGGCTAGCTGAGCCCGATTGTGAAGCATCTGTACAGCTGAGCAGCCTGCACTACACTCCGGGCCGTGGGCGAAAACAAACAGGTTCTCGTTGCCGATGACGAGGACAACCTGCGCCGCGTCCTGAAGGCGCAACTGCAGCGTGACGGATACGAGGTCCACTGCGTCGCCGACGGTGAGGCTGTGCTGGAGGCCATGGCGGAGCATCACATCGATGTTCTGATCACTGATCTGCGCATGCCGAAGCTCGACGGCATGGAGGTGCTCAAGTCGGTGAGCGGGCGCTTCCCAAACGTACCGGTGATCATGATCACCGCGCACGGGACGGTCGACACCGCGGTCGAGGCGCTCAAGCTCGGCGCGTTCGACTACGTAACCAAACCTTTCGATCGCGCCGAATTTCGGACGGTCGTCGGCAAGGCTGTTCGGACCCGTGAGCTTTCACAGGAGCACGTGAGCGGCGACCCGAATGAGCGTGGCCGCTACAGGATCATCGGCCAGTCCGCGCCTATGCGGGTGGTCTACGACGTCATCGAAAAGGTCGCGGACACGCCCAGCACGGTCCTCATCACTGGCGAAAGCGGCACCGGCAAGGAGCTGATCGCGCGGGCACTCCACGAAAACAGCGCTCGCAAAGAGAAGCCCTTTGTCAGCGTCAACTGCGCCGCAATCCCACCCGACCTTCTCGAGAGCGAGCTCTTCGGCTACGAGAAAGGTGCGTTTACCGGGGCGGTTACTAGTAAGCCAGGACGGTTCGAGCTGGCGCACGGTGGCACGCTACTTCTCGACGAAATCGCGGAGATTCCAGTCAGCATGCAGGTCAAGCTGCTTCGCGCACTGCAAGAGCAGCAGTTCGAGCGTGTGGGCGGAATCAAGACGATCAACGTAGACAGCCGTCTCGTCGCCGCAACCAATCGCGACCTCAAGGCGAGCATCGCCAACGGCGGGTTTCGCGAGGACCTCTACTACCGCCTCAACGTCGTCCATGTTCACCTGCCGCCCTTACGCGATCGTCCAAGCGACATCCCCCTGCTGCTCGAGCACTTCGTGCGCAAGTTCAACACGAAGCTCGACCGCTCGATGACGGGTTTCGAAGACGCCGCAATGATGCAATTGCTCCGGTACGGCTGGCCCGGGAACATCCGAGAGCTCGAGAACGTGGTCGAGCGATGCATCATCTTCGCCGAAGATGGTGAAGTCGGCGCGCAGCATCTGCCCGCGGAGGTTCGCGACTCGGCCGGAGAGCTCGGAACCGACGTGCTCTCCGGCATCGGCCCAATGCCGGTGGAAACGGGGCTTAAAGAAGCGGTCAAAGAGGCGACGCTCAAGCTCGAACGGGAGTTCATCGGCCGTGCGCTCGATCAAACCGGCGGCAACGTCACCCACACGGCACGGCTACTCAAAATCTCGCGCAAGAGCCTTCAGAACAAGATGAAGGAGCTAGGCCTCCGGAACGATTGAAGGCGTATCGTCTTCATCGACGTGTGCCGAGAGCATCGATTCGATGTCCTCGCGGCTCACTGGCTTTTGCAGGACTGGGTTCGGCACCGAGGCGGCGAAGCGGCGAAGACGAGGCGTAAACGCGCCCCCGCTCATGAACACGATTCGCTCGGACAGCCGCGGGTGCTCCTTTTTGATGGCGTCGTAGAAGGACTTGCCGTCGACTTCGGGCATCATCAGATCACACACAATCGAGTCGAAGCCTGGGTCTTCGCTGAGGCGGGCAAGAGCTTCGACGCCCCCAAGCACCGTGACGGTGTCGTATCGGCGTCGCAGGCGTCTTCGAAGGGCTGAAAGCACCATCGCGTCGTCGTCGACGATCAGGATCCGTGATCGCTTGAGCGGCGCCTCTGAGATGGGATGGCTGTCGCGACGGCGTTCGACCGCGGTCAACCCCGTATTGACCGGAAGGATGAGCTCAAAACGGGTTCCGCCGCTTGGGAGTTGGTGAAACTCCAGCCTTCCCCCGTGCTCCTTGGCCACGCGCTTGCAGGCCGTGAGGCCGAGACCCATGCCGCCCTCGTGGGCTTTGGTGGTGAAGCCCGGCGTGAAGATACGCTCGCGGTTGTCCTCGTGAATGCCCGCCCCGGTGTCGCTGATCCCGACGATCAGGTGATCGCCTTCCGCGCGAGTCTCGACCACGATGCGGTGCTTGTCGTAGGCACCTCCGTCGATGGCTTCCGCGGCATTGGTCAACAAGTTGACCAGCGCTTGCGCGATCCGTCCTGGGAAAGCTGCAATCATCGGCACCGGTTCGAACCGCTTCACGAGACGAGCTCGGTAGCGAATCTGGTTGAAGACCATCGCGCAGGCGTCGTCGACGACGCGGGTGATGTCCATCATCTCGGCCTGGTTGTCATCGGCGCGCGAGAAGGTCCCGAGGCTGCGAGCGATGTCCTGAATCCGGTGCATGCCCTTGTAACAATCGGTGAGCATGTCGGCGGCGTCGTCGACCACCTCCTGCAGACTCGTGTCGGCCATGATTCGCTCGAACGACCGCGGCGTGACCGCTTCCTGCGTGGCCAGATCGACCCGCAACGTCCGGATGAAACGACGAATCGCCTGGTGTGATTCGCGCAGGCTTTCCAGGTTCGCGAGGACGAAGGTGAGCGGGTTGTTCACTTCGTGGGCCAGCCCTGCAGCAAGCCGCCCGACTGTGCGAAGCCGGTCCTCCGACACGCGGGGTCCCAGCATGTTCGGGGGAATGCTCGGCGGGATGCTCGGCGGGATGCTCGGTCGCAGGGTCGGCTGCAGCTGAATGATCGTGGCTTCCTGACCATCCCAGATCGAAACCATCGAGGTGGCGGTGAGCGGGGACGCGAGACCGTTGGGGAGCTGCACGTGATAGCTCGCTGGCTCGCCCTCTTCGGGAATCGGATGCTCGAATGGCTCTCCAATGAGGCCTTCGCACTCGACGCTGAGCAAGGCGCACGCAGCAGGGTTGATGAACAGCACGCGATGAGCGGCATCGACGACGACGATGCCATCGGTCGCTCGCGTGAGCAGCAGACGGCTATGGGTCTCACTACCGTGTGCGTCTCGCAGCTGCACCAAGAGGCGACGCAACTCGTACTCCCGGTTGATCGATTGCTGCAGGCCGGTGACGTACGCGTCTGGAAGCGCCATCTCCCAGGGACGTTCCTCGGGCAGCGCGCACGACTCGTCTCTGAGCAGGAGCGTGCAGATCCCGCGCGCGATGGCCGGGAGCTCCGCCCCGAGGCTGGTGTCCCAGCAAACGACGTGCGGCGCATGACTTTCAAACTGATTGATCGCATCTTCGCGGTTCACCGCCACGCGGCAGACCACGGCTTCGGGCCATGCATGAAGGCTCTCCCGGACGAGCATGATTCGCTCTGGATTGCCCGAGGCGATCAGGACGCGAATCCGCCTCGTTCCGGAAATTGCCGATATTTGTGTCTTGCCGAGCAGCACGGTGATGCAGGCGGCTGGGATCAGCCTTGACGCCCCTCTGAAACCATAGCACTGTAATAAGGCGCTGTGAACGGTATTTCTTGATGGTGGTGACGGTTGCTCGATAAGCGCGAAGACGACGAAGAGCGCGAGGTCCGGGACGTCCTTCTGGTGGAGGACAGCCTGATCGACGCGCAGTTGATCCGCAGGCTGCTGCGGCGGGTGACATCCTCGTACTACCGGGTCACGCATGTCCGCACCCTGAACGACGCCGTGTTGTCGGCCGAGGACCTCGTCCCCGATGTCATTCTTGCCGACCTGAATCTACCGGACTCGCGGGGGACGCAGACGGTTGCGAGCCTGCAGACCTCTTATCCGGACATCCCGTTGGTGATCGTGAGTGCCTGGGAGGATGAGGCGATCTCGCTTCGCTCGGTCAAGGCAGGCGCACAGGACTATCTGGTCAAGGGGCACATCGATGGCGCAAACCTGCACCGTGTGATTCGCTATGCCATCGAGCGAAAACGCACCGAGCTAGAGCTCGTGCGCCTGGCACACTTCGACCAGCTCACCTCACTTCCAAACCGGACGCTGCTTCGTGAGCGCGTCGATCATGCGATCGCTCGCGCGATGAGAGGCGGTTCCGGGGTTGCGACACTGATCCTCGACATGGATCGCTTCAAAGAGATCAACGACATGCTCGGTCACGAGATCGGCGACAAGCTGCTGGTCGAGGCGGCGCGGAGAATCCGGGCGAGCGTTCGCGACCAGGACACGGTGGCTCGACTCGGAGGTGACGAGTTCGCGGTGGTGCTGGAAGGCGTGAGCGAGGCCAAGGAAGTTCTGCCGGTCATCGAGCGAATCATCGCCAGTCTCGGCGAGGTCACGCAGATCGACGGGCGCGAGGTCAACAGCTCCATCAGTATTGGCATCGCCATGTACCCGGAAAACGGGAATGATCTGTCCGAGCTCCTGCGTGCGGCCGACCTCGCGATGTACCAGGCCAAATCGTCAGGCCGCGGCCGGTACCAGTTCTTTGCGGATGCCATGCAGGAGGAGGCGCAGTCACGACATGCGCTCGAATGGGCCCTGCGACGCGCGGTCGAAAGGAACGAATTCGAGCTCGTCTACCAGCCACAGCTCTGTCTTCGGACCGGAACGGTGATCGGGGTCGAGGCGCTATTGCGATGGATGAGCCCGACCCGGGGTCTTCTCGCGCCGTATCACTTCATCGCGGGACTCGAAGAGTTTGGACTGATCAACCAGGTTGGAGAGTGGGTCTTGCAAACTGCCTGCGAGCAGATCCGTAGGTGGCAGGCCAAACGTTTCGCACCGATGCGGATCGCCGTGAACGTGTCCGCGCAACAGTTCGAGGACCCGATGCTGATCGACAAGATCCGGAGCGCACTCAAGGAGACGAGGCTCCCACCGGAGCTCCTGGAGCTCGAGCTGACCGAAAGCTGCCTGATGTCCGACCCGGCGCAGGCGAGCGCGCTCCTTCGCGAGATCCGCGACGTCGGGGTTCGCATCGCAATCGACGACTTCGGCACCGGCTATTCCTCTTTGACCTATCTGAATGAGTTCCCGCTCAGCGCCTTGAAGATCGACAAGAACTTCGTTCAGAGCGTCGAGTCGAACGACCGTGGCGGTCCAATCTCCAAAATGATCATCGGTCTGGGGCAAAACCTGGGGCTCGAGGTGATCGCCGAGGGCGTCGAAACCGAAGCGCAGCTCGAGTATATGCGGGAACATGGCTGCGACGTGGCACAGGGCTATCTCTACGCGCGCCCCGAGTCACCTGAGGATCTCACACCCTGGCTGCAGGCCAATCAGCGGGCGTCCGATACCTATGTCCGGTCGATTCCCCTCAAAACGCAGTCGGGCAAATCCGGCGCCTGAGCAGCGTGTGCTAGCGTAGCGATATGGCGGCCGCGACGATCCTCGTCGTCGACGACGAGCGAAACATCCTGACGTCCGTTTCGCGTGCGCTCGGCCTAGAAGGCTACGACGTCGAGGTCGCCGGCAGCGCCGAGATCGCACTCGACAAGCTCGACAAGCAGACCTTCGACGCGATCCTGCTCGATGTGCAGCTCCCGGGGATTGACGGGCTGGCAATGCTCGATGAACTGCGAAAGCAGGACCTCACGGCGCCCGTGATCATGATGAGCGGGCATGCGACGATCGAAGTGGCGATGGAGGCCACCAGGCGCGGAGCCGACGACTTCATCGAGAAGCCGATCGGCAGCGACCGGCTAGTGCTTTCGTTGAAGCGGAGCCTGGAGCTTCGCCAGCTTCAGCAAGAGAACCGGGAGCTTCGACGCCGGTACGGAGCGAACGAAGCCTTGCTCGGGCAGAGCCCTCGCATGGACCGGCTGCGCGAGCAGATCGGGCTGGCAGCGCGTTCGAATGCGCAGGTGTTGATTCTGGGAGAGAGAGGCACGGGTAAGGAGCTGGTCGCAGCGGCGATTCATGCCGGCTCGGCCCGCGCCAAGGGGCCGCTAGAGAAGCTCAACTGTGCGGCGGTTCCCGAGGGCCTCATCGAGAGCGAGCTTTTCGGACACGAGGCCGGCGCTTTTACGGGAGCGACCAAGCAGCGTCGGGGGAAGTTCGAAAGAGCTCACGGCGGTACTCTCTTCCTCGATGAGGTCGGCGACATGCCGCCGCAGATGCAAGCGAAGCTCTTGCGCGTGCTGCAGGAGGGCGAGGTCGAGCGGGTCGGTGCAAGCTCCACCATCAAGGTCGACGTGCGGGTCGTGGCGGCGACGAACAAGTCGCTCGAAGCGGAGATCGAAGCCGGCAGATTTCGTGCGGACCTGCTGGATCGGCTCAATGTGGTGCCGCTGAGCGTCCCTCCGTTGCGGGAGCGCATCGAGGACGTCCGAATGCTGGCCGAGCACTTCCTCTCGCTGGCGTGCGAAATGCACGACCGCCCCGGCAGGAAGATCACCTCCGGCGCGATGGGGCTGTTGGAAGCGTATCGATACCCTGGCAACGTCCGCGAGCTCCGGAACCTGGTCGAACGCCTCGTGATCCTCACCCCGGATGAGACCATCACTGAAACTCAGGCTCGAGCACTGCTGCCGATCGCGCCGGACGGGGCGTCTGGGAGTCATTTTCGGCCGGAAACACCACTTCGAGAGATGGTCGAAGCGGTCGAGCGGGACCTAATCACGCGCGCCCTCGAGTTTCGGGAGGGCCACGTGACCAAGACCGCCGCGGACCTCGGCCTCGAGCGCAGTCACCTCTACAAAAAGATGCGAGCACTCGGAATCCGCAAGTCCGACGCGGAGTGAGATTGCGTTCTTGGCCGCGACAACATAGAGATCGCCGGACCAGCCGAGGCCACCTTGCTCGATAACCTGCTCCCCATCGATCCAGAAATCGCAGCCCGCATCGAGGCAATCGACCTCGAGTTCAACAAATTCGGGATCGACCCCTACGGGATAGACAAGAACGATTTGACCCGTTTCGTCTCCGCGTTTGCCTGGATTTACCGATTCTACTTCAAGGTCCACGTGTACGGGCTCGAGCACGTGCCATCGGAAGGACGGGGCCTCCTCGTCGGCAACCATTCGGGCGGGGTCGCGATCGACGGCATGATGGTCATGGGGTCTATGTTGCTCGACGCCGAGCCGCCACGGCTCCCCCACGCAATGATCGACAAGTTCATTCACGAGTTCCCGGGCGTTTCGCAGGTCATGAGCCGCATGGGTCAGTTCACGGGGAACCCGGATCAGGCCAGACGCCTGCTGAATGCCGAGCGGCTCGTCCTTGCTTTCCCCGAAGGCGCCCGCGGGACCGCAAAGCTCGCAAAAGACGCAGATTCGCTGGTCGACTTCGGGACTGGCTTCATGCGCTTGGCGCTTGAAACCAAGAGCCCGATCGTGCCGTTCGGCTTCGTCGGCGGGGGCGACGCGCTACCTACGATCGCCAACCTCAAGAGGCTCGGCCGCCTGCTCGGTGTGCCGTACGTGCCGATCACGAAGTGGATCCTGCTCGTACCCAAGCCAACGAGGTTTCAGCTGCTCTACGGCAAGCCGATGTACTTTGAAGGCACAGGTCATGAGCGCGACGAGGTCGTGTCGGAAATGGTCGTTCAAGTGAAAGAACGCATTCGCGACTTGATTCGACAAGGACGCCAGCTCAGGGAGCAGGAGATCTCCGAAGAAGATCTGGTGCTGTAATGAAAGTTTTGGTGACAGGTATCAGCGGGATGCTCGGGCGCTTGACCGCGCTGAAACTTCTCCAACACGGGTACGAGGTGATCGGAATCGATCGCCGGCCCTGGCCCGAGGCGCCCGAAGCGATCGAGCTATTCCAAGCCGACATTCGCAAGCGGCCCGCCGAAGAGGTGTTCCGGAACCACCGGCCCGACGCCGCCATCCACATGGCGACCGTGACCCACCTGGTGCACAAGAGCCCCGACCGGATGCGTGTGAACCTCTACGGCACTCGCGCGTTCATGCATCACTGCCAAAGCTACGGGGTGAAACAGGCGGTTTTTGTTGGGCGCCACACTTTCTACGGCGCGGCCGCGGACTCCCCGCTTTATCACACGGAGGACGAGCCTCCGATGTCCGCCCACACCTTCCCGGAGCTCGCCGACTTGGTCGCCGCGGACCTGTACGCCGCCTCCTCACTGTGGCGCTACCCGGAAGTCGCGACAGCCGTCCTGCGGATTGTCTACACCCTCGGCCCAAGCAAGCACGGGACGCTTGCCTCCTTCCTGCGCGGCCCCAACGTCCCGCTGATCATGGGCTTCGACCCGCTCTTTCACTTCATTCACGAGCAAGACGCTGCCGAAGCCATCGTCACGGCGCTCGCCCACAAGCTACATGGGATCTTCAACGTTGCAGGGCCATCACCGGTGCCGCTCTCGACGATCGTGCGCGCAGCTGGGCGCCGCCCACTCGCCGTCCCGGCATCGGTGTTCAAGCTAGGCATCGGCCGCTTGGGCCTCCCCCACATCCCACCCGGCGCCATCGACCACCTCAAATACCCCATCGTCATAGACGGCGACGCATTCCGCCGAGCAACCCGCTTCACGTACGCCTACGACGAACGCGAAACCATCAACAGCTTCCGAACCGCACGTTAATCCGGCGCGGACAGCGGCAACTGCACAACCGGAGAACGGCTAGCGACGCACGTGCTCGCGAGCGGGACTCGCTCGGCCGTCTCTTTGCGTCAATATACGGCCAGCCTCCCCCCCGCTCGCTGTGCCGCACATCGCGAGCCGTTCTCCTGTGTAGAAGTCAACGTACGGAGGGGCGTCGTGTGTGACGTGCTTGGACTTAACCGCTTAAAATGGGGTCTGACCCCTTTTCGTGTGAGGAGTCGTCCATAGGGGCTCGGACAAACGCGACATGGGGTGGAGTCGGCGTAGCGAGTGACAATCGGCACGACAGCAACCACCGCCGATTGGGCGCGAGCTCCGAGGGGCGCCTTGCGTGGCCTCAGGCCCCAAGCCCCTCCGGCCACCTCTGCAAGGCGCCTCGTCCGGCGCAACCCCGTGTCGTGTTTTTCCGAGACCCGGTGAACCTGTGAGCACGCCGACCC
>CALLDH010000152.1 GCA_937998345.1 uncultured bacterium | reverse complement strand
AGTCGATATCACTGGCGAAGGAGGATGCCACCGGCACGGCGGTTCCGATCAGATAGTCCCCGAGCGGCTCGAAGATCCCTTTGATGAAGTCGTAGATTCCTTGAAGCATTCGTCCCTCTACACACTCAGTTCAGGATGAAGACGAAAACGACGCCGATGAAGATGGCCGCGCCAATCATGGTCCACTTCCACCAGAAAAAAGCCTCGCTATCGGGATCCCGTGTTCTACCAGCCATCTGTCAAACCCTCGCAGCCTATTCCGATAAGGTGCCAATGTAGGCGATGACGTCTTTCATCGCCTGTTCGGTCGGCAACGTCATCGAAAATGGCCGCATCTTGGCCCCCGTGACGTCGTCTGGATGCGTGCCCCGCGCGCCCGCCTTGAAGTTCTGGAGCTGCGTGAGCAGGTACCAGTCGCTTGCGCCTGCCAGTGGCGGGCCAAACTCATCGATGTTCCCCCGTGCATCGGCCCCGTGGCACTGGACACAGGTAGCGAAGTAGATCTTGCCGGTTTCGGGGTTGCCCCCTTCGAGGGTAGGCGCGGGGTTCGTCCGTGGCAGGCTCGCTACGTAGGCTGCAACCAGGTCGACCTTTTCGTCGGTATTCATCGCCATGGCCATCGGCTGCATTCGCTTGCCGGCCATGTCATCGATGTGCCACCCGCGCTGGCTCTTCTTGAACTTGCGAAGCTGTGCCTTGATGTACCAGCGCTCGAGGCCGGCAATCGCAGGCGACCCGAGTTGTTGGTTGCCCTCGCCGTTCTCGCCGTGACACTGCACGCAACCGTCGTAGAGGTCCTCGCTGTATTTCAGCCCAGCTTTGTCCGGGCTCGCGCCCTCGCACCCCGTCAACAGAAACGACAGCGCCAACGCGAGGCTCATTACCGTACTCGTGCGCAGTTGGGTCATCATCCGCCCTCTCCTAGCGACTTGAGGTAGGCAACCAGCGCTTCCACTTCCTGCTCGGGGAAGTTGTACGGAGGCATCGTCTTGCCGTAACCCTGAACGACCTGATCCCAAGAGTTCGTGATCGAGTTGACGAGATACTCCTCGTCCGCGGTCACCGTCTCACCGCTCACCAGAAGCCGATCGGTGCCAAAGACGCCCTTCCAGTTCGGACACGGCTGCTGCTTCTCGCCATCGACCGAGTGACAGGCCATGCACCCCTTGCTGTTGCTGAGCTTCTGTCCCCAGCAAGCCATGGGGTCACCGGCGCCGGTGCACTCTGGCGGCATCGTGACCTCACCCGGCGCCACCGCGACCGCACCCTTGAACGACCAACCGCTCAGGGCAGACTCGTCTTCGGAAGGCTCCGGTGAAAGAGCGGGAAAAGCCTGGCGCTCCTTGGTGGTGTACTCGGCCATCGCCTGATCGATTGGCATCGTACCGCCCTCGAGCGCCGCTTCCTGGGCTCTCGCAACGATATCCCGCTCATCGTCCGGCGCCGGCGCTCTTGCCGAGTCTGCTTGGCCGCAGCCCGCCCCGAACGCCATCAAGACCGAAACCATCAGAAGGCCGTGGAAGGATGCAAATCGTGTTTTCTGCTTCGTACTCATCCGTGCACGCTCAGTATATTTGGTGGAGGTGAAGGCTCCGCTGAAGCCGTGGATCGCCGACCGGCAACAAGGGGACCCGCCCGAGCTGCCAAAAGACATAGGCAAAGAAGACGCCCCCGACGAAGAACAGCGCACCGATATCGGCGAGCTGGACGTGGAAGCCACCGGCCTGCGGCATGACGAACCAGTAGATGTCCACGATGTGCATGAGGATCAGCCAGAAGCACATCACCTGGAGCCAGGGAAGCGCCCGCTTCTGCACGCGTGAGATGAGCAGCATGAACGGTGCGACGAAGTGGCCGAAGATCAGCAGGTAGGTCACGAACTGCCAGCCACCCTCCCAGCGCTTGTGGAACCAGGTGGCTTCCTCCGGAATGCCGGCGTACCAAATCAGCATCCACTGTGAAAACGAGACGTAGGTCCAGAAGCAGACGAAGCCGAACATGAGCCGGCTCAGGTCGTGGAAATGCTCGACGTTGATGGCGTCGCCGACCAGACCCCGCTTGTAGAGGCTCAGCCCGATGAGAATCGTGACGGCCAGGATCGCAACCGCCGAGCCCGCAAAGATGACCACGCCGAAAATCGTCGAGAACCAGGCGGCCTCGAGCGACATCAGCCAATCAAAGGCCGCGAAGGTGAGCGAGCCGGCAAAGAGGATCAGCGATGGCGCCGCCAGGCTCTGCATCGTCAAGGTGTGTTTGGGATCCCGGTCTTGGTCTTGGCGCCTGGACCAGCCGAAGTACATGAGGGCAATCAGGGACCAGACGATCAGGTAGCCGATGCCACGCGCCGCCCAGCCCGTGGTGTTCAAGTAGCCAGTCTTCTGGCGGACAACCTCGTGGTGAAGCGCGGCCTCCTGAGAGGTGTGGGCGTGCTCTTCTTCGTGAGCGGACTCTGCGCCATGGTCACCCTGGTCGCCACCGTGATCCTGGGCCTGCGCGACGCTCGTGCCGAGCTCCAACATGCTGTGCTCGTCGGTATCGCTGTCGGACTCGGAATCCGACTCGGAATCCGAGTCTCCGTGCTCGTCAGCGTGGTCGCCGTGTGCGGCTGCGCTCTGCCACTCTTCGTAGATGTCGATCTTGCCGAGTGCCACCCCTCCAATGAAAGGAAGTGCTAACAGAGCCACCACCGGCGCGCCGGACATGACCACCTCGACGATACGTCGTGAGGACACGCCCCAGTAAGAAGCAGTGAGGAACTGGACCAGCACCAGGAAGAGCCCGCCAAGCATGAACGTGGCGGTCGTGAACAGGCCGAAGAGATACGCGTAGCCAAGCCTGTCGGCATCGGCCGTCAAGACCGCGACCAAGCCGCCGGCGATGGCGAGCACGAGGGGTGCAACCCAGGCGCGCGACCAGAAACCGTCGTCCCCGACTCGATAGTCATTCTTGTTCGCTTCGGTCACTGGGATTGCTCCGTGTTCTCGGGCGCTGGCGCTTGGCTCAGCTGCAGCGCGCGGACGTACTGAACGATGGCCCATCGGTCGTGGACCGGGATGCTGTGGGCGTAGGACGGCATGTTGCGCACCCCGTTGGTGATGGTCGCGAAGAGCTGGCCATCGGGAATGTGCCGCAACCGGTCGTCATGGAAGCTAGGAGCGACGAGGCCGCTCGCGCCAAGCGCCGCCGCGCGTCGCGAGACCATCCCCTTGCCGTCACCAGAAATCGAGTGACACGGTGCGCAGTAGATGTCGTAACGCTCCTTGCCCCGGCTCAGGAAGGCTGCTGGCCCTCCGTTCTGAGCGACGAGCTGCGGGTGCACTTCCATGAGCCAGGCGTCGTCGTTGGCGTTCCGACCACTTGCAATGGCCATGGCCTTCTCCATCTCGCGCGAGACGGTGCCTTCTACCTGCGGCCGCATCGACCGCTGGTCCGCAAAGAAGGGCTGCCGCTCCTGCGTGTCGTAACGAGGCTGGTTGTACATGTTGCGGATACCGACGACCGGCGGCTCGCCGCTCTCGCCCCCGATGCATCCGGTGGACAGCGTCGCAAAGGCCAGTGTGATGAGAAGCATCCGCATCACGGCACCTCCTCTTCGATGAGCTCGAGATGGGTCGGGTTGGTCGCCTCGAGGAGCGCCTTCGTGCGCTTGAGGTCGAATTTCTGATCGCCTGCCTCAATCGAGAGGAAGAACTTGTCGTCCGACGCGGCTTCAAACCGGTCCGATTCGAAAATCGGGTGATTGTGCATCGGCAACTTGATGAGGTGCAGCATGCCAAACAGGGTGGCGAATCCGCATAGAAGGATGCCGAGCTCGAACATGATGGGCACCATCGACGGGAACGCGCCGGGCGGCTTGCCGCCGATGACAAGCGGATAACCCGCCCCGACGTTCAGCAGGTTGAAGTCAAATGCATTCGTGTACTGCATCATGAACACGGCAAGCCCGACGCCGAACATGCCGAAGATGAAGGAGATGATGCCGATCCGGGTCGGCTTGAGTCCCATTGCTTCGTCCATGCCGTGCATCGCGTACGGGGTGTGACAATCCCAGTTCTGGTAGCCAGCGTCGCGCACCTTCATCGCAGCCAGCGCAATGGCGTTCGGCGTCTCGTATTCGGCCAGGTAAAGGGCAGGCGTCTTTGTTTGGTTAGCCATGATTCGCCTCACTCCGCCGGCACCGGCGCGGCCGCCGCGTTTGGTTCCTCGTCATGCGCCTCTAGAGCATGCAAGTCGGGATGCGCCCCCGGCAGGTTTCCTTTGACCTCCGCGATGGCGATCATCGGAATCCAACGAACGAAGAGCAGGAACAGCGTGAAGAACAGTCCGAACGTGCCTAGGTACGTCAGGATGTCGATCAACGTCGGATGGAACATGCCCCAGGAAGACGGCAGGAAGTCCTGGTACGTCGACGTGACGATGATCACGAAGCGCTCGAACCACATGCCGATGTTGATGAGAATGCTCGCGATGAACATGATCGGCACGCTCGTTCGCGCTCGCTTGAACCAGAAAATCTGCGGGACGATGACGTTGCAGAACACCATCGCGTAGTACGCCCACCACAGCGGGCCCCAGTTGCCCTTGCTGTCGAGCTGCCCCCAACCGAGTCGGTTGTGGAAGAAGACCCATTGCTCATATGGGTTGGACGAGTACCAGGCGATGAAGAACTCCATCGCGTAGGCGTAACCAACCAGAAGGGCCGTCCCGAGCATGAACTTGTTCATCAAGTCCAGGTGCCTGATGGTGACGATGTTCTGCAGCTTGAAGATCGAGCGGCAGATCAACATCAGCGTCATCACGAGCGCGAATCCGCTGAACACGGCGCCGGCAACGAAGTACGGCGGGAAAATCGTGGTGTGCCAGCCTGGAACCACCGAGGTCGCGAAGTCGAACGAAACGACCGAGTGAACCGAGAGAACCAGAGGCGTCGAGATGCCCGCAAAGATCAGATACGC
>CALLDH010000151.1 GCA_937998345.1 uncultured bacterium | reverse complement strand
CGAGCTACCATGACCGGTATCGCCTCGCCGCCTTGGACGAGCTCCTCTACTTCGACGACGGTCAGATCAAAGACGAGGTCTATGTCTACGGATCGTTCCTGCAGAGCAGGATGCACGCGGCGGGCGTGGTCTGCAGCGACTGTCACGACGGACACACCGCTGAGCTCCGTGCCGAGGGCAACGCGCTGTGCACCCGATGCCACAAAGCCGCGACCTATGACGACCCGAAGCATTATTTTCACGAGCCCGGGACCGATGGCAGCCTCTGTACCGACTGTCACATGCCGCAGCGCACCTACATGGTGATCGATGAACGCGCAGACCATCGATTCGGGCTCCCGCGTCCCGCGCTTGCCGCGAAGATCGGCGCGCCCGATGCGTGCACCGGCTGTCACTCGAAGAAGAGCGCCGAGTGGGCCGAGGGTCACATCGATAAGCACTTCGATAAGCGGACTGATGATGTGTTTGCCGAGGTGCTTCATGCCGCGAGGATGCAGCAACCTGAAGGCGAGCCTGGGCTGGTCGAGCTCGTCGCAACCGGTACTGCTCCTGCGATCATACGCGCGACCGCCCTCCTCGAGCTCCGCAATCTGGCCTCACCCGCGCTGCCCGCCCTGCTGATGCGCGCTGCACGCGACCCGAGCCCCATCGTACGCCGGACCGTCGCCGTCGCCTCCAGAGATCTGCCAACCGAGCAACGTCCAGAAGTTGCTCGCGAGCTGCTCCGCGACCCGGTGCGCACGGTGCGAATCGAAGCCGTTGCCGCACTGCTCGGGACTCACGCGGGTGCGTGGAGCGAGTCGGACCGTGCCGCGCTGAAGGCAGCGACGGCGGAGTACATCGAAGCCAGGACGTTTAACGCCGACCGAGGGGAAGGCCTGGTCGACCTCGCGCATGTGGCGCTTCTTGCCGGCGACGTCGAGCATGCCGAGGGCAATCTACGCGAAACTCTCGATATCGATCCCACGTTCACGGCCGCCTATGTGAACCTCGCGGACCTCTACCGAAGCCAGCAGCGAGACGAAGAGGCGGAGACGGTACTTCGTGAAGCGCTGAAGGCCGCCGCAGATCGCGGCTCCGTCGAGTTCGCACTTGGCCTCACGCTCATACGGCTCGGGCAATCTTCAGAGGCGATGGCGCACCTGCGCCGTGCCCACGAGATGCGCCCAGAAGTCATTCGGTTCGGTTATGTGTACGCGGTGGCCCAGTTCGACAGTGGGCAGCAAGCCGCTTCGTTGAAAACACTCGAGCGCATGCGTCAGCGCTACCCCGCCAACCGCGACATTCTGCGACTACTAGCCGGCTACAACCAGCAGATGGGGCGCATGAAAGCAGCGGAGCAATACGCTGCCGAGCTCGAGAAGCTAGGGGGAAGTCCGTGATACGGCGAACGATGGCGCTTGCGCTGATGCTCGCCATCGGCACAACGACCGTCGCCAACGCGGCAAGCGCGCAATACGACGACCCCTCGAAGGTTGGCTACCCCCACATCGAGGTCGGCATCGACGTTGGCGTCATGCTCTGGAACGGCGTCGACCGAGACATCGTTCGTCCTGGCGGTACCGTAGATGCGCGCATCGGCTGGAACTACAAATGGTGGGTGCCCATGGTCGCGCTCGGCTTCCGCGGAAACGGCCTCAATCTCAAGAACCTCCCAGGCGCCCCCGCGGACACCCGACGAGAGACCCTGACCAATATCTACTTCTCGCTAGGCATGCGCTTCGTCACCCCCAATCGAACCCGTGTTGCCCCGTTCCTCGACGGTTGGTTCGACTTCAATTGGTGGCACCTCAACGAAACGCAGATCCTCTGCAACGCCTGGTACTGCACCGGAACCAACCAATACCGCTTCACCCCGGGCTTCCACGGACGAATAGGCATGCAGATCCGCGTCGCCCGCCAGGCCGACCTCGAAATCGGCTTCGGCGCTGGCTACACGTTCCAAGGTCAGTTCTTCCCCAGCAACCGCTCCTGGCTAGAGCCGTCCGTCGGCTTCACGTACTCGTTTCCGGCTGGCTACGAGAACCGAACTTCGATCAAGGGCTACTGATGACCCAGACAGCTCGCGGGCCGCAGATTTGTGGACGGCGCCGCTCGCGTTTCAGGATAATCGTCCACATGAACAAGGTACACCTCGCAGCACTCATCCCTGGGCTTCTCTCCTTGCTCGTCGTCGGTTGCGGCGGCGACAGCAATAGCGACTCCGGTCTTGTCGATCCGTCGGATCCGAACGCCCTTTCTCAGGTCATCGTGATCCCGGGCGCGGAGCGCGTGGCCGGCCAACCACCTGCAAGCTCCGGCACTGCGGATGCGCCCACGATCACCGGAGGAGCCGATCGGGAAACGGACAGCGGAGATCAAACGGTCATCGAGGTGGGCTACGATTCGCCCACGGGCTACGTGGATTGCTACGTGCAAGTGATCGGAGCGGACGACTATTTCCTGATTAGCGTTCCAAGCGCGGAGACCACGGGACTCATTCAGATTCCGGTCAACATCCCAGAGAACGTCGCTTCGGGTGCCTTCGATTTCTACACTTGCATTTCCGGGGCGAACGGTGGCGTTTCGAACCCCGTCAGGACGAGCGTGGACGTGACCTACACCGGCACTCCTCCCGGCGGCGGCGGTGGAGGCAACGTCATCTGCGCGACGGACGATCCGAGCGTCGGTGCGGTCATTCCTTGCCCGAACGGCCAATCCCTCGACTTCTGCATCGATCAAGGCAACGGCGATTGCTGGTATGCGATCGGTGGAAACCGTATCAGTTGCGGGAACTGCCTCTCCAATCAGAACGCCATCACCGAGTGCGCCCAACGCGCCGTCGAAATGTGCATCTAGACAAGACGACGGGGCGCGCCGCCGAGGTGCGGGCGCCCGGCCTCGTCCCAGGGCCCCGTATGACCCGTCTCGTGGTTTGCTGTGCCCTCGGCCTCGTTGTCTTCGGTTGCAGGAGCCGAGAAGAACCCGCCGCACCGTCGAACGTCGTCGAGGCGCCGCCGCCCGACACAGTCGAAGTTGA
>CALLDH010000150.1 GCA_937998345.1 uncultured bacterium | reverse complement strand
CCATGATCTCAAGGGTCCTTGCCGTCGTTGTCCTCGCGGGCGTCCTGCCGATCCCGGCCCCCGGACAGCAGTCACGCGAGCGGCCGCCTGTGATCGACGTGCATCTCCACGCTCCGATGCGCCCGGGGGAGATCGATGAGTACCGGGACAATCTGGAAGCCGACCTGGAGGAGATTGATGCCTTCAACGTCCGCCATGTGGTGCTCACCGGCGTACCGAACATCCTGTTCGCATGGCAAGACGGGATCGCCGACCATGTTGGGGTGATTCCGAGCCTGCTATTCCCCTGCGAGAATGGAGTCATCGTCATGTGGGGTCGCCCCTGTTTCGAGGGGGGCGCTGATTGGCCGGATCTCGAATGGCTCCGCGATGAGATCGAGGCCGGCAGGATTCAAGCGCTGGGTGAGATCACGACCCAATTTCTGGGGCTCAGCCCGTCCGGAGCCGAATTCGATCCCTACTTCGCGCTCGCGGCGGAGTACGATCTCCCGGTGTTCATTCACATGGGCCCGGGCTATCCGGGCGGCGGATACCCTAGTACCGGCGCGGACCTGGTAACCCTGAACTACCGCGCTGCGCTCGCGAACCCGCTGTTGCTCGAAGAGGCGCTTGGCCGGTATCCCACAGTTCGCGTGGCCGTCGTGCATTCTGGTTGGCCGATGGCGGACGAGATGGTCGCCACGCTCTATCATCATCCTCAGGTCTACGCCGAAGTAGGACTCCTACAGACGACCAGCCTCTTCCCGCGGGAGGAGTACTACGCATTCCTCGGCCGCCTGGTCAGAGCGGGCTTCGGTGACCGTATTCTCTTCGGCTCAGACGCGAGCCTGGCCGAGGGCGTCGACGCCATTCTCGAGGCCGAGTTCCTGACAGAACAGCAGAAGCGAGACATTCTCTGCGGGAACGCAGCTCGCTTCCTACGGCTTGATGAGGCGGTTTGCCGCTAGCAACACGTTTTGCGCGTCGTCAGGGTGTGCCCTCTAACACCTATCAGGCCCCCTCGGGTCAAGAGTGCGGAGGTATCCCGTGACGCGCTGCTGGAGCAGCGCGACGAGGGAGTGAGCGACGGGTCCTCGGGACTCTGACTTCATTTCAGGGAGCGGGCGCGGAGTGGATGGGACTCTGCACCAAACACCTATTGAGGTTCAATCCGGCGGGTGAGCCGGAGCAGGAGACGAGTTCCTGCGACTCTAGAAAATCATGCGTGCCCTCATGCCGTCCGATTCAAAAGGAGTACGGGCTGGATGGGTGAAGCCATGGGCCAGTTATCTGCGGGCTCGGGTGAGGGGCAGAGCATCCATAGGCGAGGATCCGAGTGTGTATGTGGATCGGAGCGAGAGGCGGTGTCCAATCAAACAGAGCGGCTACCAGGCGATATCAGGTACCCGGCTCGAGTTAACAGTCGGGCTCACCGCCTCCCCTCCGTAGGCGTCAGTTCATGAAGCGGTCCATGTCGAAGGCGACGCCACGGCGGAGCATGTAGTAGCTGGCCCTGCCGAGGCGAGCGGCGAGGATGCTGAGAGCCTTGCCCTTGCCGTGCTTGGAGCGGAGGCGGTCGAGGTGCTTCTGGCCGCGGGGGTTCTTGCGGAGGAAAAGGACGGCGGCCTCACTGAAGGCCCACTTGAGATGGGCGTTGCCGATCTTGGCGCCAGAGGTGCCGAGGACCTTGCCGGCCGAGGACTTCTGGCTCTTGACCAGGCGAGCATAGGATAGGAAGCGCTGGACACGCTTGAAGCGAGCGATGTCGTGGAGCTCGTAGAGGAGCGTGAGGGCAAGGATGGGTCCAACGCCTGGGATGGTCTGGAGAAGGTCGAGAGTCGAGGGGTCTTCGACCTTGGCCTGCTTGAGAAGGGTGCGCTCGAGGGAGCGGATGAGCCCATCGTAGTGGCCGGCCAGAGCGAGATCGGCCTCGACGCTGGTGCGTACGATGGGGTCAAGGAAGGCGTCGGGGACCTTGGCTCGGTTGCACTGATAGAGGAGCTGGCCGGACGGGGTGGGCAGGTTGTACTGGTGGTGGGTGGTTCGGACATGGGCGAACAGCTCGCCTCGTTTGCGCACGAAGAAGAGGCGTCGGCGGAGCAGGTCGCGGGTAGCGCGCATGCCCGGGGGATAGACGTAGGCCTTGGGCAGGGCACCGGCGCGGAGCAGCACCGCGATCTTGTGGGAGTCGACGCGATCGTTCTTGGCCTTACCGCCGTGGATGGCCTTCATGTAGAGGGCATGGCCGAGCACGAACGCGATGCCTTCGCGGGCGCACAGATCGGCGAGCCAGTACCAGCAGAAGGTGCACTCGGTGGCGACGACGAGGTCGCAGCGGTAGGGCGCGATAGTCTCGAGGAAGAGCTCGGGGTCACACCGCAGATTGCGATGGAGAAGTTTGTCGCCGCTCTCGTGATCGAGGATGCAGAGGTACATGGTGCGAGCGTGCAGGTCGATGCCGCAGTAGTATCGATGACGGCCGGTGTAGAATCGCATGGTTCCCCTCCTGGGTTGGATGAGTGGGTCGCACTCTCATCGTTCCTCCCGATGCTCGGGAGGTCCAGGAGGGGCCTGCATGAGTATCAATCAGTTGCTGCTGTCGCGGCGAGCGTGGCGGTTCGCACCGTTCGCCTTGCAGCTCACGGGGCGGCTCGGCATGGTGGTGCGCAGCAGAACTGCAGAGCCGTTAGAGAGCGCCAAGGAGCTTGATTTGCGGTCAAAGGACATCCCATGGCTCCGCGTCTTCGTGGAGGGAGGCGTCATTGTCGGGTCCATCCTCCTTGCGTTTGCCCTCGACGCGTGGTGGGACAACCGAAATCGCGAGGATGAGCTGAGGGACCAGCGCGAGGTGGTGGCTCGCGAGATGCAGTCGGCTCGCGAGGCCCTCCAACGGGCACTCGACGCGCACGACATGAATGCGAATCTAGCTGAGCACCTCACATCTGCCCTTGGCCGGGTTGCGGAGGGCTCAGGGGTGGTGGTCTCAGATACTATCGTCGGGCCCCTGCTCCCTCAGGTTACCGCGGACGTGACAACGGGCTCTCTCGATGCGTTCATCGCGGCCGGTGGGCTCGAAGTAATTGAGGATGTGGACGTTCGACGTCATTTGCTTGACTGGCCGACACAGATCCAAGACCTGCTGGACGACGAGACCTACCTCCGGAATTTTGCAGCCGCGGACCTCGCCTCGTATCTGCGAGCCAATTCTGCGGTTGCGAACGCCGAGCTACAGAGCATCCCCTGGTTGATGGGCAGGTTCGGGAGAGGTCCTCAGATGGCCCCTGACCTGTTCGGCACGATCACGCTGCGCCGCGAGCAGCAGCTCATGAACCTTCTTGCGGCCCGCGAATCGGGTGATCGCGGCATGCGACATGGTCTTATCGAGATGTTGGATCAGACGGCCCTGATCGTCGCCACGTTGGAGGACTTGAGGTAGCCGGCTAGACCACGGCTCCGATGGAGGGAACAGCATTGACTAGAGAGCGGCGCCCCAAAGTCCCCATGTCGGACGGCGGCCGACTCGCCTTTATCGCCTGCTTCCTCTCAACCGTCGCGGCGGGTCCCGCGGGGACGCAGGCGGCGAGGGACACGCTGGATGTCCTCTTCGTGGGAAACAGCTACGTCGACTTCAACGATTTGCCAGCCCTGCTCGACTCGATGTCAGCCTCGCTGGACGGGCCCCTGATCCGGACAGAAGCGCACACCCACGGAGGCACCACGCTCCGACGTCACATTGAGTCCGGACACGTCGCGGAGATGTTGGAGGACGGTGCGCCAAACGGCATGACCTGGGACCGGGTGATTCTCCAGGGGCAGAGCGCGCTTGG
>CALLDH010000149.1 GCA_937998345.1 uncultured bacterium | reverse complement strand
TTTGGGCAGAAACGGAGCCGGCTGTGCAGACCACGACCGCCAAAATGAGCATTGCCGCAAAAGACCCTCTGTTCATGGGCCGAACGCTAACTGACCAGCCACCTGTCATCAACTCGGAAGTGCCTCGGCCAGCAATTGCGCCTAAGCCAACCTTCCCAGCATCGCCGACAACGAAACCCTCCCAGGTTCGAATTCAGAGCAAAGCAGGCGCCGAGATGACCGGCATCTGGGCATCCTAGTTTCAACCTGGGAAGATCGCTCCCATCATCCGGTGGCGTCCAGATAGCCAAGCAGGTGATCGCTGAGATCGCGCGCATCATCTCCGGCTCCGTGAATGAACGAAGACTTGCGACGACGGAGGAAGTTCAGGCCCATCAAATACATCCCCGGTGAGTCGACGACGCCGGCCTCGTGGCGGATTCGACCTTTGCGATCGAGCACTGGCACATCCAGCCAGGAATAGTCCGGGTGAAATCCAGTCGCCCAGATCACAGTGCGAATCTCACCGCTGCCGAGATCGATGCTGAGGGGAGGAGATGCAGGTAACCGTGTCAGCTCGAATCGCTCGACTGGGCCGACTGCGTCGTCGAGATCGTGCTCCAGCGCCCATTCGTCCACGGTCTTGAGTAATCTGTTCATCTTGAGGTCGGCCAGCGCGCACACGTTGGGCAGAGACCCCGAGAACTGCGCTTTGTGGCCATTGACTCCCGCGAAACGGCCAACGAGCTTCACCCCCATCTTTGAAAGACCGTTCAGGTCCAAGGTCGCTCGTTCATCCGACCCGATCAACTGGGGAGACGGTACATTGCGTGCTCTGCGGATGTCGTCCACCTCGTCCCAGGTGACGTCGAGCAGGCCGGCAGCGTCCATCCACCACAGGATGTCCTTGCCGCGGTAGACCCTGGGCATCCTGACGTGCTCGCCGACCGCAAGGGTCACGGGCCTGCCCGACGAATGGATCTCGTGCGCGAGTTGGAGGCCGGTCGAGGAGGCGCCCACGAGCAGCACACCGCCCTCGGGGAGCTGCGTCGGGTTCCGGTACCGCATCGGTGTGAGCGTCTCGACAAACAATGGAAGCGCCTCAGTCACTCGGGGTACATTGGGGATGTTGCAGGCCCCTGCCGCGAGGACCACGGCCCGACATTGCCAGCTTCCCCGAGTGGTCTCGATTCTGTAGCCGTCGTCGTTGCGACGAACGGATGTCACCGTCGTGTGAGTCTCGACCGGCGCAGAGATAACCTGGGCATAGTGCTCCATGAATCCGATGACTTCGAGCATCGTCATGAAGTCGTCCGGGTCATCATACTCGTACGCGCACCCCGGCAAGCGACTCTGCCAGTTGGGCGTCAGAAGGCGCAGCGAGTCCCAGCGCTCGGTCTTCCATGAGTTGGCCACCTCGCCGCGCTCGAGGACCACATGGTCGATCGAACGCTCGGTGAGACAGCGACTCATGGCTAGGCCGGCATGTCCGGCTCCCAAGACGACGGCACTGGTACGGACGGTCACTCAAACCTCGCCGAACCCTGGCACTCGCAGGTCAGACGACCTCGACTGTGACGTTTGTCGGGTTGGTGACGATGTCGAACACCGCCGACCGTTTCTGCGACTGGGCGACCAAAGCCTCGATGTCGTCCTTCGACGCATCGGCGTCGATCTCGTACGTCACCTTGATCCCGTCGAAGCCGGTGCGCACGTCCTTGTCGATGCCGAGGATTCCCTGGATATCCATCCCGCCCTCGAGCGTTGCGGTCACCGCCCGAAGTTGAATGTCCCGGTTCTGGGCCACCGAAGCAATGCCGGCCGTGAGGCAACTGGCCAGCCCCGCGAGCACCAACTCAACGGGTGTAGCCCCATTATCCTCGGAGGCGAAGATCTCCGGGTGATCCGCTTCGAAGGTGAACTCTGTTCGGTGCTTCTGCTCCGTGCCGAGCCCAAAAAAGCCATTGACGGTCGAGCGGCTATGGGTTCCGCTGATCCACTTGCAGGTTGCGCGCCAGGCGAATTTGGCCCCATCCGGCGCGTCCCGAAGGGCTTCGCGTGCGCCGAGCAGCGCTTCAACGTTGACGCCGTTGTCCACCTTCTTGTCGTTCATGGCCTCGTCCTCGTGTTGAGGGCACTCGTCGTGCGATTTGGTGTGTGCTCGTGGGTCTTCCAATCGACGAGTGAAGACCCGGCGAATGGGGCTTCACACTCGCAGACGAGATCCTCGCCATGGTAGATCCAATTTGATCCCAAGGTCGCCTAAAATCAGCACCTTGCCCGTTCAGCGCGAAAGCTACGACGTCATCGTGACCAAGATCGTAGCGGACGTGGCCGCACGGCCGGTTGTTTTTCCTGTGTTTTTCACTAAGCCCCTCGCATCAGGCGCGGGATGCTAACCTCTGAAGGTTGGTGTAATCGATGAGCACTGAAATCAAGACTAGCGATAACCTGCACGACGTCCGCTACGAGATACGCGGGCAGCTGGCGCAGCGCGCGCACGAGATGGAGCGTCGGGGTTACGAAATCATCTCGATGAACATCGGAAACCCGGG
>CALLDH010000148.1 GCA_937998345.1 uncultured bacterium | reverse complement strand
CAGCTTGGTAGCGCGCACGGTTCGGGACCGTGAGGTCGGAGGTTCAAATCCTCTCGCCCCGACTAGAATTGAACACTGCAATTACAATTGCAGCGGAGGCATGATGGCAAAGGCGTTACCACCGGTAAGAGTTCTCGTCGTTGACGACGACCAAGCGATCTTGGAGTTCATGGAGACGTTCCTCACCAAGGACGGCTTCGAGGTCACCACCCTTGCCAATGCGAAGGACGCACCTGAAGAGGTCAAGGACGGCGGGTATCATCTCGTCGTGCTCGACCTGATGATGCCCGGTCTCGGCGGCGTCGAAGTTCTCGAACAGATTCGGCGGGTCGACAGCGATGTGGCCGTCGTGATCTTCACCGGCTACCCATCGCTCGACACGGCTGTCCAGTCGATGAAGCTCGATGCGGTCGACTATCTCAAGAAGCCCTTCAACCCCGACGAGTTTCGCGAGGTTCTCGATCGCGTGATGCGCAAGAAGGGCCTCCTTCGGACTCCTGAAGAGAACCTGCACCGCGTCATCGGTGAGACGATTCGCGGGCTCCGCAAGGATCGCGGCTTGACGCTGAAGCAGATGGCTCGCCGAACCGGACTGAGCGTCTCGCTCCTGTCCCAGATCGAGCGAGCAGAATCAAGCGCCTCGATTAGCTCGCTCTATAAGATCGCGACTGCGCTCGACGTTCGGATTCAAGATCTGTTCGGCGAGTACTGACCCTCGCTCGCTGCATCACTGCGCTGGGGCAGCCGGCGACGCGAGGATCTCGACGAGATGCGCGCGGAGCAGCGGATCTCCGATGACTTCGAGCGTACGACGGCCCTTCTTTTCGGCGCTCTCGACCTGGTTGTCGGCCTGAAGTAGCTCCACCAGGCGAACCCGCGCGTAGAGGTCGTCTGGGGCGAGTGCAGTCCATCGCTCGAGAATGGCAATCGCGCTTCGGCGATGCCCGTGCGCAACCAGTCGCTCGGCCGAAGCGCGCGCGCGGAGCCCTGGCTCGTCCGCAGGATCGGACTTGATGTTTGCGTAGTAGGCCGCTGCCTCCTCAAATCGACCTGCGCGTTCGAAGAGGGCGGCGATTACGGCGCGCTCCGCCGGGCGCTTCGGATCGAAAAGCTTGAGGCTCGCGCGCACGTCACCTGCTTCGAGATAGATGTCCGCAAGCATTGTTCTGATAGCGAGTGATTCATGTGGCGCCTGGCTCAGCGCTTCTGCTGCCGCGCCCTGCCTGTCTTGAGATATCGAGCATTCGGCGAGCGCTATCCGCGAGGCTTCGAAGCTTGCCGCGCCGAACGGGACATCGGCTAGGACCGTTGCCGCCTCGATGTAGTCACCGCGCGAGAGTAGGGCGCGCCCCTTCGAGTACTCGACCTGCGGAGAGGTCTCCGCTGTGGCCAACAACTGGAGGGCTGCATCGACCTCGCCAATCTCCAACAGCAGCTCGACATGCTCGCGCACTCCCCCGAGCCGCTCGCTGTCTGCCGTTGCCAAGAACCCGGCTGCTTCTTGCCGGGCGCCGCTCTCGACCAGCGCGCGCACCCACAGAACCATGTTCTCGGGTGCGTCCAAAGCCTCCGCGAGTATTCGCGCTGCCAATGCCGGTTGGCCTACCTCGAGAGCCAGCAGTCCGGCCGCGTGGGCGCGCTTCGTCGGGGTCGAGCTCGGATCGAGCGACAGGGTCCGCTGTAAGGTTTCCGCATCCCCCATGCGGAGTGCCAGGTCGATCAAGACCCGCCGAGCTTGGTCGGAGCGCGTTTCCAACGAGGTCGCGACGTACTCGAGGAGGATTGCCTTCGCCCGTTGGGGATGTCCGGTCGCAACGAGTGTTTCAGCGATCGCGATGACCCCGGCATCCCATGCTGGCTCCAACTGGCTGGCGCGAGCGAATGATGACAGGGCTTCGAGGTCGGCCCCTCGGGCTCGCTGAATGCGCCCCTCTGTGAGTGCGACCCTCGCCGACTCTGGATAGAAGCGTCTTGCTACGGCCAGGGTCCGGTCGGCGCGACGGGACTCCCCACTGAGCTCGTACTCTTCCGCCAGCCGGGTCAGGAGCATCACGTCATCGGCTGGCGCAGCAGTCGCAGCCTCGAACGCCATCGCGGCCTCGTCGTGTTGGCCTTTGACGGCGGACATCTCGCCCTCGATGAACCACTCGTATGCGTACGGAGACACGAACGAACCGTGTTCGACCCGTCCGTCGACCAGGCGAGGCACGGTGCGCAGCGTTGGGGACGCGCATGCAGCGACCCCCAGCAGAAATATCAGCCCCAAGCGGCCCACCCCGGAATGATAGTGGAAGCGGCCCTCGGGGGCCCGGTCGCATACAGCGCGGCGGTTGACTTCGCCGCGCAGCACCTCTAAACCTTCGCGCAGCGCGAGCCTACGTTTGCACTGATTCCGCGCTTGAAGTCAGGGAGAAGACGATGGGTCCGATTTGGATGACGTTGCTGTTGGTGAGCACGCTCGGATTTTTCTCGTGGTCCGCATTTCGGCGGCTGCGGCAGGTCAAGGTCGGCGTTCCGGACCCCCGTTTCGCGTGGACTGGCGAACAGGTCGCCGACCGCACGAAGACCCTATTGGTCTACGCCTTTGGGCAGAAGAAAATGCCCAACTACACCTTGGCCGGGTTCGCCCACGTGGGCATCTTCATCGCCTTCCAAGTGCTCCTTCTCAATAGCCTCATGCTCTGGGGACGTGGCTTCGAGCCCGGGTTCAATTTCTGGGGCCTCCTGAGCACCGAACATCTGTTCGGCAAGTTGTACTCCTTCGTCAAGGAGCTCGCCGCGTTCGCCGCGATCGTGGGCTCGATCCTGTTCCTCTACCTACGCTGGGTGAAGCGCGGTGAGGACAGCGGTGACCCGAAGGCCGTCAAGGATAAGCCTCGGATGACGCTTGGGCACCACGCCAACCGCTACATCTTCACGGAGCCGATTCTGATTCTGTTCATCATCATCACGATGATGCTCGCGGACTTCCTTTATGTCGGGTCGTCGCTCGTGCTCGATTCGCGCGCCTACGGGGAGCCGATCCATGCCGGCTGGTGGGAGCCCTTCGGCGGTATCTTCGCGCAGCTGCTTTCGAACGTGGACAGCACGAGCCTGGTTACCGGGCTCCAGCACGCGGGCTTCTGGTGGCACTCGGCGTTCGTGTTGATCTTCCTGAATATCCTTCCGTACTCGAAGCACTTCCACGTGCTCACCGTCATTCCAAACGTCTTCGCGTATGAGCGCCGGCCAAACGCGCTTCCGAAAGTAGACGACCTCGAAGGCAAGGTGGAGCGGGAAGAGTCGCTCGGGATCAATCGGCTCAGCGACCTCAACTACAGTCAGATCATGGACCTGTACACCTGCACCGAGTGCGGGCGCTGCAGCGACAACTGCCCGGCCTACATCACCGGTAAGAAGCTTTCGCCCAAGCACCTCACGTTGGCGATCCGAGACCACCTTTACGCCACAGAAAAGGACATGTTCGGCAAAGCTGCACTGGTTGAGGAGCCGAGTGATGCGCCAGCGGCGCCGCCGAAGCCAAGTGAGGGCGACGAGCCCATTCACACCTTTCCAGCAGCGCCCGAGGGCGGCTACTTCGTCGGGGAGACGGTCGTCGACCTCGTTCCGAACATTCTTCACCCGGACGTGATTTGGGGGTGCACCTCGTGTCGCGCGTGCGAGGAGCAGTGCCCCGTCATGATTTCCTACGTCGACAAGATCGTCGGCATGCGTCGCGAGGAAGTCATGATGAAGAACGAGTTCCCCGGCGAGCTCCAGGGCGCGTTCAATGGCATCGAGACCAACGGCAACCCGTGGAACATCTCCGCGATGGATCGGGGCGACTGGGCCGACGGCCTCGACATCCCGCTACTGAGCGACAAGCCCGACGCCGAGGTCCTGTACTGGGTTGGCTGCGCCGCCAGCTACGATGATCGCGCCAAGAAGGTTGCCCGCGCGGTATCCAAACTCTTGAAGAAGGCGCGGGTCGACTTCGCGATTCTCGGCACCGAAGAGACCTGCACAGGGGACCCTGCGCGTCGGGCAGGCAATGAATACCTCTTCCAGATGCTCGCCGAGCAGAACATCGAGACGCTCAATGGCTACGAGGCGTCCAAGAAGACGATCATCACGGCGTGTCCACACTGCTTCAATACGCTCGGCAACGAGTATGGCGATTTCGGCGGGGCCTACGACGTCGTGCATCACAGCGACTTCCTCAACGGCTTGCTCGTCGCGGGCAAGCTCGTTCCGTCGAAGGCCGTGAAGGGCAAAGTCGTCTACCACGACAGCTGTTACCTCGGCCGCTACAACCAGGTCTACGACTCGCCCCGTCAGATTCTCGAGGCGATCGAGGGCCTCGAGCTGACCGAGGTCCCGTATTGGAACCGCAAGAAGGGCCTGTGCTGCGGAGCCGGCGGCGCCCAGATGTTCATGGAAGAGCAGGGGCCAGAGCGCGTCAACAACAAGCGCACGCTGCAACTCCTCGAGACCGGCGCGACGACGATCGCGAGCGGCTGCCCCTTCTGCATGACCATGCTGACCGATGGCCTCAAGGACCAGGAGAAGGAAGAGGAGATCGGCCAACGCGACATCGCTGAAATCCTTGCCGACGCGATCGAGCTTGACGAGGTCGAGCAGACTCCGGTCGCTGCAGAGTAAGTAGCCTAACTGTCTTGCGGGCAGTTGACACCGGCGCTCCCTCCATTGATGCTCGCCGCGCATGTCCGCGCGCGACTTTCTGCATGCTGCGTTTCACGACCCGCGCACCCAGGCGTACCGGGTGGTCGAGTCGGCCGTCTGGACGCTGATCATCTTGTCGATCGTGGTTCTGCTTGCCGAGCCGTTTTTCTCCGATGGCTCGCGGGGTGATCAGATCCTTCAAAGGATCGATCGGATCCTTCTGTGGCTCTTCGCGATCGAGGTCAGCACGCGGATCCTGACGTTTCGCCCGCCCGAGCTCCAGGTATTCAACAAGCCCCCCTTGGGCAAGCTTCGCACCGAGATCTTCGGGCGGGTTCGATTTGCACTCACCCCGATGATGCTGATCGACATCCTCACCGTTCTCGCATTAGTGCCGGCTCTGCGTGGGTTGCGCGCGTTGCGTCTCTTACGTCTTCTGAGAACGAGGAAGCTCTTCCGCTACGCCAACCCGTTCCGGGGGCTGATGCACGCATTCGAGGAGGACCGCTTGCTGTTCACCTTTGCGTTCGCCGTTCTGGGCGTGGAGACGATCCTAGGCGGAATCAGCCTTTTCTTGGTCGAACGCTCCGTGAACCCGGAGATGAGCAACCTCGGGGACGGGCTCTGGTGGGCGTTGGTCACGATCACCACTGTCGGCTTCGGTGACATCACGCCGGCGACCACTTTGGGTCGGGTCATCGGAGGCGTGATGATGGTCGGGGGCCTTTTCACCCTGGCTCTTTTTGCGGGCATCATCGGCCACAGCCTGTTACACGCGGTTTTGAGCATCCGAGAGGAGCAGTTTCGAATGAGCGGTTACGTCAATCACATCGTCGTCTGCGGCTACGAAATGGGCAGTGGCATGTTGCTCGACGTGCTCAGCAAGGAAATCGACTTCGAGGAGCAGCGGGTCGTTCTCTTCGGCCCCTACGAGCGCCCGCGGGAGTTGGCTCCGGAGTTCATGTGGGTGCAAGGCGACCCAACGAAAGAGAGCGAGCTCGACAAAGCGCGCATCGCCTACGCATCGACCGTAATCGTGACCGGCTCCCGGCGGGTGAAGCCACAGCAAGCCGACGCCACGACCATCCTCACGGTGTTCACGATTCGTTCCGCGATGACCAAGAGCCCGGTGGCCAAGGATCGAATGAAACCCATCCGTATCATCGCGGAGGTTCTGGACTCCGAGAACGTGCAGCACGCGCGCGCCGCGGGCAGTGACGAAGTCGTCGAGACCCGCCGCGTCGGTTATTCGCTATTGGCGCACACCGTCGTCTACCCAGGCGTCGCCGATGCCACGAGTCGCATGGTGTTCGACGGGCACCAGAATCTGTACGTCGGCCTGCTTCCCGAAGGCATCGACGCACCGGAAACGTTCGACCGCGTGAGTCAGCAGGTTCGCGCCACCACCGGTTGCCTGGTGATCGGGTTTCGAGATCCAGAGACGGGCGAGGAGCAGGTCAATCCAGGCGGCGACGAGCTGGTGATGCCCGGGGTAGAGCTCCTCTATCTTGCTCCCGCGCCCCGCTTGGCGAGCTCATGACCGTTCTTGCGAGACGGGAGCCATTGCTGGTCCGCCCCGGCGCGCGCTTTGATTGCGTCGGGGACGGGCTTTGTTGCAGTGACATTCATGCCGTGGGTGCGCTCAGCGACGAAGACTGCGAGATGCTCGCGATGATCTCAGCCGATGCGATCGACCGCCACGAAGGCGAAGAGGCTGCGGTCCTGATGATGCGGAGTGACAACGGCCGCTGTGTGTTCTGGAGCGAGCAAGGATGTGCGATTCATTCTCAGCTCGGCTCCGAGATGAAACCGAGCCCGTGCATTCAATTCCCATACGCGTTGACGGCGACACCGGCAGGCGGCCGCGTCTCCACGCAGCATCGGTGCACCTGCCGCACGCTCGGACCGCTGCCACCGGTCACCGCGGAGGTGGCGCGACCCAACCTGCTCGATTCGAATGGCGAACTGAAGCCCGAGCACGCGGTCCTCGACGATGTCGCCTGGTCGGCGGCCGAGTCGCTGTCCTTTGCCGAGTACGCCGAGCGCGAGGCGGGGCTCATCGGAGGGTTGATCGAAGGAAAGAATCTGATGACAGTGCTCGAGGCGCAGCCCTTTCCGCAACTCGACGGCATGACCTGGTCAGCAGTGGTCGACGAACTGCTCGAGTTCGACGGGCCGTCACGCGCGGCAGCCGCAGCCCGATGGTTTGGGGGGGCGATCGGCTTCTTGGTAGACCGTCGCGAACCGACAGAGCTCGATCGCCCATGGGCCGATTCGTTCGAGAAAGCAGGACAGCGTGTTGTCGATCCGGTCTCCCCAAACAGGGTGTTCGGCGATTGGCTTGCCGACGAGGTCTGGTCGATGCGATGGTCCCGCTTTGGGAGCTTGGCCCGCGCCCGAGTCGAGTTGGCGACCCGCCTGACGATCGCAAGGCGCATCGCCGGCTGGCTGGACATCAGCACCCCAAAGCAAGACAATATCTCAGCCGCCGAGGCAGTGATGATCGTCGACGTGATCGGAACAACGGACATCTGGGAAAAGGCGCAAGAGGCGATCCCCGAACCCTAGCCACTGCCAGAACAAGGGGTCAGACCCCTTTTCGAAAGGGTTGATTCTGCCATTGCCATTGCCATTGCCATTGCCAGCGACAGTGCCAGCGACATTGCCAGTGCTAGTGCCAGTGCCAGTGTCAGTGTCAGCGACAGTGCCAGTGTCAGCGACGGTGCCAGTGTCAGCGACAGTGCCAGCGATCGGGCCAGGGCCAGGGTCAGCGACGGTGCCAGCGTCAGTGTCCTTGTGATCTGACTTGGTCATCGTGATCTCCCTTTTTGCCTGTGAGTGGGGGCGGGCTTCGGCAGGTGCTTCCGGTCGTACGCAAGCGCGACAGGTCGCTCTTCGACCAGATTCATCGGGCG
>CALLDH010000147.1 GCA_937998345.1 uncultured bacterium | reverse complement strand
GCGCTTCGACGCTCGGTCGTAGTTCTTCTTCACCGCCGTCGAGTGGCAATCGGCGCACGCGTAGTTCCAGTTGTAGCTTGGTCCGGTCCAGTGTAGCGGATCGCCAGGCTCGATGTACTCGTCGGGTTGCAGGTGGAACCAACGCTGACCGCCCTCCCCCTTTGGGCGCGTATCCCAGGCAAACAAGAACGACTGCAAGCGCCCCGGTTCCACCTCGACTAGGTATTGCTGCATCGGATCGACGCCGAATGTGTAGATCACCGGAAAGCGAGCGCGCTTGCCATCCGCGCCGAGGGCTTCGACCACAAACGCATCGCCATCACGAATGAACCGCGCCGTCTCCTTGTAGTACTTGACCGTGACGTCATCGAAGTCGCCCAGCACGGTCTCGGGCGTCGCCTTCTGCATCGCGAGGTCATGATGCGACCCAAGCCAGCCTTGGTGCTCCGCCCCGTGACAAGAAGCGCACGCCGGCGTCCCCACATACTCCGCAGGCCCTTGCACCACCGGCGTCGCCGGAACCGAATCAGGCTCCACGACGACCTCCTCGGCCTTCTTACTGCACGCCGATCCCACCAAGGCGAGCGCCACCACCAAGCTCCAAGCCAACCCGCTCCGCATAACCCGCCCGGTCTAGCGCGTATCGCAAAAAGGGGACAGTCCCCTTTTTCAAAGGGTTAACTCTTCCCAAAAAGGGGACTGTCCCCTTTTTCCGCGGATAGTATCGGGGGGTGGAGGTCAACCGGAGCAGCGCGGTGCGGGTGGTGCGGTTTCTGGTGGGGCTCTTCTTTCGTCGAGTGGAGGTGAGCGGGGTTGAGCACGTGCCTGCGACCGGCGGGGGTATCCTGATTGCTTGGCATCCGAACGGGCTGGTGGATCCGGCGCTGATCATTAGCTGCTTTCCACGTCGGGTAGTGTTCGGGGCTCGGCACGGCTTGTTCAAGTGGCCGGTGGTCGGGCGGCTCATGCAGGCGCT
Source organism: uncultured bacterium (assembly GCA_937998345.1). Lineage (GTDB taxonomy): Bacteria > Myxococcota_A > Polyangia > Polyangiales > Houyiibacteriaceae > SG8-38. The sequence continues at coordinate 21,330 of CALLDH010000147.1, read as the reverse complement.
CGGCACGGTTCCGATCTTCCGCGCTTCGGATCTGAAAGGTGCCGACGACGACACCCGGCGGGCAGCGAATCAGAAGAGCCTCGATGCGATGGCGCAGGCGGTATGCGATGGCGGGTTCGCTGCCCTGTTTCCGGAGGGGGTCAGTCACGACGACCCGTTTCTTCAGGAGCTCAAGAGCGGCGCCGCCCGGCTCTACTACCGCGCCAGGCAACTCAGCGATGAGAACGGCGTGCCGCCGGTGATCGTTCCGGTTGGTCTACACTACGACAACAAGACCGCATTTCGATCCGATGCGCTCGTCGAGTTCCATGCCCCGCTGGAGCTGCCGCCTGAGCTGCTCGCGCCGATCTCGGAAGGCGACGACGACGCGCTCCGCGCTCGGAGCACCGAGCTGATGCACGTCCTCGAGCCAGTTCTGCAAGAGGTCACTCACGCGACCGAGAGCTGGGAGCTCAACCAACTCATGAACCGTGTCCGGTCGCTCATGCGAGCGGAGCGTGCGAAGCGAGCCGGCGTGAGCCTCAAAGCACCGGACATGGTCGAACGCACCTTGGGGATGGCGCGGGTCTGGAAGGCCTACTACCTGCGCTTGCAGACCGAGCCCGATCGCGTGCAGGCCTTGCTCGACCGCGTATCGGCGTACGACCAGGCGCTCGTGGAGGTGAAGCTCGAGGACGACGACCTCGACAAGCCGCCGCCGATCGAGTCCAAATGGCTACCGATCCTCTTGGCGGCTCAGGCGGCGGTGGTGTTCCTGGTGTTTCCTCCCATTCTCGTCCTGGGGTCGTTGATCAACGCCGGGCCCTACTTCCTGACCAACTTGATCTCCCGCTTCGCATCAAAGCAGTACAAGGACACGGCCACGGTGAAGCTGCTCTCCGGGCTGGTTCTCTTCCCTCTTGCCTGGTTGCTCGCCGCCCTACTCGTGGGCCTGGGTCAGATCGAGCTGCACCAATCGTTCCAAGGAATCCCACGGGCGCCATGGGCTGCGGGTATTACGACGTTCCTGGTCGGCGCGCTCGGCGGCGCGTTGGCGCTGGTCTACGTGGAGCTCGTGAGGCGCACCTGGACGTCGATCAAGATCCGCGCGAAACGCCAGTGGGGTTCGACGATCATTCGCCAACTCTCCGCCGAGCGGGCGGTGCTCTACGAGGCGATCGAGGAGATTCGAGAGGGCCTGGACTTGCCAGGGGACGTGCTCGCGGACGGTACCGTCGGAACTCGGCACTTCGCCCTTGAGCCGGACGACATGCCCTAGCCCCCTTGACCTTTCCAGGGAATGTCCTCCACCCCCGCCATGTGATTGGCGTAGCGCGCGAGGACGAAGAGCAGGTCGCTCAATCGATTGATGTACCGAAAAAGCTCGCCTCGCAGGTTCTCCTGGGCACCAAGCTCGACCAGCGAGCGTTCGGCGCGGCGGCACACGCAGCGCGCGAGGTGGAATCGGGCGGCGCCTTCGCTTCCGCCCGGAAGAACGAACGAGGTGAGCGCCGGCGGACCTTCTTCGTACTTGTCGATTGCACGTTCGAGCGCTTCGACTTGGGACTCGTCGATGAGTGGCATCGCGCTCTTCTGTTTCCGGTCCTCGGTCGAGCCGAGCTCCGCGCCGACTTCGAATAGATCGTTCTGAATTTGATTGAGGAGCGCGTCGAGATCGGAGTCCGAAACCGCGACACGCGCCCAACCTACGGCGCTATTCAGCTCGTCGACCTCGCCGTAGGCCTCGACACGAAGCGAGGCTTTGGACACCCGGGCGCCACCAAAGAGACCGGTTTCGCCGGCGTCGCCTGTCTTGGTGTAGATCTTCATGCGTCGGTCCCTTCACTCGAAAATCGGTCGCCGACTGCGACCCCACGCCCGCTTGCAAACGAACGTGCGTCGACCCGCTTCCGGCCGCTCTCCTGAAGCTCTTGAATCTCGATGGTGCCCTCCGCGCAGGCCACCAGGATGCCCTCGGGGTCGAGCGCGATCACCTGCCCGGGGGCCACGCCTTCAGGATCGAGCGTCGACGCGACCGTACGGTGCACTTTGATGCGCCGCTCTCCAAGAACCGTATGCGCGCCGGGCCAAGGATTCATTCCGCGGATCTGATTATGCACCTCTCGAGCGGTTTTGTTCCAGTCGATGCGCCCGTGCTCCTTCTTGAGGAGAGGCGCCATCGTTACTGCTGCCTCATCTTGCGGCTGGGGTGTGAGGTCACCGGCGACGTAGTGGGCGAGTTGTTCCCGCAGGAGCTCGGCACCCATTTTCGAAAGCCGCTCGCTCAGCGTCGCAGCGTCGTCGTCCAGCGCAATGGGCGTCGAGACCGTCGCGAGGATCGCACCCGAGTCCATACCCTCATCGACCTGCATCAGCGTGACCCCCGTCTCCTCGTCTCCGTGGACAATCGACCATTGAATCGGCGCCGCGCCGCGCCACCGCGGAAGCAAGGACGCGTGGACGTTGACGCAACCGGTTCGCGGGGCATCGAGCACCCCACGTGGGAGAATCCGGCCGTACGCCACCACGACCCCCACGTCGGCGCCGAGGGCTCGAAGCTTTTCGGCGAACCCGACGGTCCGGACCTTCCGGGGCTGCCAGACTTCGAGTCCGAGCTCGAGCGCGCGCTTCTTGACCGCCGGCGGCCGCACCGCAAGCCCCCGCCCTGCCGGACGGTCCGGCTGCGAGATCACGACGGCAATGTCGCTAATGTCGTGCAGCGCGTCGAGGCAAGGCACCGCAAAGTCGGGGCTGCCGAAAAAGATGGTCCGCACAGGCTGTCACTGCGCGGCGTCGGCCGCGGCTCGTTTACTCATCGCACGGTGCACCATCCGGCGGCGCAGCACGCTGAGGTGGTCGATCATCAACTCGCCATTGAGGTGATCATTCTCGTGCTGAATCGCGATCGCCAAGAGGCCTTCGGCCTCGAGCTCGAACGGCTGACCATTCTGGTCGAGCGCTTTGACGGTGACTCGCTCGGCGCGGTCTACGTCTTCGCGAACGCCGGGAAAGGAAAGGCAGCCTTCGTTAAAGGTCGTCTCGCCCTCGGTCGCGATGATCTCTGGGTTGATGAAGACGCGAAGGTCGCTCGGCTCGTCCTCGTCGGAGGCAACGTCGACGATGAACAGGCGCTTTGGGATCCCGAGCTGCGGAGCGGCCAACCCGACGCCCGGGGCCGCGTACATCGTCTCCGCCATGTCCTCGATCAATCGATGCAACTCGGCGCCGAACTCCTCGACCTCTTTGCCGGGCTCGCGGAGGCGTTTGTCTGGGTAAAAGAGAATGGGGCGAATCAACGTGGAACCTCCGAGCGTCTAGCCGCTCAACACCTTGGAAAGCTTTGCTTTTTCTAGCGCCAGGCAACCCTGGCCGCAAGATCCAGGGGGTTTGACAGAGCCAGCTCACTAGAACATGTTCTATTTTCGCGAACCGACCCGTAGCAAAGGAGCGCCGCAATGGCGGAGTGGGACCGTACAGTCGATTTACTCGTGATGGGAAGCGGCGCCGCCGGGATGGGAGCGGCCGTACGCGGGCACGACCTCGGATTGGACGTGCTCCTCGTCGAAAAGAGCGAGCTATACGGGGGCAACTCGGCGATGTCCGGGGGAGTGTGCTGGGTAGCGAACAACCCCGGCATGGCGGGCCAAGGCATCGCCGATTCCGACGAGGAGGGCTTCAAGTACCTGAAGCACATCACGAAGGGTGAAGTGCCCGACGATCGCCTGTGGTTGTACATCCGCGAGAGCAAGCGGGTGCTCGCGTACCTGCACGACAAGACCCACGTCCGATACGTCCCGCTCGCAAAGTACACCGACTATTACCCGGAGGCACCAGGTGGGCGCGACGGAGGGCGGTCGATGGACCCGCTGCCGTTCGACGGTTCGAAGCTGCGCGAAGACTTGATCCGGCTACGACGGCCTCATCCGCAGTCACAGATTCTTGGAAAGTTCGGCATCACGGCGAAGGAAGCGCAGGCGGCGATCGGCGTCGGCTTCACAACGATGGTGTTCATGGCGTGGCAGATGTTCTTGTACTTCCTGCGCCACTTCAAGCGGAAGCGCTGGGGACGAGACACCAAGCTCTGTGCAGGCAACTCGCTAATGGGCCGGCTCCTGCTTTCGCTCAAAGATCGTAACATACCGGCGTGGCTCAACACGAACGTCGAAGAACTGGTGTTCGAAGATGGTAAGGCCGTGGGCGCGGTGCTCAACAAGGAAGGCGAGATCCTTCGCGTGAAAGCCCGTCGTGGCGTCATGCTCGCGGCGGGCGGTTTTTCGCGGAACCTCGAGATGCGTCAGAAGTATCAGCGGCATCCCATCACGACCGAGTGGACGGCGGGAACCCCGTCGAACACGGGGGATGCCATTCGAATGGGAGCCGAGGCCGGCGGGGCGCTTGGTCTCATGGACGAAGCCTGGTGGACACCGGTGTCTTTGGTGCCGAGGTCTCCGTTTTCCTGGGTGTTGGTCGTCGAGAAGAGCCTGCCGCATGGCTTGTTCCTCAACCAGGACGGGAAGCGATTCACCAACGAGGCAGCCCCGTACATCGATGTCGTCAATGGCATGTACGACGACGTGGAGAAGACCGGCGCGGCTGACCCCCGCTGGTTTCACATCTTCGACGCGACGTATCGCCAGTCCTCGATCGCTGGGCCGGTGGCGCCCGCGAAGGTCATGCCTGACCAGAAGCTCCCACGCCGCTATCGCGACGGGAACTTCCTCTACAAGGCGGAGAGCCTCGACGAGCTCTGCGAGCAACTCAAAATTCCCGCGGCCACCGCGAAGGCTGCGATCACACGGTTCAACGAATACGCCGTCAAAGGTGAGGACCCAGACTTCAACCGTGGCTGGAGCGCGCAGGATCGCTACTACGGCGACCCGAACGTGAAGCCCAACTGCTCACTCGGTCCGATCGAAACCGGTCCATTTTATGCCGTGCAGATCTATCCCGGGGACCTCGGGACCAAGGGCGGCCTCGTCACCGATGAGCACAGCCGCGTGCTCAGGGAAGACGGCCGGTCGATCCCGGGCCTCTACGCCGCGGGCAACTCGGCGGAATCCGTCATGGGGCGCACCTACCCTGGCGCCGGCGGCACGATCGGCCCGGCGCTAACCTTCGGCTTCCTCGGAGCCGAAGACGCCGCTCGAGAACCGAGCAACCAAAAAGAGCAGGCAGCCGCAGAATGAGCCGGCGTGATTGGCGCCTCTTCGGACGCCTCCACGCCAGGCTCTACAAGAGTTTGGGCGGCCGCTTGGTGGGCAGCGTCGGCCTGGGCCGCGAAGTTCTTCTCCTCACGACCACGGGCCGCAAAACTGGCAAGCAGCGGACGACCCCCCTCGTCTACATGCCCCACGGCAACGACGTCATCATCTACCCTTCGAACGGTGGCAAAGAATCCCCGCCGGCCTGGTGGCTCAACCTCCAAACAAACCCCGGGGCAACGATCCAGATCGGCAACACCAGACGCCGAATCCAAGCCCGCTCCGTTACCCCTGAGGAACACGCCCAGATCTGGCCCAAGGCCGAAGCCTACAACCCCCATTGGCGCAACTACGCCAAAACCATCTCCCGCCCCCTAGTGATCCTAGAGGGGGTCGATGTCTAGGGTGGCGTGGCTGGGGGGGAGACCCTGGTCTATTCGGGCCGCTAGGTGGGCGGCTACGTTGCGGAGAAGTTTTCGGTCCGGGGATTTGAGCATAAGGCGGTAGTGGTAACGGCCTCTGAGGCGGACCAAGGGGGCCGGGGCTGGGCCTAGGACTTGCACGGCACCGTCTTTGACGGCCTGCTGTTGGCGGGCGGTATCGGCAAGGACTTGGGTGGCGGCGCGGGCGTCGGCTTCGGCGCCTGCATGGACTCGGACTGTGACGAGGCGGGTGAACGGGGGATAGCCGACTTCTTCGCGGGCTTGGATTTCTTCTGCGTAGAAGCTCTCGTAGTCGTGTTGGGCCGCGAGGCGCACCGCCGGGTGATCGGGTTGGTAGGTTTGCAGGACGACTTTGCCGGGGGTGTCGGCGCGGCCGGCGCGGCCAGCGACTTGCGCGAGAAGCTGGAACGTTCGTTCGGACGCGCGGAAATCCGGGAAGGCGAGGCTTTGATCCGCGAGTGCGACACCGACGAGCGTCACCGTGGCAATGTCGTGGCCTTTGGTGACCATTTGCGTGCCGACCAGCACGTCGACCTCGCCGCTTCGCAGTCGGTCGAGCACCGCCTCCACGCCATCCCCGGATGCTGTGTCGCGGTCGAGCCGAGCCACATGCGCCTTGGGGAAACTCTCTTCGACGGACTTCTCGAGTTGTTCGGTCCCGACACCGATGCGTTTGTGCTCCATGCTTCCACAGGATGCGCAGGGCATGACAGCCGCCCGATGGAAATCGCAGTAGTGGCATCGCAGAGCGCCCTGCCCCCGATGCTCGGTGAGCGCGACGCTACAAGCGGGACACTCGGCCACCGTGCCGCATGCCGCGCAGCGTACGCTTGGAGAGAAGCCGCGACGATTGAGGAAGAGGATCGCTTGATGACCGGTTTCCAAGCATTGGCCAATCGCGGAGTGAAGCGGCCCGGAAAGAAGCGGGTGCCCGGTCGGCCCTATTCGGTGGCGGCGAAGATCGACAATCTCGACCTCGGGCATGGTGGCTCCGGTGGCGCGCGTGGGGAGCGAAAGCAAGCGGATTCGTCCCTGATTGGCTCGATGATACGTCTCGACCGAGGGCGTGGCGCTCCCGAGGATGCAAACCGCACCGGAGTACTGCGCCCGGAGCAAGGCCATGTCGCGGGCGTGATAGCGAAAGCCCTCGTCCTGCTTGAACGAAGGGTCGTGCTCCTCGTCGACGACGATCAAGCCGAGATCGGCGACCGGTGCGAACAACGCCGAGCGCGCGCCGATCGCCACCTGCACCCGCCCCCGGCGGAGCGCCTGCCAGGCATCCTCGCGTTGCCGCGCGGTGAGGCCGCTATGAAGCACCGCGATGTCGTCGCCGAAACGCGCGCGGAAGCGTCCGACGAGCTGTGGCGTGAGCGCGATCTCCGGGACTAGGAGGACGGCGCCGCGGCCCAGTTTGCGAGCTTCGTCGATGGCGCGGAGGTACACCTCGGTTTTTCCGGAACCGGTGACGCCGTGTAAAAGGAACGCCTGGCCCGTTCGCGAGAGGATTGCTTCATTGACGGTGTCGATCGCGAGTTTCTGAGCTGCGGTCGGGGCGTGCGGCTCGTCGCGGGTCACTGGAGAACGAAAGAACGGATCGCGGCTCGCTTCGACCTCTTCGCATTCGACGAGACCCTTTTCGACCAGCGATCGAACGACAGCGCGAGGGTCGCTCAGCTCAGCACGAAGCTCCTCGAGTAGAACAAACTCGCGGTCCGCGAGCCTGTCCATCAGATTCTTCTGCCGCGCGCCCAGTCGAATGCCCTCCGCATCCTTGCTGGTGGAGGTCACCTTCCAGGTCGTGTGGTGCGCCACACGCTGACCAGGGAGGTTCTCGGCGGCTTCGAGAAAGCCATCGGCACGCAGCCGGCGCATCGCCCCGGAAGGCAGCGCCGGTGCCGCGGCTCGCAGGACCTCTCCGAGCGGGTGCATGTAGTACTTCGCCGCTTGGTCTAAAAATCGCAGGAGCTCCGGCGTGAACACCGGCTCGGATTCGAGCAGCCCCGCGACGGGAAGCGCGCGCGCCACACCTTCGGGGAGCTCTTCCCGGGCGCCCACCACGAAACCCGCAAGCTTGCGGCGGCTGAAGGACACCGCGACCCGACTGCCCGCTTTCAGGGCGCCCTCCAATCCTTTCGGTACCTTGTAGGTGAACACTTTTCGAAGAGGAACCGGAAGGGCCACTTCGACGTAGGGCGAGACAATCGACTCGGACGCACTCTCGCTCATGGGGCGCCTACTTGCGCTCGACGAGCGTTCCATCACGGCGAAACTTACCGCGGCGCCGGTCCGGGTCCCGCGAGTAGACAGCAAACGAGAGGTCGTCCTGCTCACCGGCTGTCAAACGATGGGCGGCGGCCATCGCGATCATCGCAGCGTTGTCGGTGCACGAAATCGGAGGCGGAACGAAGAGCCGAATCCCGTTGTCCTCGCAGACCTCCTTGGCACGCGCGCGTAGCCCACGATTCGCCGCAACACCACCGGTGATGACGAGCTGGTCGAGCTCCTCCTGCTTGCACGCGAGGATCGATTTGCGAACGAGACTCTCGACGATGACTCCTTGAAATGAGGCGCAGAGATCGGCGAGCTCCTGCTCGTCGCCCGGCACGCCATGCTGCTGGACGTGGCGTGCGAGCGCCGTTTTGAGACCTGAGAAGCTGAAGTCGAGGGTCTTCCGGGACGCCATCGGGAGGGGAAACGAAAACGCGCTGGAATCTCCACGGGCAGCCAAACGATCGATCTCCGGCCCGCCCGGATATCCGAGACCAAGAAGCTTGCCTGCTTTGTCGAACGCCTCACCCGCGGCGTCGTCACGCGTCTGCGCCAGGAGCACGATGTCGTCGAAGGCTTCTACTCGATAGAGCGCCGTGTGCCCTCCGCTGACGAGCAGTCCCACGTACGGCGTTGCCGGCCCATCCTGCGGCTCGTCTTTACCCGGCCGCCGCAAGTATACGGCCAGGAGATGCCCATCCAAGTGGTTCACCCCCACCAGAGGCTTGCCAATGCTCCAAGCCAACGCTTTGGCTACCTGGACGCCCACCAAGAGCGAACCCACCAGGCCAGGCCCTTGCGTGACCGCAATCGCGTCAATGCCGGCGAGCCCACCTGGTGCCTTGGCGACCGCCTCGCGAATGACGGGGATGATCGCTTGCATGTGTGCGCGTGACGCGAGCTCCGGAACGATGCCGCCGTACGGCCCATGCATCGCGATTTGGCTCGCGATCACGTCCGCCAGCACTTCTCCCGTCTCGGTGACCAACGCTGCAGCGGTTTCGTCGCAAGAGCTTTCGATCCCGAGCACCCGCATCAGAGCTGCTCTCGACGGAGCCCAAACACACCGAAGTAGTCGCACTGACCTGCATCGATCGCGGCACAATCCGCGGGATCGCAGATGACCAGGCCGGGGCCGGCAATCAGGCGCACCTCGATGCTGCCTCCACGAAGCAGCGACAAGAACACCATCGCGTCTCGCCCCGCGAGCGGGCCCGATTCGGGACGCGCGACGAACATGTAGTTCCGGATCCTGCCGCCGCCCGGGAACTCGTAGAGCCCCAGCTGATCATGTGCGAGCGGCGGAATCGGAAGGAGCGGGGTATCGGTGAAGGTCGGGCCGCAATCCTCGCCGCTCGTCGAAATCGTGCCTGGGTTCTCGTACTGCTGCTCAGGATCGAACGTGAGGTCCAGGGTCACCCCAGAGGGAAACCCCCGGCGAATGAAGGAGCAGTCGATCCCGTCAGGGCAGTTGAGCGGATCATTCACCCCCGCGATCTCACCGCGGTAGACGTCCGTGTCCCCGGTGCTGAACTCACCGAGCGTATCGCAGCCAAACGCAGCGATCAAAACGCAGATCCACCAGAAGCGCCGCATGCGGCGAAGCATAGCAGAGTGCTAGATGCTGGCCCGGAGCGTTTTGCTGGCCGAAAGCCAGCGGCGATAGCCGGGGGCGTCGCCAGCCTGAGCGGCCAGGGAGGCGGCTTCTTCATAGCGAACCTGGGCATCGCGCGCGCGGCCCGCCAGCTCGTCGATCGAGCCGAGCATGCCCACGGCGCGGGCCACCATGCTCTTGGCGCCGTTCGCCCGACCATCCCGCTCGACGCTTCCAAGCTCGTGGGCGGCACCTTCGTGGTCTCCAGCCGCAGTCAACGCATCCGCCAGCTCGAGTCGGGTTCGCGCAAGAACTTGTGCCGGTACATCCATCTCGGCAAAGAGCTCGAGAGCGCGCCGGTAGGCGTTTGCTGCGTGATCCGGATTGCCTTCGATCCGACGAATGCGTCCGATCGCGACTTGCAGGTGTGACTCGACCGAGGGCTCGACTCCGGCGACGAGCTCGAGCGCCTGCCCGAAATGGCGCATGGCGTCTCGAGGGCGGTCGCGGCGCGCGGCGATCCGCCCGAGCGACAACAGCATTCTCGCTCGGTCGGCGCTTCTCGGCATCGTCAAGTCGAGCGCCTCGCGAAGGACGCCATCCGCGCCTGCCGGGTCGCCTGAACGCGCGAGCGCTTCACCGAGCTTGCGGCTGAACGTCGCGATTGCGCGATCGTACACCGTGTCTCCGCTCTCCAAGGTTTCCCGCCGGGCGAGCTCGAGCGCACGCCGATACTCGAGTACGGCGCCGAGGTGGTCGCCTCGAGCCATCGAGGCGTCGCCAGCCTTTTCCAGCACGACGAGGCTGGTCACCGGATCGACGCCGCGGAAAGCATGCACCGCGCGGACCTCCTGCGGCGCCCGAAGCTCACTCAAGACTTCGTAGGCTCGGCGGTGAAGCCCGCGGCGCGCCTCCGCGGGGATGGAGGCGGCCATGAGATCTGCGATGAACGGATGGACAATGCTCACCTTCGAGCCATCGAGCTGCACCAGCGAAGTGCCAGCCAGCTCGTCGAGGCCCGCCAACTCCTCGTTCCCCGAAACGGCGCGCAGCGTGTCCAGATCGCAGGTCCGGCCGAGCACTGCGGCTGATTGAAGCAGGCGCTGCGCATCAACTTCGACTCGTTCGACCCTTTGCAGAATTGCATCGGCCATCCTCGGCGGCGGCCCGTCGTCCGGAGAGATTCCAAGCGCCTCCAACTGCTCGAGGTGCAAGGGCAAGATTCTTCCGCCGACGAACTCGGTCAGCTTGTGAAGCCCGGATACCAGGCGCAGGTGAAAAGACCCGGCCAAGAATCGTTCGGCCTCTTCGGAGTCCAGCCCATCGAGACGAATCACTTCGCTAGCCAGGACGCCCCGATCGTCGTCGCCGGCGGTCACCAAGAGAACCGGCTCGTTGCCCAGCACACGCGCCAGCTCGATGACCGTACGCTGGGTGAGTCCGTCGCAATCAGAAAGGTCATCGACGATCAACATCACTCGGCCGCTCGACGCACGACCGCGGGCCCGGCGCACGGCGCAGGCCAGAGCCTCGGCCACGGCTCCCGTTCGTGACCTACCGTCGCCGCCCAGTAATCCCGCGGGGTTCATCACCTCGTCCACGCCCGCGTCCGCGAGCTCCGAGCCTAGCTCTTCCCCGCGGTCGGCCATCCTCGCGAGCTCGGAGTCGTCGACTTCGAGGAGCTCGGCCAAGATTCTACGAATCGCGGCGTACGGAACCGGGGCGCCGGTAGAATGCGCGCCCGAACCGATGACCAGGTCTCCTTCGGCAGCGGCGATCTCGGCGATTTCCGTCAGGAATCGTGTCTTGCCAACACCGGGCTCACCAATCACGTGGACCCAGTGCACCCCCTGTGCTGCCGCGTGGCGATGTTCGCGAATCAGGTTGAGCTCTTGCTCACGGCCCACGAACGATCGCTGTGACCCAAGCGGCGGGTAGAACGAGGGCCGGAGCGAGCGGTTGCTCCCAAGAGACGGTTCAGGCCCGGCAAGCCGTCCACCACACTCACCGCAGAAGTTCTGGGCGAGAGAGGCCGGAGCTCCGCAGTTCGGGCAAGCCGTGACCGACTCGCGATGAACTCGCAGATCCGCGACAGCACCGCGCAGCGCAGCCTGCATGTCTCGCGCGACTTGGTAGCGGTCGTTCGCGTTCTTCGCGAGCGCCTTCATGGTTACTTCCGCCAAACGGTCTGGGATGTCTCGATTTGGGCTCGCCGCGCGCGGGTCGGGAACCGGATCGTTGAGGTGTCTCAGCACCACCCGGGTAGGCGTATCGTCGATATACGGCAGGTGCCCAACCAGGAGCTCGAACAGAACGACACCTAACGCGTAGAGGTCGCCCCTTCCGTCCACTCCGTCGCCGCGACCTTGTTCGGGAGACATGTAATCCGGCGTGCCACACACTAAACCTGGCTTCGTGATGGAGCTTTCCTTGCCGACGATTGTGGCGAGGCCGAAATCGACGACCTTGACGAGGTCGTCCCCTGAACGGAGCGGACGCAGGATGATGTTCTCGGGCTTGAGGTCACGGTGCACGATGCCGAGCTCATGCGCCTCACCAAGCGCATCGAGGGTGTTGACCAAGATGTTGCACACCCGCTCGATCTCCAACGGCCCCTCCTCGTGCATCACGAGCGCGAGGTCCTTGCCGCTCAGGAACTCCATCGCAAGGTAGAGAATCCCATCGTCGGTCCGGCCGAAGTCGATGATGCTCACACTGTTCGGGTGGTTCAGCCGACTCGACGCGCGTGCCTCTTGATAGAATCGCGCGACCGTCTGTTCGTCGCTGAGGAGATGCGGGTGGATGACCTTGACCGCGACGGTGCGGCCGAGCGTCGATTGCTCCGCTTTGTACACGCGCCCCATGCCTCCAACGCCTACGACCTCCTGCAACAGATAGGTGCCTCCGACGACGCGACCGACGAGCGGATCTGCAGCCCCGGCTCCCCCTTGCTCGTCAGACGACGCACCGCAGGCAGAACAGAAGCGCGCGGCATCTTCTACCGACGCGCCACACTGATGGCACAAGCGCACCTCTGCAGCATATCCCACGCGGTGCTCGGCTCAAACTAGCGACCGCCTGAACACCTGACCGGTGTTAGCGCTGCTCCTCGTCGAGCCGACGCATTGCTTCGAGCAGCAAGTGATGCGTCGGAATCCCGACGACGTCCTCGACAGGCGTCGTATCGGGCTCGAGCTCGAAGTCTCCCTCCATGAGACGAAGGATTCCGTACACAGCTTCCGCTCCGCCGAGATCGCCAAAGCGCGCGTCATGAATCGAGCCGCCCTGGAACATCAAGACGCCCTGCAAAGTCCCGCTTCGCACCCTGAGTAGCCCGCTCTTTCGGCCGTTCCCGAGGATCTGAATCACGTCGGGGAGCGCCATTTCTTGCAGCGAGCCGGACACGCCGCGTCCGCCGGGCTTCTTGGTGCGGCTGTCGGCGATCACCCGACTCGCCTTCGCAACGACTACTGCCGCAGACGCCGGCTTCACCACGTAGTCCGCTGCCCCAAGCTCGAGCCCGCGGTTGACGGAAGCTTGCGCTCGCTCGGAGGTGACGAACATCAAGGGCACCTGAGCGTGCGAGCTTTCTCGCATGCGTCGAAGCAGGTCGAACCCCTCGCGGTCGGACAGGTGCACTTCGGTCACGACCAGGTCGTACGTCTCCGCGTCCAAGCATCGAAGCGCTGCGTCGACTGAACGCTCGATCGTGACCTCGTAGCCTTGCCCTGCAAACTGAACCTCGAGCACAGCGGTCTCCTCCGGGTCGGGATCGACGATGAGCACACGATTGCGCGCGGACAGGAACTGGGACTTGGCCCCGTCATCGAGAACGATGTGTCGCAACCAGTCGACGACGGCAGGATCAAACGTGGTTCCCTTGTGAGGCTCGAGCGCGTCGCAAGCTTCCTCGGCAGGAACGCGCCGTCCAAGTGCGTTGGCTTTGGTCTGCGTCAGGTCGATGTAGCTCTCGACCACCGCAAGCACTCGCGCTCCGAGCGGAATGTCCTTTCCGCTCAGGCGCTCCGGGAAGCCCTGTCCATCGAAGCGCTCGTAACGATATCGAAGCGCATCGACCGCGGTTTTGGGCAGAGCGACCGACTCGAGAAGCCGGGTCGGCGCGGTGTAAATTCGCCGGGCGACCTCTCGTTTGGTTTCGTCGAGGGCCACGTCGAAAGGCGTGACGTGCGAATCGGCTGCGACACCTATGTCGTGCAGGTAGGCGGCGATCAGAATTCCCTGAATCTGAGGCTTCGTGAGTCGGATGCGTTCTCCGACCTGCTGGCAGATTCGAGCGACTCGCATGGAGTGCCCCCCGCGCTCCTGGTTGAGTTGCTCGATCAGCGTGACGAGCACGCTCAGCGTTTCGAGGTAGACCTCCGGATCGACGTTGAGATCGTCGCCCTGCGCGGGCGCGGAGAGCTGCTCGATCAGCGTTTGACCGGCGGTAACCCTCGACTGCGTCTGCGGCGGCTGCTCTTCGGGCTCCGGCTCCGCCGACTGGTCGTTCGCCGGCTGCTCCATCTCGATCGACTGTGCCCTCGCGCGCCGGATCAGAAGCCCGTCCTTCTCCTCGAACACCTGGCCCCATCCCGGAACGGCGTCGGACTCACGCGAGGTTTGGACCTGACGCGACGAGGCGCCGCTGAGCAACATCTCGAACGGACGGCCGTCCTGGTCGTAGTGCTTGGCAATCGCTGCGCGAATGGCGGCCTCCCGGGCCACGTAGACCTTCACGTCTCGCGCACTGGTCGCGAACTGCATCTGCTGGCGCACATCGTCGTCGGTGACGTCCGCGGCGACTACCGACAGGGTTCGGCTCCGGTTGTCATAGAGAATTGGGAACGCAGTGAGTCGCTTCGCGAGCTTGCGAGGAACCTTCTGCAGGAGCTGTGGGTCGACGCCAGCCTTCGCCAACCGTTCAGAGCCGACGAACTGGGTCCGATACAGGCCGGCGATGTACTTCAAGAGCTCGCCTTCGCTCATGAGCCCGAGCTGAAGGATCGCCTCCTCGGCGGTCGACTGCGTCCGCTGGGCGTGCATGAGCACCTCGTCATAGAGGCTCGGAGACACCTGTCCCTCGGCGACGAGGCGATCCAAAATCGCAACGCCACGGGTCTGTGCCGACTGTTCTTGTGAAGCCCCCCGACTCACAGCCTCTACAGTCTAGCGAACCAAATCGCGACCGGCCCGCCTAGGGCCCCAAAAGTCGAAATCGACAACAAAGCCCGGCCTGCTAGAGTCTGCTCCAGTGAGGCGGCGGCTCGGAACCTGGCTCTTCTTGAGCCTGACAGTGATGGGTTGTGCCACGACCGGCACACTCCAGAACGGAGTCTACCGGGGCGAGCAGACTTCTTATCAGATCGGCCCAGTGGGTTCGGACTGGACACCCGTCACCGTCGGTCATCAGAACGACCTCGCCTGGCACAACGAAGCCAAGGGTGCGGTGATGCATGCCGACTCGGACTGTGACCCCGGCCTCGACATCCCTCTGACCGCCCTTCGAAGTCATCTGATGATCGGCTTCACCGAGCGCGAGGTGGTCGAAGAAGAAGTCGTCCCGATGGACGGCCGCGAGGCCCTCCGCACGCACTTCACCGCGAAGCTCGACGGGGTACCTCGCGACATCTTGCTGCAAATTTTGAAGAAAGACGACTGCGTCTACGACTTCGGTTTGATTACACCTCCGGGGCCAAGCTTCGACGAGGCCCTGGCGGACTTTGACGCCATGCTCGCCGGCTTCACGACCATAACGGGTCAGCCGTGACCTCGGCGGCGCCATCCACGCGGCCTCGCAATCTCGTGACTTGGGCCGACCTGCAGATTCGACGCCTTCGAACTTTCGTCGAGGATGTGGGAGACGCCACGTTTCTCGCGGGCCGCACTTTCCGTACGATGTTCACGACGCGGTTCGACACCGCCGAGTTCATCTATCAGCTCGAGCAGCTCGGCGTGCGGAGTCTCGCGATCGCAGCGGCAACCGCGATCTTCGTTGGCATCGTCATGACGATCCAGTTTGCGGTTTCCATGGAAGCGTTTGGTGCCAAAGACACGCTGGGTCGCGTCATCGCGGTTTCCGAAGCGCGTGAGCTGGCGCCTTCACTGACGGCTCTGGTCGTCGGCAGCCGGATCGCAGCAGGGATCGCCGCAGAGCTCGGCTCCATGACTGTCACCGAGCAAGTCGACGCCATCCGAGCCCTTGGCGCAGATCCAATCCGTAAGCTCGTCGTGCCGCGCCTCGTGGCCTGCATCGTCATCATGCCCTTGATCACGTTCGTCGCGTTCATCCTCGGGATGATCAGCTCGATGCTGGTCGCCGCACTGTCCTACGGGATTCCGATGGAGTTCTTTTTCTCGACGGCACTCGATTCTCTACAAATCAACGACTTCGTCAGCGGCGTCGCAAAGACGCCGTTCTTTGGCTTCTTGATCGCCCTTCTCGGGTGCTACTTCGGTTTGCAAACCCGAGGCGGAACCGAGGGCGTCGGCCGCTCGACTACCCGCGCCGTCGTCGTCGTCTCGATCAGCATTTTGATGGCGGATGCGCTTCTCACACAGATCTTTGTGAGCTTCGGCACGCTCTAAAAAGAATCAGATCCAAACGGGGGCGTCGAACGTCCTACACAACATGAGTCGCTTGGTTTTCATGGGGGTGCTCTTCAGCGTCGTGGGATGTGCATCCGGGGCGCCGGAACCGCTGCACTCGACCGGCCAGGATCTCGGCCCCTCATTGATGAGCGCGCCGTCCCTCGACATCGCGAGGCTCGCCACGACCGACGACTGCGCCGACTGCCACTCCGACGTCGCCTCCCAATGGACCCATAGCACGCACGCGTACGCCTCCTTCGACAACCCCTGGTATCGCACCAGCATCGACGAGTTTCGTGCGAACCGAGGCAAGGAAGAGAGTCGGTTCTGCGCCGGCTGCCACGACCCGCTTCTCTTGCTGTCGGGAGACATCGATCGGGAGGTGACGCCCGACAACGAGCTCGCGTACGCGGGCATCACCTGCCTCGTGTGCCACAGCGTGGAGTCGACACGTCCCGACGGGAACGCGAGCTTCACGCTCACCGATGCGCCGGTCCTCCTGCCGGACCCCGCCAAACCTGAGGAGATCGAAGCACATCGGGCCCGCCTCACGATGAAGCCCCTTCGAACCGCGGCGCTATGCGGCTCTTGCCATCGGTCTTTCTCCGGGACGGCGATCGGCAACGAGAATCACTTGCCCGGCATCGATGACCTGGGCGACTGGGCATCCTCGGGGTTCGCGGGTGCCGTGCAAGACCACCTCACCTCAGTCGAAGAGAACAGCTGCCAGGGCTGCCACATGGGTAGCGTAGCGGCGTCTGATGCGGAGATGGCGGGCGCGCACGACGGGATGGTGAGCAGTCACCGCTGGGCTGCGTCCCACACCGCCATGGCAGCGCAGTTGCCAGACGCAAGGCACGCGCAGCAAGCAAGTGACGAGCTCGAAGGCGCGGTGATTGTCGACATCGGAGTAGTGCAAGCAGGCCCACGCCACTACGTGCTGCCCGAGGAGTCGCGGCTTCTGGGCGGCGAGCGGCTAGTCTTCGATGTTCTGCTCGCGAACGAAGCGGCGGGGCACCGTTTCCCTGGAGGAGTCCGGGACATGCACGATGTGTGGGTCGAAGTGGAGGTCCGCGACGCCACCGGCAAGCTGCTCGGAGTGTCGCGCCCAGATGCCGAGGGGAACGATGATGTGTTCGTGTTGCGCACAACGGTCCTCGACGCCGCAGCCGAGCCGGAGATCTTGCATCAGGTCCACCGGTTCTACGCGCCGGCGTTTGATCGGACGCTGCCCGCGCACGATGCACAGGCGGTTCGCTACTCGATGAGACTTCCCCGCAGGCTCGCCCTCCCGGTACGCGTCGAGGCACGCCTGCTTCACCGCAAACACAGCCTGGAGTTTCAAGCACGGGCCTGCGAAGCCAGCCGTACCTCGCGAGGTCTTGGGTTTGCCGTGCGAGCCGAGGCACTCGGCAAGGTCGCGCTCGATCCATGCCTGGCGCAACCCGTGACCGAGGTCGGGACCGCAGCCGTGTGGATGGGGCGCGGCGCTTCGGAGCGAGAACCGGCCGGAGGCGCGGCGCGTCCGGCTATCGAGCGACTGCTCACGCAGGCCCTCGGGCTGCTCCACTCCAAGCAGGAGCACGTGCAGGTGGCCAAGCCGAGCATCGACCGCGCACTACTTCTGGCCCGCGAAGCGGAGTCGCCCCTCTTGCAGGCGCGGGCACTGGTATTGCGCGCGCATCTTTCGTCCATGCAGGGGCGGCCGAACGAAGCCGTTGCGTTCGCTGGACGGGCAGAAGCCCTGATCGGACCGAACCCGGTACTCGATCGGGTCCGGGGCAATGCGTACGCCCGGGTGTGGCGATGGAAGAAAGCCGCCGAGGCGTATCAGCGGGTCGCCGAAGCCTCGCCTCTCGACTGGCACGCCTGGCAAGACCTGGCCCGTGCGTACGGAAGCCTCTCCGATGACCAGAACGCCCTGGCCGCCGCCGATGCGGGTCTGCGCCTGAGCCCGCGCGATGAGAGCTTGTTGAGGAGCCGAGCCCTGGCGCTCGAAAGCCTCGGACGGCCGGAAGCGGCGCACGCGAAAGAGCAGTGGCTCGCCCACAGGGCCCCCGACGCACGGCCGCAGCTGCTCGCGGCTTGTGAGAAAGAACACCAGAGATGCCGCCGGGACAGACAACCGATACCGCACTACACCCTCTTACCTCCGGGAAAAGCGATTCACGCGAGCGTCGATCCCGGATAAGATGAACTCAATGTCGAAGCGGTATCAGAAGAAGAGCGCCAACACGAAGAAGCGAGACAAGAAGGGTCACGGCCCTTCCCGCAACACGATTGGCGGACAAACCACCGGTGTCATGGGCAACATGGTGGGCGGCTTTCGCCGCGCAGTGGGCTCCGATGACTCCAAGAGCAGCAAAGGCGGCAGCCTTCTTTGGACCGCCGTGCTCGTCACGGCTGCCATCGCGATCATCGCTTGGAACTTCTCGCGCTAATCGCGAATCGCCCGCCAGCGCAACCAGTGGTCCGCGAGCACTAGCGCAACCATTGCTTCGCCCATTGGAATGAACCGCGGTAGCAAGCACGGGTCGTGACGCCCGGTCGTTCGGATCGTGGTCGCGTCGCCGCCCGCTGTAACGGTGTCCTGGCTACGCGGAAGACTACTCGTCGGTTTGATCGCAGCGCGGAGCACGATCGGCATACCGCTCGAGATCCCACCCAACATGCCGCCGTGGCGATTGGAACGCGTGCGGATCACGCCCTCGGCGTCGGTCTCGAACGCGTCGTTGTTCTCGCTCCCGCGCGCTCTGGCCACCGCGAAGCCAGCGCCGTACTCGACGCCCAACACTGCAGGAAGGCTGAAGATGGCCTTCCCGAGGTCGGCCTTGAGCTTGTCGAAAACCGGCTCGCCCAGGCCTGCCGGCACGTTCCGTGCGACGATTTCCGCAACGCCCCCGATCGAGTCCTGGTCTTTTCGCATTCTCTCGATGAGGGTGACCATCCTGGCCGCGGCGGCCGGATCGGGGCACCGAACGATGTTCGGCTGGCCATCAGGAAGCGTTTCGACCTGCCCGAGAGTGACGATTGGAGGAATCGCCGCTTCGATGTCGCCAACCTGCGTCACGTAGCCGAGCACCTCCCCGCCAAACGCGTGCGAAATGAGCTTCTTCGCGACAGCACCGGCTGCGACGCGCGCCACGGTCTCGCGGGCGCTGCTCCGGCCACCGCCACGGTAGTCACGCCGGCCGAACTTCGCGTCGAACGTGTAGTCGGCGTGCCCGGGGCGGTACACGTCCTTGATGTCGCTGTAATCGCGCGAGCGCTGATCCTGGTTGCGAACGATGATCGCGATCGGTGTGCCCGTCGTCTCGCCTTCGAACACGCCGGAAAGGATCTCAGGCGCATCGGGTTCCTTGCGCTGTGTGACGATCTTGCTCTGCCCCGGGCGACGGCGCTCGAGATCCGGGATGATGTCCTCTTCCGAGAGCGGCAGTCCCGGAGGACACCCGTCGATGATCACCACGTTGGCCGGACCGTGGCTTTCACCGGCGGTGGTCACGCGGAAGGCTTGACCGAACGTACTACCAGGCATGGGCGCTCACTTCTGGGAGCCTGCGTGCCGGCCGACCGCGCGCCCGACGAAGAACGGCCCCATCTGTTGGATGTACTGGGAGGTCTGCACCGTGCCCCGCATCGACTGCACGACGTGCGACAGCGGATGAAGCTCCGTGCCGACCAATCCAATCAGGAACTCGTTGTCATTGGTGTCGAGGCCATGGCAGGCGAGGCGCACGTCGTGTGCGAGGTCCTGCTCACCGTACGCGCGCCCGATGGTCGCGTGCTCACGAAGGATGCCGCCCTTCTCTTTTCCGTCGAGTTGCTCGAATGCACCGGTACGGCGAAGCGGATACCAGACCGCCCAGTTCCACTCTGGGTTCAGCACCGTCTGCTTTGGGCGGTCGAGGAGCCAGAACTCGAGGTCTTGCTCGTAGCCGCTGCTGTACGTCCGGCCGACCATCGTCAGCTCCGGGCGCAGGGTCCAGTCGCGCAAGGGCTCCACCTCGAAGAGGGGACGAACGGAGTCTACGAAGAGCGCCGGATCCTCGCTGAAGGTCAGGAGGGCCACTCCGCGGGGATCGTTTGCGTCCGCATAGATGACCGCAGGAATGTCGGCTGCTTTTAGCGCCGAGAGCAGAGCCTCCTGGTTGGCCGCAACCGAAGCCCCCGTGGGAACCTGAAAAACCAGCAACTGCATGAACAGCCGGCGATCCATGAGCTGCGGCTCCCCGTCCTTGGGAGCGCCCCGCTCACGGGTGTCGATCGTTGGTAAACCGGCTGGCGCGCCGCCGTGTTGTCCGTGCGAATGACCCATGCGGGGACTCATAGCGCTTTTGCCACCATTCTGCACAGTGTAGGCTTGCCGGGCTCCTCATGATGCGCGCGTTCCAGATCCTGGCGGCAATCCTCATCCTGGGGCTCGTCGGCCTCGTTGCGGTCGGCTACTCGATGAACGAGCCGCGACCCGAAGGCGTGCCAGGGCCTGCGGCCGACGCGCTCGCGCGATCGATGGAGGCTGCGGTTCGAAAGGACGCCTGGGACCGGACGGGCGCCGTTCGCTGGTCGTTCTTCGAGCGGCACCATTACGTTTGGGACCGGGATCACGACTTGGTTGAACTTAGATGGGGCGACTCGCGCGCCCTCTTCCGCACCGCAGATCAAACCGGCCGCGCCTGGAGCGGTGGCGTCGAGCAAACGGGAGCCGACGCCGAGGAAGCGCTGCGCGCAGCGTACGCGTACTGGATCAACGACTCCTTCTGGCTCAACCCTGTCGTGAAGTTCTTCGACCCCGGCGTCGAACGTTCGCTCGTGAAGTTGGATGACGGCCGTGACGCGCTCCTGATCAGCTACACTTCCGGCGGGGTGACTCCCGGCGACGCGTATCTTTGGATTCCGGGTCCCGATGGAATGCCCGCTAGCTGGCGCATGTGGGTCCAGATCATCCCCATCGGCGGCATTGAAACCACGTGGGACGGGTGGATCGAACTAAACACGGGCGCGAAGGTCTCGACTCAGCATGAAGGTTGGGGCCGCATGATGACCTTCATTAGCAACGTCGAGGGCGCGGAGAATCTGGGCGCGCTCGGCGTCGAGCCTGGATTGTTCGATCCGTTGTTTCAAGAGTGAGCGCGCCGGGTCACGCTGAACACGCCGACCACGACGAGGAACGCGCCGAGGATGCTGATCGCGTTGGGGTACTCACCGAAGAGAAGGACGCCCCAGGTATAGGCGAGAATGATCTGGAGGTACGTGA
>CALLDH010000146.1 GCA_937998345.1 uncultured bacterium | reverse complement strand
AGTGGGTGGGGGAGATGGAGCGCTGATGATATTGGATCGTTTTCGGGTTGATGGGCGGGTTGCTGTGGTGACGGGTGCGGGCCGTGGGATTGGGCGAGGGATTTCGATTGCGCTGGCAGAAGCCGGGGCGAATGTGGTTCTTGCGGCGCGGCGGGAGAATACCCTTCGAGAGGTTGCGGGCATCGTCGAGCAGAACGGCGGGCGGGCGTTGGTGGTGCCTACCGATGTGCTGGTTCCTGAGCAGCTCGACCGGCTCGTCGATCGGGCGCTTTCGGAATTTGGGGGCGTCGACTTCCTGGTGAATAACGCCGGGGGGACGCTGCCAGGGCCGGCGCTTCAGTGCACGGACGAGGAGCTCAACAAGTCCTTCAACTTCAACGTGACGACGGCGTTTCACATGTCTCGCGCGTTGGCGCCCTCGATGGCGGAGCGCGGGCACGGGGCGGTCGTCAACATCACCTCGTTCCTTTCGCATGGGGTCGAGAATGGGTTCGTGGCGTACGGGACCGCGAAGGCTGCAATGTCGCACATGACGCGTTTGCTCGCGCACGAGTGGGCGCCTCAGGTGCGCGTCAATGCAATTGCAGTCGGTGCGACAGAGACCGACGCGCTGGCGACGGTGACCGCCGACCAGGGGCTTGCCAAACAGATGGCGGATCTCACGCCACTTCGCCGGCTCGGCACCGTCGAGGACATAGGCGCCGCGGCCTTGTACCTGCTTTCCGAGGCGGGCAGTTGGGTGACGGGCCAGGTGCTCCATGTCGATGGCGGCACGGTGGATTCCAACTGGCCGTTCAGCATGCCGAGCGGGCTGAGCGGCCCGAAAGCGGACTGAGCCATGAAGTCAGCGACCATCGATTCGTTTTCCGACGATGCCAGCACGGTGGAGGTTCGCGATGTCCCAGTCCCGAAACCGGGTCCGGGCCAGGTGCGCGTTCGCATGCGCATGGCACCGGTCAATCCTTCGGACTTCAACTACATGGACGGAATCTACGAACGGTCGTTTGCCCGAATGATCTGGAACCGCGGGGCCGATCGGCCCACCGACAGTCCGGGCTCCGATGTCTTTCCGAGGCCGCCGTATTCGCTCGGCGTCGAAGGAGTCGGTGTGGTCGAGGCGTCGGGCGGCGGCCTCCTCGGCAGGCGTTTGGTCGGCAAGCGCGTCGCGGTGGTGAGCGGTCCGCCCAATGGCACCTGGCAGGAACAAACCCTCATCGATTCACGCCGTGCGTTCCCGGTGCCGCGCTCGCTCAGTGATGCCCAGGCATGCTCGTTCTTCGTCAATCCGCTCACCGCGCTCGTACTGGTGAGGCATGTGCTGCAGGTTCCGCGGGGTGCGGTGCTGCTGCAAACCGCTGCCGGGTCGGCGCTCTCTCAGATGGTTCGAAACCTTGCTCGTGCCGATGGCTTTCGCGTGGTCGACGTAGTGCGCAGCCGAGTCGGCGCTGACCGGTTGAAGCAAGGAAACAGCAAGTACGTCGTTGCGCTCGAAGATGAAGACTTGCTCGAAGCAGTTCACCGCATCGCGCCCGGGGGTGTCGACTACGTCCTCGATTGCGTCGGAGGCGCGACCGGTTCCGAAGTGTTGCGAACCTTGGCGCCCGGCGGCCGCATGGTTTGCTACGGGACCTTGAGCCGTGATCCGATCTCCCTTCCACCCCGCGATATCATGATGCCGATGACGAGTATCGAAGGGTTCTATTTGAGCGCGTATCTAGCCAAGCGGACGCTCTTTCAGCGCCTAGGGCTGGTGCGCAAGACCGCGAAGCTCATCGAGAGTGGCGTGCTCGGCACCTCCGTCGAACAGACGTATCGACTCGACGAGCTGCATTCGGCGCTGGAGCATGCACGTCGGCCCGGACGTACCGGAAAGGTGCTTCTCGATCTGACCTGAGGCTCGGCGCTACTTGCCGGGCTTCTCGCCTTCGCCGTCACCGCGCGCGGACCCGACCGGGGCCAAGCGACCTTCGTGCAGCATCTGTTCGAGCGCGTGCTGAATCTCCTGCGCAAAGATCACGGCAGCAGCGTCGAGCGCGACGGGTTTGAGTGCGCTCAAGAGCTGCCCCGAATTGTCCAGGCCCCCTTCGCGGATGCGCTCGCCGATGTGCTCCTGGAAGTGGAGGCTGAGCTCGCTTGCTGCTTTGGACAGGTGGCGAGCCAGAATCCCCGTTGCCGCATGGGCGGTTTCCACGTCGATTCCGTTCGCTTCGAGCGTGAGGACCATTCTTAGCAAGGCAGGGCTCCTCGCCAGGTACTGGTTCGCCTCCCGCTCCAGCAGCCCCGCTTTGACCAGAGCCGCCAACAAGCCGGGCGGACGGCCCGCGAGCCGCTCTTGGAGCTCCTCTTCGCTCATCAGCTGGGGAACATCCTCGCTCCAAGGCGTACGGAGCTCGGCCTCGAAACCGAGCCAGTCCTCGAGCGAGGCCTGTCCGCAGTCGAGCTGATCCAACAGATTACGGATCGCGCGAATCTGAAGCCCCCGGTCCTGCAATCGCGCGATCAGCTCGAGGCGTTCGACATGCGTGGCGTCGTAATAGGCCTTGCGCCCACGCCGAACCGGCGCGGGAAGCGCCCCCTTGCTCTGGTAAAAACGAATCGTCCGGCTTGGCACGCCCGTGTGGGCGGCAAGCTGGTCGATGGTGTAGGTGGCCTCGTCTTGCTCAGTCATCTTGCAAGGCGGGTCGTCTGACCCGGTGGGTCGGGATTATGCGTGTGCCTTGTTGCAGCCGCGAGCCACCTGGTCACAGAGGAAGCCAGGGAGAATGGCCGCGGCGGCGAAAGCTGCCCACGCAACGAGCGTGATCCAAACTAGTTCCATTCTGCACCTCCTGTTGAACCATTCATAACTATGACAGTCGTAGATGTCAAGTTTCGGGGTTGGCGATTCTTCTAAAAACGCAGTAATTACGCAAGTAGAATGAAGCCACTGATCGTCGTTTGTACCGATTTCTCCTCCTGCTCCGAGCTCGCCCTCCAGAGGGCCGCCGAGATTGCAAGGCGCGATGAGGCGCGCGTGTTCTTGGTGCACGCGTACGATCCAAAGAAGGCGAAGGGACCGGGTGGCCGTGAGCCATCCGAAGGTGACCGTCAGTCCTGGGATGAGGGCTCGATGCACCAGCTCGAGGAAGCACGCCGTCGCTACTTCGGGCATTTGGCCGATACCGACGTGCAATACGAGTCGGTTCCGAGCGCGCACCCGTCGATCGAGATTTGCAAGATTGCCAAGAACACCAAGGCGAGCCTAATCGTCGTTGGGTCGCACGGGCGCACTGGCATGCTGCGCCGCCTATTGGGAAGCGTCGCCGAGGCTACGGTGCGTCACGCGCCTTGCAGTGTGTTCGTGGTTCGTGAGGAAGCTACTCGGGCTTGAGCTTCGCCTTAATGTTGAGCAAGCGCTGCTTGATATCGCTGCCCAGGGCCTTGAGCTCTTCGCTGACCTCGTCGGCTTTCTCATCGAAACGCCGCTCGAAGTCTTCCAGGCGTGGCTGAATCTCGTCCCAGGCGTCTTTGGCGTCCATGCCGGCAAGGTGGAGCTTCACCCGAATCTCGTCGGCGGCCCGCCTGAGGTCGTCGCGAGTGTCTTCCAGGTCTTGTTTCAGTGTCTTGTCTGCTTCATCAGCGCTCATGGTCTCCTCCTTTGAGGGTCCGAACTGATACCAGGTGTGCATCGAACGTGCCAAAGTAAACCTTCTAGGATTTCCAGGTGACCTGGGCATTGCCGGCGCAGTTTCTTCGCCTGAACCGCAATTCCGCGCACGATTGGCGTGGCGGCGAAGGGCCATTTCATGGTTTATTGGGCCCTAAACCCACGGGGCCCGGCCAACGAGAAGTTGGCCCGCCCGATGCATGTACGGTCGCGCATGGTACCGAATACTTCTGAGTTCGTACGCGATTTCGGAACCCTGGGCCGAAATGACACCCCCATCGCCGGTGGCAAGGGCGCCAACCTTGGCGAGATGACCGCCGCGGGGCTGCCCGTCCCTCAGGGCTTCGTAGTCACGGGGCAGGCCTACCTGCACGCGCTCGACGCCGCGGGATGCCGTCAACGGGTTCTGGACATCGTCGCGAACGCAGACATCGACGACTCGGGCGCTCTCAAGCTGGCCTCCGACGAGCTCCGAGCTTCGGTGCAGTCAGCAGGCGTTCCCGACGATGTGCGGTCAGCCGTGATGGAAGCATTCAAGGAGCTAGGCGAGGGCGCGCGCGTTGCAGTGCGCTCGTCGGCAACGGCGGAAGACACCGCCGAGGCGTCCTTTGCCGGGATGAACGAGTCGTTCACGAACGTCGTCGAGGAAACGCTCATCCAACGCATCCTCGAT
>CALLDH010000145.1 GCA_937998345.1 uncultured bacterium | reverse complement strand
GAGCACGTTGGGGCCACGGCGAGCCACAACCTCGCCCTCGCCGTCGCACGCTGCCAGGAGGACCGCGGCCAGCGCCCCGATCATTCCCCTGGTCCGTTTCCTCGCAAACGTCAGTGTGCCGTCCTCACCCAGGCTCGGGATCCGCTCGGATCAGTGTAACCAAAAACGGCGGGCGGCCCCGCACCGGGCAGGGTCGAGCCCGGCAGGGCGAGGAGGAGTGCTAGCGGGCTGCACGGGTTCTGGGCCGTTCTCGGCGGCGTGAGTCGGCAGACAGCGCTGGGCTCCGCCCGCCCCGCTACTCGATAGGGTCCTGGGATACCCCCGCGCTCGTGCCGGACGAGGGATTGGACTACTCGCCCTTCCGCTGCAGCGCTTCCAGCTCTTCGATCGATCGGTCCTCCGTGAACTCGATCGCACGCCTGCCCTCGATCTTCTCGATCGCGAGTCGCGCCAGGTCGATCAATGAGTCCCGGGTGCGATCGTAGGGATCATTGGCGATCGGACCGGCCTCGAACCCCGCGATGCGTCGCAGCTCGGATAGGGCGCGTTCTTCTCGGAGCTCGCCGAGCTGCCAGATCACCACGAGCTCTGAGTAGATCCCGAGCGGATACTGAGGCGAGGGATCGGCCGAGACCTGCGAGAGGAGCTCGAGCAGGCGGCTCCGGACGTTCTCGGTATCGGGTGAGCGGCGCCACAGCGTGCGCTCCTCGCCCGCATACACCGGCCCGATCGGGACGTCGACCCGCTGCGGATTCCGGTGGGGGTGGTTGGCGCAGTACGTATAGAACGGGTCGTGGATCTCCAGGCTGCGAATTCGGCAGGAGTCGGGCTCCGGGTCATCGACGTGGGAGTAGCCGGCCTCTCCCTTGTTCTTGGTGTTGAACCAACAAGTTCCACAACAGTCCGATCCGCCATTGGGCATGGCAATATCTCCCCGGCGGGGTCGTCCGACGGATCTGGAGCCCGCATGACTCGGCGCTCTGCCGGCCGTGCAGCTCCCACGTCAATGCAGATCGTACCGGAGCGGCCGCAGGCCGACCGATTGGGGCGCCTCGCTTCTTGCCGGCCTGATCGGTGTCGTCATCGCATTCACGGACGTGGCGACCCGCGGAGACGGTGAGTGAATCGATCGGCTCTGGGGTGCCTGATCGGAGACCAACCCGAGATGCCCGATTGTACGTCGGCAGAACTTTTCGGACGAGAGATGGCTTTTGCTAAGAGACGGTTCTTGGCTTCAGGCTAGGCCGCGATCGCGGCCAGGTACTCCTTCTTCCTCTTTCGCATTGTACGCTTCTTGATCTTCTCTCGCGCGGAGACCACTTCGTATTTCCGACCGAAGTAGGCATCCGCGGGCGTCACGTTGTCGAGCGACTCGTGATAGCGCTCGTGGTTGTAGTAGGCGACGAAGTCCCTCAGCGCCGCCTCCAGCTCCCAAGGGAAGTAGTAGTTCTCGAGCTTCACCACATTCTTCATCGTCCGGTGATATCGCTCGATCTTGCCCTGGGTCTGCGGGTGGTACGGCCTGCCGCGGGTGTGAGCCATGCGACGCGTGTCGAGATAGTCGCGGAGCTCGCCCGACACGTATGCGGATCCGTTATCGCTCAACAGACGGGGCCGGTGCTTGACCCGCACCTGATCGACACCGGTGATCGCGAGTGCCTCGTCGAGCGTCTCGGTCACGTCGGAGGCCCCCATCGTCGGGCTGAGCTTCCACGCGATGATGTAGCGCGAGAAGTCGTCCAGCACCGTTGAGAGGTAATACCAACCCCAGCCCACGATCCGGAAGTACGTGAAGTCGGTCTGCCACATCTCGTGGACCCGGGTCGTGGGATTCTGGAACGCATCCGAGGCCGACATCAGCACGTAGGCCGGGCTGGTGATCAGATCGGCTGCCTTGAGGATCCGGTAGACGCTCGATTCGGACACGAAGTAGCGCTTCTCGTCCGTGTAGCGGCACGCCAGCTCCCGCGGTGACAGCTCCGTACACTCGAGCGCCAGGTCCAGGACTTCCTTCTGGACGGCCTTGAGAATCGCGTTCCAGCGGGGCCGAGGGGCCGGCTTCTGATCGTGAAGCCCGTCGAAGCCCTCCACCTGATATCGCTGGTACCAGCCATAGAACGTGCTTCGGGGCACGCCAAGCTGCCGCAGCGTCTCCTGAACCGGGAGATCGGAGTCTTCTACCAGACGGATGATCTCCATCTTCTCCGATGCTGTCCGCCTCACGTGTCGTCCTCCTCGCCAAGACCCGTCAGACTTTTTTTGAGCACCCGGTTCTTGAGGGTGATCTCGGCGACCACTTCCTTCAGCTCGCTGTTCTCGGCGCGAAGCTCCTTGACTTCGTCGCTGCTGGCCTCGCGAACGGTATCCCCGGCCAGCTGCTTCTTCCCGGCCTCGAGGAAGTCCTTGCTCCAGCGGTAGTACAGGTTGGCGGCGATGCCTTCTCGGCGGCAGAGCTCGGAGACGCTCTGCTCGCCGCGGAGTCCTTCGAGCACGATCCGGATCTTCTCTTCGGGGGCGAACTTTCTACGCGTGCGGCGGCGGATCTCTCGCACGGCCGCTTCAGTCGATTGCTTCTTCTTTCCAGGCATACGGAGACTCTCCTCGGGGTCTCGGACCCCGCAAAGTGTCTCTTAGGCTAGGCCACCTGAATGTCCGACTTCTGCTGACGGGAAACACTCGTGAGTGATCTCGACCGGCCCCAGCTCGAAATCGTTCAGCTCCGTTACCTTGGACGGTGCCTTCGTGCCGGGAAGGATCTCGAAGCCCATTTCGAAAGTGACCATGGCCGAACCGAGCTGTTTGAGAACGCCGAGGTCGCCGTCGGCTTTGGCCGTACCGTCCTCGATCTGGGCGGCGAGCGTCTTGACGCCCATCATGACTTGCTCAAGATCGTCTCGGTCGATCGTCAGCGTGAGGTCGGCGTCCTGGGCCTGATAGCCCTCGATGTTCGTCAGCGTTCCGTTGCTCAGCTCGATCAGGTACTTCTCCCCGTTGTCGGGCGTTTTCAGGTTGATCGTGAAGGTCATGTCCTCGGCCTTCCGGCTGTCCATGCGGATGCCCAGAAAGTCCAGGAAGAGGCCCGTGGACATGGCGCGGATCAAGTCGGGGCCAGTCGTCTTCGGGGACTCACCTTCCGGGATGCCAGAGCGAAGCTCGTAGGCGCCCGCGAGAAAGGCGTTACGCAGCCCCGAATTCTCCTGCTGGTAGCCGATCTGCTCGTAGACGTCCGCCAGAAGGTCCTTCGCCGGCTGGTTCTGCGGCTCGGCGAAGACGAGCTTGTCCAGGATCTCCGACGCCGCAAGGTACTCGCCTTGATCGTAGAGCTTCTTGCCCTCCTTCATGATCTTCTTGCTGCCACCCATCATCCTCACGAAGAGCGGCGCGGAGTCGCGGGGTGAACGAGGAATGAGGGTGGCCGGGTTGTTGTCCCAGTGCCCGATGTAGTAGTTGACGACCCCCCGGCTGTTGTTCTCCTGTGAGCCGTGCCAGAAGCGGGTAGTCCAGCCTTGCTCCAGGCTGGCCGGCGGCTGATAGACGTTGTGGATCTCGTTGATCGTGACGCCCTGGTTGACATAGTGCAGCACCTGATTATTCATGTGGGCGTAGATGTCCCGCTGGTCGCGGAGGACTTGCTGAACCCGGTCGTTGCCCCAGCGCGGCCAGTGGTGCGAGGCGAACATCACCTCGGCCTCCTGACCGTAGTCGTAGAGCGCCTTGTTGATGTACTTCGACCAGCGCAGCGAATCGCGCACCTGGGCGCCACGCAGGGTGTAGATGTTGTGGACAAGCCCGGTGACGTTCTCGGCCATCCAGAGCGCCTTCATGCCAGGGATGTAGGTGTTCATCTCCGAAGGCGCCTCGGTTCCCGGCGTGTTCTCGAAGACCATCTCGATCCCGTCCACCGCAAACTTCTCGACGTCGTCCTCGACGACACGAGTTGGGGCAATCAGACCGAGATCGCCGGCGGCCGTATTCATGGAGAGACCCTGCCCTGCGTGGCCGAAGGGGCTCGCCGGCAGCAGGACACCGTACTGATAGAACATCCTCCGGCTCATCGCGTTGCCGGCGTAGATGTTCTCGGAGATCGCGTACTCCATGAAGGCCCGCGGGGCGATGATCTCGACCTTGCCGGCTCTCACGTCGGCCTCGTCGACGACGCCGCGCACGCCGCCCCAGTGGTCGCCGTGAGAGTGCGAGTAGATCACCGCGACGACCGGCAGCTCGCCCAGATGCTCATCGACGAGCTTCTTGGCCGCCCGAGCCGTCTCGGCGGCTGTGAGCGGATCGAAGACGATCCAGCCGGTCTTGCCCTTCACGAAGGAGATGTTGGCCAGGTCGAACCCGCGCACCTGGTAGATGCCCGGAATGACCTCGTAGAGGCCGTAGTTCATGTTGAGCTGGGAGTTGCGCAGCATGGCGGGATGGATGCTGTCGTAGGCATCCTGCTCGAGGATGAACTGGTACCGCTCCATGTCCCAGGCCACGTGGCCGGCGTCGGCCATGATCTTCTTGTAGTCGGGCGCCGCGATGAAGCCCCTGGCCTGCTCGTCGAAATCCTGCTTGTCGGAGAAGGGCAGGCTGGCCCGCGCCTCGTCCAGCAGCTTCTTCGTGTGCTCCGAGGGGGCTTTGCCCTTCGGGTGGAAATGCTCTGTCTGAGCGGAGAGACTCGCCGCGGTCATCACGGCGACGGCGACGGCGATCGTGGTCCTGCTCTTCATCCAACTCCTCCTTGTGCGCGTCCACCGCTGATCATCCGGGTTCCTGGCGCGGCTACCCCCGACCAGAGGGCGAGCGCCTGGACGTTCGGGACCAGGCTCGGGTCCGGCTGGCAATCGGTTCCTTGTGTTTGCGGGGGATCTAGTCTTAGAACCACGCTAGCCGCTTGAGATTGGGAAATCAACTCGAGCGGCCAACGG
>CALLDH010000144.1 GCA_937998345.1 uncultured bacterium | reverse complement strand
GTACTTCGAGGCGGTGCCGGGGCTCTCATCGATGTCTAGGTGTGTCACCTTGACCTTGTCGACGTATTCGTCCGCAAGCTGATCGATCAGAGGCGCAATCTGCTTACACGGACCGCACCACACCGCCGAAAAGTCGACGAG
Source organism: uncultured bacterium (assembly GCA_937998345.1). Classification (GTDB taxonomy): domain Bacteria; phylum Myxococcota_A; class Polyangia; order Polyangiales; family Houyiibacteriaceae; genus SG8-38. The sequence goes on along the minus strand of CALLDH010000144.1, from coordinate 3,927 downwards.
CACGGGGCCGTCCGATTGGAGCACCTCCGTGTCAAAGTTCAGGTCGTTTACTGCGTGTACATTTGCGCCAGCCATCTGAGCTCCTCTTGGGGTTGTTTGAGATGGACTAAGTAAGGACGGTGCGCTCCATTGTCAATGTGCCGCCCCTCCCGGCTACCGCGCAAAACCCCATCATGGTAGGCTTTTTCGTGGCCTGCCCCACCCTCATGGAGGCCTCGACAAGACCATGAAAGCCGGCCTCTTCATCGCTACTGCGGTTCTCTACGCAATCGCCTGCATCCTTTACTTGTTCCTGCTCACCCGAGGTTCGGACAAGGCACAGCGGATCCCTGGGACGGTCTTTGTCGCCGCGCTCGGCGCACACCTCGCGTTCTTGCTCTTGGAGACCCCCTCCCCCGGCGAGCTTCCTCTCGCAGACATCTCTCAGATTTTGAGCGTCTCGTCCTTCGGTATAGGCATCGCCTTCCTGATCGCGTCCTACCGATTCGATGTGACCATGCTCGGCGCATTCGTGGTGCCGCTGTCATTGATGCTCTTCCTCGCGTCGGGTCTCGGCAGCAGCTACGCACCAGTCTCCCCCAGAGTCCAGTCCGCCATGTTGACGCTCCACATCGGCGCCAACGTCGTCGGTTTGGTCGCGTTTGCTCTCGCATTTGCGGCGGCGGTTGCGTACATGCTGCAAGAACGGTTGCTGCGTCGCCGTCAGCTCAGCGGGGCCTTCCAACGGCTACCGTCTCTCGATGTCCTCGACACGATGGGGCTGCGGGCCGTGTTGGTGGGCTTCCCGCTCCTGACCTTCGGCATGATCACCGGTACGTTCTGGTTGCTGCGCTCCGGCGGGTCGGAGTTCTATGTGAGCCAAGCACTCGGTCTCGTCGCCTGGGCAATCTTCGCAAGCGTGATCGTCCTACGCGTGGCGGCCGGGTGGCAAGGGCGGAAGGCCGCACTCGGCACGATGATGGGGTTCTTGTTCACGCTTTTGGTGTTGGCTGGGTATGCCTTACGAGCCGTGGGTGGGAGTGCATGATGCGCGACTTCGTCGTCGTCGGGCTGTCTCACCGAACGGCCCCCGTTGAGGTCCGCGAGCACCTCGCCGTCACTCCTGATCGCCTCGAGCAAGAGCTCCGTGAAATTGCCGCCATCGGACCGCTCGACGAGGCTCTCTTGATTTCAACTTGCAATCGAGTCGAGCTCTACGCAACCAGCGCGAACCCCATTGAAGCCTCGCAAATCGCGAAGGAAGCCCTCGCCAGGCGCCTCCCGGGGACTGCAAGCGCCGACGTGCTCTACCAACAGCGTGGTGTGGACGTGGTCCGGCACGTCTTTCGGGTCGCTTCGAGCCTGGACTCTCTAGTCGTGGGCGAGCCCCAAATCCTCGGTCAGGTCAAAGAGGCGTTCGACGCCGCAAAAGGAGCGGGCACGATGGGAACCCTGCTCGGCCGTTGCTTCACGCAAGCCTTTGCGACGGCGAAGCGAGTCCGGAACGAAACCGGCATCGCTGAAGGCACGGTGAGCGTCAGCTCGATAGCGTGCGAGTTGGCCAAGAAGATCTTCGGCAACCTGGAGGGTCGCCGAACGCTCCTGATTGGCGCCGGAGAGATGGGAGAATCCGCTGCGAGGAGTCTCCTGCAAACCGGAACGAACCTCCATGTGATCAACCGAAGCGAGGAGCGAGCGCGCAGCCTTGCCGAATCGTGTGGCGGCCGAGCAATCCCCTATGAGCGACTCAGCATGGAGCTCGCCGATGCCGATGTCGTCATCGCGTCCACGGCAAGCCCGAAGTTCATTCTCACGCCGGAGCTGATGAAGTCAGTGGTTCGATCTCGGCGCCATCGGCCCTTGTTCATCATCGACATCGCCGTTCCGCGCGACGTCGACCCACGTGTCGGCAGCATGGACAACGTGTTCGTCTACGACGTAGACGATCTCCAACAGGTTGCAGAAGAAAACCTCGCGGTCCGCGCTCGGGAAGCAGCCCTGGCCGAGAGCATCGTCGAGGAGGAGCTCGATGCGTTTCTGAGTTGGCGTCGTTCGCTCGAACTCGCCCCGACGATCGTCGCACTCCGGAAGCGATTTGGGCAGATCACGGAAGACGAGCTTCAGCGCGCCTTGCCCCGGCTCGAAGGCGTGAGCCAGTCCGATCGCGCCGTGCTGGAAGCGATGGGACGCTCGCTGGTGAACAAGCTGCTTCACCAGCCGCTGACGCAGCTCAAAGCTGGCGCCGGCGAACCGGATGGAGCACTCCTCATCGATGCGATCCGCCGGCTGTTCGCGATATCCGAGGAACCGCGTGCGGAGCAGGAGCCCTCGACCGAAGCCGGCACAGAGGCCACTGTCACCCACTTGGCCACCGCAGCATCGAGGTCGACAGGCGAATCGAAGTGAAACTACGCATTGCAACACGCGCGAGTAATCTTGCTCTCGTCCAGACCCGTTGGGTGGGCGAGCAGATACGGCGCCATTTCCCTGAGCTCGCGATCGAGGAAGTCCACGTTCGCACCCAGGGCGACCGCATCCAAGACCGCCCTCTCGCCGAAGTCGGCGGCAAGGGGCTTTTCGTGAGCGAAGTGGAGGCGGTGGTCGTGCGCGGCGACGCAGACTTCGCCGTCCACTCATTGAAAGACGTGCCTGGCGACGTTCCGCTCGCCGAGGGGATGGGCATCCTGAGCGTGCCTGTCCGCGAAGACCCACGTGACGTCCTGGTCACGGTCGACGGCACCGACCTTGCGTCATTGAAGCGGGGCGCCAGGGTCGGCACGACGTCCCGCCGTCGCATGGTGCAACTTCAGCGTCAGCGTCCCGATCTCGGCTTCGTCCCGCTTCGCGGGAACATCGAAACGCGCATTCGCAAACTCCACGAGGGTCAATGCGACGCGATCGTCCTGGCGGCAGCCGGTCTTGCTCGCACCGGCGTGCTCGACGAAACGCCCCACTCACTTCTTCCGCCGGACATTTGCCTGCCTGCCGTCGGGCAGGGAGCGCTCGCGATCGAGGGTGCCCTGGGCAACGAAACCCTGATCGAACAGCTCAAATCGATTGAAGATCCAATAGCGCGCATCCAAATCACCGCAGAGCGCGCGATGCTTCAGAAGTTGGAGGGCAACTGCCACTCGTCGATCGCGGGCCACGCGAGCACTCGAGACGGAAGGCTCAAGCTCGAAGCAATGGTAGCCTCGTACGATGGCGACCAAATGCTCTCGGCCACGTCGGACACCTACCTCGATCTCACCTCCGCCGACGCAATCGAGCAGGCGCATCGATTGGGCGAAGGAGTTGGGGACCATCTGCTGTCGCAGGGCGCTCGAGATTTGATCCGCCAGGCCGAGTTGGCCGCGGTGCAGAATCAGTTGATCAGCAACTGAGCATCAGACAAAGGCGCGTAGCCGAGGATCCGGCGCACTCCGGTGATCGATCGCTGGAGCCACTCGTCTCCGCAGCCGCGGCCAACGCTCGCGACGTAGACGGTTTCGCCCTCCAGGTACATCTCGCGGACATCGACGCTCTGCCCTTCGATTGCGCCTGGCAACTGCCCATTGAAGGACGGGGAGCTCATCAAGGGCGCGACCGCACCGAGCGCTTCACAGACTGAGCGTTCACCAGCGCCAGCAACTAGCAGTCCGTTGTCGATGGCGACGACCACTGCGTCGAGCTGCCCCCGTGAGCGTGAGTGCTCGAGCTGAAGGCACAATGCCCGGTACGGATCCTGACTTCGGCGTATGCGGCGTTCGTTCATAGGGCTCCCTGCGGATGTAGGTATATGTAGCCTATTCCCCTACGCAGCAAGAGGCAAAGATTCTACAGAATCCAGTGATTTCCACGAGATCGACACCCTGTGCAGGGCTGCTAGAGTCGCGCTGCAATGAGTCTCGCGGACGTGCTGAGCAGTCACCGCGTGGTGGTGACCGTCGGCAGCGGCGGTGTCGGAAA
>CALLDH010000143.1 GCA_937998345.1 uncultured bacterium | reverse complement strand
CCTGACACACTAGGGATCCCGCCCGATGGAAACCAACCTCCATACGTACGTCGTTTCGGACATGCACCTCTCGGAGGCGCATGAGCCCGATCCGGACCGACCGCTGTGGATGGCCTACAAGCGTCGGGAGTTTTTCATTGATGACGACTTTGCGGCGTTCCTCGATCACATCCAGCAAAAGGCTACGGGGCCGATCGAGCTGCTGCTGAACGGTGATATTTTCGATTTCGACAACGTCACCGCGGTGCCCGACGAGGCCCGGCACGTCGAATGGCTCGAGCGGGTTCGCGGGCTGGGCAGTGAGGAGTGGAAGAGCCAGTTCAAGATGAACGTGATCATCGAGGACCACCCACGTTGGTTCGACGCGCTAGGTCAGTTCATCGCGAGGGGGCACCGTGTGGTGTTCGTCATCGGCAACCACGACGTTGAGCTCTATTGGCCGTCCGTGCAGCGGGCGATTTGTGATGCGCTCGGTGCCTCGTTTCCATCGAGCATCGGCGAAGAAGAGGACGATGACCCGATCGTGTTCTGCAACTGGTTTTATCTTAGCGGTGGTGACACCTACATCAGTCACGGACACCAGTACGATCCAAACTGTGTTGTGCGCGATCCCATCGATCCCCTGATCGAAGTTCGTGGGCAGCCTCGAGTCCGCATTCCCTTCGGCGATTTGGCCGCCCGGTACATGCTCAACGGAATGGGGTACTTCAACCCCCATCAGTCCGAGAACTACATCATGAACGCGGCCGCTTACTTGCGTTTCTTCTTTCGATACATGTTGAAGACCCAGCCGCTGCTGATTTGGACTTGGTTCTGGGGCGCGTACGCAACCTTGTGGATCTCTCTTCGTACGCACTGGGTGCCCCCGATGCGCGATCCTCTGCTGGTGGACGACAAGGTACGGTCGATCGCCACGCGGTCGCAGGCCACGCCCTCGATGGTCCGCAAGCTCAACGCGCTCCACGTGCCCTCGGCCACCAACAATCCCTTTCGGATCGCGCGGGAGCTCTGGCTCGACCGCGCGTTCTTCCTGTTGGCAGTGCTCTTTCTCGCATGGCAGGTCGTGCTGCACATCAACATCGCGTGGCCCATCAGCCCGCTATGGGCATTCGTGCCGGCACTGATCTTCATGCTCCCGTATCTCGCCTATGCTTCCTCGGTTCGGCCAACCGTTTTTGAAGTGCCACTGCTGACCGAGCGGGTGGCCGATCTGATCTTCAAGATCACCGGCGCGCGTCGTGTCGTGTTCGGACATACCCACCAGCCCAAATGCGAGCAGGTAGGCCCGATCACGCTCTACAACGGTGGCTTCTGGTCCAAGGCCTTCGCCGACCCGGAGTGCACCATTCGGCTCGGAGAGCAGACCTTCGTTTGGATCCGCCCAGACGCCGAAGGATCCGACCGGATCGCCGAGCTCTGTGAGTGGAAGGCCGGCGAGGAAACCCCGATGCGTTCGCTGTGCACGGAAGCGACAAGCGCCGCTCAACCGAACACGGCACAGACCCTCCGCGAAAGGGGACGGGGCCTTTTTCCGTCTTGATTCGCTGTCGACACTTGACGGGAACCTCGGTAGACCGAGAAAGCTCCCATGGGTGAGCCCAGCATTCGAGAAGAGCGGGTCGCGTTCGAGGTCGAGTCCGTCGATGTCGTCGGCGTGTTGCGTGTGCCGCTCGGCGCGCGCGCGTCCGGAGCGCTGCTGTTCGCTGGTCCGATGACCAGCGTGAAGGAGCAGGCGACCGGCAACTACGCCGTGGCGATGGCTGCCCGAGGCTTCGTGACGCTTGCGTTCGACCATCGGCACTTCGGAGAGAGCCAGGGCGTGCCACGTCAGTTTGAGCATCCGGGGCGCAAGGTCGAAGACTTCCGCGCAGCGTTCGCTTTTCTCGCGAGCCGCCCCGAGGTCGACCCCGACCGGATCGGCGCAGTCGGGGTTTGCGCTGGTGCTGGTTATCTTGCTCTCGCAGTAGCCGGAGACGATCGAGTCAGAGCTTGGGGCACGGTTGCAGGGTTCTTTCACGATGCTGGTCAGCAGCGGGCGTGGATGGGTGACGACTACGAGCCGACGCTCGATCACGCTATCGCGGCCCGCGAGCATTTTGAAGACACGGGTGAAGCCCAGGTCATCCCTGCCGTGGGAGACGGCGAGGTCGCCATGCCACTGGCCGAAGCGTTCGAATACTACGGGACCCCGCGCGGCTCCGTGCCCAACTACGTCAACGAGTTCGCCCTCATGTCCCGCGAACAAACTCTGCCCTGGGATGCCCAAAGCGCGGCCTACGACATCACGGTGCCGACCGTGATGGTCCATTCGGAGAAGGCGCTCGCACCGCCGCTCGCAAGGAAGTTCTTCGCCTCACTCGGCGGGCTCAAGGAGCAGGTCTGGATGGAATCGAACGGACAGATCGATTTCTACGATGATCCGGGGCGCATCGACAGCGCCGCGGATGAATTGACTCGGCATTTCAGGGCTTACCTGTAGCCATGAGCTGGGGGTGGAAGCCGGGCCTAGCGGGGCTCGACGGTGACGGTCGGCATCTGCGCCGACCCGGCTTCCTGAGACGTGCTTCCGCGAGAGCAGCGGCTCAAAATGCGATCCCGTTCAGCGCGTGTCGGAGCATCACACGATCTGGGGTGGCAAAGGCCTCGTAGAACGCGACGACCGTGCCGGCGGCGATCTCCCAGATGCTGAGCGCGAAGGACGTGTCCGGCCACTCGATTGAGGTTGCGATTTCGTTCACGGCGGTTGCGAACTGTGGGTCTCTGATTTGCGTAGTCATGATTCTCTGCCTTTCTTGGTTCACGCCGCGGCCATCAGATGCTTCGCTGCATCGATGAAGCTCACGGCAACATTCGTTACGGATTCGGCGCGGAGGATTCGTTGATGCCCGAGGCCCTCGGTGAGGATCAGCTCCGCGTTTGGCCAGGCCTCGGCGATGCTGTGGCCAGAGTCGACGGGAACTTCCTTGTCGTCCCGATCGTGGATGACCAGAAGTGGGACTCGCATCGACGGAGCGATCACGTTGCCCCGCATGCTCTCCATCGATATTCTGATCCGGCGCTCAACGCGTTCCTTCAGGCGCGCACGCACATCGTCGGAGATCGCGAGCGCGTCGCTGAAGATCTGGAGAAACACCCTCGGGTCGGAAGGGGGTGAAACGAAGACGGCGCGCTCGAGCTGCAGCCCGTTGGACAGTGCGAGGGCGGTCGCGGCGCCTCCCATGGAGTGTGCGATCACGCCGTACAGGCCACCGAGCTCATCGGAGACCTGCCGAATGTACGACGCCAGGTCGGGAAGCGACATGCTGCTGCCCGGCGACTCGCCATGCCCAAAAGCATCGAACGCCACCACATGGTAACCACGAGCCACTAGGGGCTCGACGAAGCGACCGAGTTGCGTTGCGCGGCCGTTCCAGCCGTGCACGAGAAGGACGGCGGGCCCATCACCCCAAGACCAGGCCTTCATTCCCGCAATCGAGGAGGGCGTCGCCGTTTCCAGCACATCCCGCTCGCCAGGCCGGGGTACGCTGCGGCGGGTCTTGAAAAATAGCCGTTCGGCCACCGCCGCGGTCAGATTCGGAGCCAGATACCCTGCAGCGGAAAAGGAGGCTCTCAGCCAAAGCGGTGCAGAGATATGAGAACGAACGTTCGTGCTTTTAATGGGAATGATCAAACTGTCTGCGGCCTGGGTAGTCATGGCGTCTCTCCTTAATGTGACCGCGCGAGCAGTCCTTCGAACATCTTGCGGGCGCGCTGCTCTGCTTCTGGGTCGCCCAACAGACGCCCGAAGTGATGATATGCAGCCGTAATTGACCCGAGCTCGAAGACGAACTGATCGAGGTCAACGTCCTTCCGGAACTCGCCTTCTTCGACCGCGATCTCGGCCGCGCGTCTCAGCGTGTCCGCGTAATCCCGCTGGGTTTCGACCAGGTAGTCCCGTGCGGGACCAGGCTGGTCGTCTAGCTCCGCGGAAACAGCGTGGAAGATGCAGCCTCCCGGCAAGTCTTCCTCCCATTGCTTCATGGCGCTCTCGAATATCGAGCGCAGGCGGGCCTCGCCCCGCGGCTTCTGCATCGCGGGGGCGATGACCATCTCGATGAAGCGCTGACGTGCCTCCGCTAGAACTTGAAGCTGGAGTTGCTCCTTGGAGCGGAAGTGGGCGAAGAGACCGCTCTTCGACATGCCGGTCGTGCCTGCGAGCGCGCCGATCGTGAGCTTCTCGAGGCCAACCGTGCTGGCGAGCTCGAGCGCTTGGTCGATGATGGCTCGCCTGGTCTCTTCTCCTTTGCCCATACCCTGATAATAGTACGACCGTTCGTGCCGTCAACAGAAAAACATAGAATTCGTCATTTATCAATGAAATCAATGGCTTCAGTTGCAGGTGGCAACGGACGAGGCCGGAATCGTCTGGGTCGGGAAGGAGCCTCTGAGGTCGGAGAAGTCGAGTTGGACGCTTTCCGCGCTGTCAGCGAAATCCCCAGCAATTGGCATGTGAATCGACCCGCCGACCTCGTCATAGTTCATGGAGAAGATGCTTGGCTCGGTCCACTCCCCGAGAACTCCGACGGGTCCCAGTCGGCCCGGTTTCCAAGAATCTCGGCACGCCGTCCATGCCGACAGGGAGCGTGAAGGCGCCGCTACCGAGCGTCAGGTCGAACCAGACCTCGGAGGGCGAGTCGAAGCGAAGCGAGATGCACTGCACGTCGAACGAGTTCGACTCGAGCTGATACACCTTGCCAGAAACGTCGCCTGCCATCGGGGGAAGGGGAGGGATCGGCTTCGCCGCTGGCGGCTCGGTGGCCTCCTCGATCGCCGCGTCCAGTCGAGCGTGCGCTTCGGGGTTCGGGTCGAGCGCGGCATCGGACTGCAGCGCCGCCGCCACTCGAGGGGCAACGTCGGCCAGGACGTCGACCCCGCGCCCGGTGAACACTGCCACGACGTCCTTCTCGGGCCAGACGATGATCGCCTGGTCGCCGTTGCCGAGGGCTTCGTAGAGGCCTTCAAACATGCCGCTGAGCACCCACCATTGATAGCCGTATCCGGTTCCTTCCGTGTCCACGACAACCAACTTCTCGGTTGCCTGCCGGACCCAAGCCTTCGAGACCACCTGTACGCCGTTCCAATTGCCCTCGTTCAGGAAGAGCTGGCCGATCCTCGCCATGTCACGCGGATGAAGCCGCAAGTCTCCCCAGCCGTGGTTCACGCCCTGCGGGTCCTCGGGCCACTTCGCATCTTCGATGTCCAAGGGGTCGAAGAGATGGTCCCCCGCGAAGTCGAGCGTGTTCGTGCCAGTCGCATTCGCGAGCATGGCAGACAGTACGTGCGACCCCAGGCTACAGTAGGCGAACGCCGTGCCCGGCGCGACGGCCATCGGAAGATCGAGTGCGTACTGCACGTAGTTGTCGCTTCCGATCATCTCGTAGAGCTCGGGTTCTCCTTCTGTCTGACCGCAGTTCAGCCCGGACGTCATCGTCAAGAGATGGCCAAGCTCGACATCGCCTTTGCCGTTTGCCGGGTCGGGGTCGCGACCCGGAAAGGACGCCACCATGTTCTGGTCGAGCGTCCACAGGCCCTGGTCGACCGCGATGCCGACCAGGGGGGCAGTTGGCCAAATTTTCCCGGCGCGGGCGCGGCGGCTTCGGAGCCAGCGCCGTCGCAGGCAAGCATCATGAATGCACGACCTAAGACAGCAAAACGCAGCATCACGGAGAACCTAGGTCTACGCCGCGAAAAGGTCTACGCGGTGCACGGACGCCGGCTTTCCGCAGGCATTTGGCAAAAACCGGCCCCTCGTCTAAACATTTGCACCAAGGGTGCGTCGAACGGGTATCGGAATGGGAATGCGGAGAGCATTGGATGGATTGGATTAGACTGGCGAGTGCGGGATTGGCCGTCATCGCGCTCCTGGGCCCATGGTTGGTATCTCCAACCTCGGTCGCGCAGGTCAACATCGACCCGGCTGCGGCGAACACGCTGACGATCGAGATCACGGGCATCAAGGAGACAAAAGGCAGGATGGCCTGCGCGCTCTTCTGGGAGAACAAAGGGTTTCCGCGGAAGCATCGTCGGGCGCTTCGGCGAACCTGGGTCGACGTCAAAGGCGACACCGTCAAGTGCGTGTTCAAGCGTACCGGCCTAGGCGAGTACGCGGCATCGGTGTTCCTGGACAAGAACGGCAACGGCAAGCTCGATACCAATGCGATCGGAAGCGCCAAGGAGCCGTGGGGCGTATCGCGGAATGCCGCTCACAAGCGGTTCGGGCCGCCTCTCTACAACGATGCGAAGTTTGACTACCAAGGTGGGCCCGTCACGGTCCAGATCGAGCTGGTGTATTGATGGACAGAAGAACGTGGATCGTGGTTGCTGCGGTGGCCCTGGCGGCTGCTGCGTCCGGCAAGGCGCAGGAGTCTGAGGAGGCGGAACCTGAGACGGTCAACGAGATCGTCGTCGAGATCTTGGGCCTAGAGAGTGATCAGGGCCAGATCGGCTGTCGGATCTTCTCGAAAGAGGACGGCTTCCCCGACAAAAAGAAGAAGGCGGACGAGCAGCTCTACAGCAAACCCAAGTCGAAGAAGGGCAGCTGTACCTTCTCAGGCTACAAGCCGGGTACGTACGCCATCTCGGTCATGCACGATCTCGACAAGAGCGGTGAGCTCAACACCTCATTTGTTGGAAGACCGAAAGAGCCCTGGGGCGTGTCAAACGACGTGCCGGCAAGGCGTTTCGGCCCGCCTCTCTACAAGGATTGTACGTTCAAGTACGAGGGCGGAAAGAAGATCATCAAGATCAAGCTGCAGCTCTAGATGAAGATGATCTGAGCGCCTTCGCTCATGTCCATGAAGTCCATGGCCGTGAGCACCTCTTTGACCTGCGGCACCAGGTCATCCTTGGTGAGCTTGAACATGTCGAGGGCCATTTGGCAGCCGTACAGATCGGCGCCGGCGTCGTCCAGCATCTCGACGAACTCCCTAATGGGCGGGATTTCCAGCCGGTCCATTTCCTTTCTCATCTGCGCCGTTGCGATTGCTTCGACGCCAGGAAGCCCTGCGATCATGGCCGGGATCGGAGCGGAGGGATTGCCCACGAGGTTTAGGTGAAGGTGGTCGATCTTTTTCTCGTTCACGATGTCGAGCCCCCAAAACGTGAAGAACAGGCGGGCGTCGACGCCAGCCATGCGGGCCGCGTTAGCCAGGATGAGCCCGGGGTAGGCCATGTCGAAGCTGCCTTTCGAGCAGATCACACTCAAACTTCGTTTCTTCTCAGTTCCTGAATCGGTCATTGGTTTCTCCTGAGGGGCATGGTTACAGGCACGACTTGGGTTTGGGGATCCCGGCGATCTTCGCGACGAGCTTCGCGGGACCATCTGGGAAGAGTTGGTAGATCGCCTTGATCGGGGTTTCCGACCGTTTGCTGATCTTGCGGAGCCCAGGGCTCGAGTTCGACTCCGCTTCGATTGCGCGTGCGGTGTTGATCACTTTCCAGTGCTCGTCGGTGAGCTCTATGCCCATTTGTGTTGCGTATTCCTGCGCGAGCTCTTCCGACCAGTCGTCGCGATTTGCGAGATAGCCTTCGGCATCGGTTTGGACAGTCTCGAGTGACATCATTCGCCTCCTAGTTCCGCTGCGGCGGACAGTTGTTTGCCTGCCAACGACATCGTTGGGGAAATGGGAATCGGTCGCGCCGGAAGAAGCGCATGCCAATACACTAGCCGGAACAGGCGCTTTGCCCAGTGGTTGCGCCGGCACTCCTTGAGCAAGGGCAGCGGGCCGATGCCGGGGATGGGGAACTGTCCTGGGAGCGGTTCCGTTTCGTAGTTGAAGTCGATCAACATGGCCTTGCCGTGGCCCGTTTCGACGAAGCAGTTGGAATGACCGTCGAAGGACGGTTCGAGCTCCTTGTCGTCGATGGCGCGGAGGATGTTCTCGGTCATCAGGTCGGCTTGGAAATGCGCAACCGACCCGGCTTTCGAGCTCGGAAGATCGGTCGCGTCGCCGATGACGAAGACACGCTCGGCGTTCTTGGCTGCGAGGGTGTGAGGATCGGTTGCGACGAACGCTAGCTCGTCGGCCAGGTCGCTGTCCTCGAGGAAACCAGCTCCCATGTGTGGCGGAATCGTCACGAGCAGGTCATAGGGGACCTCACGCTCGTCGTAGGAGCGAATCACATTCTTTTCGGAGTCGACCTCGCCTGTCATGAACTCGGTTTCGACCTGGATGCCCTTGTTCTCGAGCAAATAGCCGAGCGTCTTGGAGGCAAGGGGCTTCGTGAACGCACCATCGAGGGGAGTTGCATAGACCAGCTCGGTCTTGTCGCGAATGCCGCGCTTCGTGAGGTACCAGTCGGCCAGGAACGCAAACTCGAGCGGCGCGACCGGGCACTTGATCGGCATTTCGACGATGTTCAAGACCAAGCGGCCCCCCTCGAAGTTCGCGAGCGCCTTCTGCAGCGCCTTGGCGCCCTCGAGTGTGTAAAAGTCGAACACGGACTTCCGCCAGCCATCGCCCAGCATGCCGTCGATCATGTCCGGCCGGACTTCGGTGCCGGAGGCGATGATCAAGAAGTCATAGGAGAGTGGCTCTCCTTCAACGACCTCGACGCGGCGGCGCTCGGCGTCGATCGCGTGGACGGTGCGCTGGTGCCAGGTGATGCCCTTGCCGAGCGTCGAACCACGTTCACGTAGGATCCGCTCTTCGGTTTCATCGCCAAAGGGCAAGAACAGCAGCCCGGGTTGATAGAGGTGCGTGCTCGATGGATCCACGACGGCGACGTCCCATTCGTTCGAAAGGCGTCGCCGCAGTTTGTGCGCGATTGCCGTGCCTGCAGTGCCGGCGCCCAAGATGAGAATAGTTTTCATGTTGCGACCTCGCTGGGGTCTGCCGTATTTGCAAACCCCGTGCCGACTGGCGCCCGCCACGACTACTTAACCCTTTGTAAAAGGGGACTGTCCCCTTTTTGCTGAGGTTATTGAAGGAATGGGCGTGGGAGGCTGTTTTTGCTGTGACGCGCCGGTTACAGGTTCTCGGCCGCGGCGCGTTCTGGATAATCCGAAGGCGCAATATGTTCGGGGGCGCGAGATGTAACCGCATTTTTTGCGCGCTCGTGCATCGCAGTCAGGAAGCGCAGCGTCCCGTCGAGCATGCGGGCCGTGCGCGGTGACGCGAAAATGTCGAACGCATGCTGGGCGCCTCGGAGCTCCGTGTACATCACTGGGGAGCGTGACGTTCTACGCAGATCTTCGGCGAAGACCTGTGCGTCCTCAACCGGGGCTAGCGTGTCGCGGTCGCCGTGCACGATCAGAAAGGGCGGCGCGTCGGGATGGATGCGATCCATCGGAGAGGCGCGGTGAAACTTTTCTGGCTCCTTGTTCAAGAAGGCTTTCATGACCATCGGCTCGAGCACCCTCGTCACGAAACGCTTCTGCATGGTTTCGAGACGATTCGTGAAGTCGTAGACCCCGTAGACCGGCACTGCGGCCTGCAACGAGGTATCGGCGTCTTCGAAACCCGGCTGGTACTCGGGATCATTTGCCGTGAGTCCCATCATGGCCGTGAGGTGTCCGCCGGCCGAGCCCCCAGTGACCGCAACGAAGCTCGGGTCGATGCCGTATTCGTCCGCGTGCTCACGAATCCATTTGAGGGCGTACTTCAAGTCGATGAGATGTTCCGGCCACGTGGCGGCCGGGCTCAGCCGATAGTTGACGTTGAAGCAGACCCAGCCATTCGCCGCGAGGTGCCCGATGAGCGGCCAGCCTTGTTCACGCTTGTCGCCGATGATCCACGCTCCGCCGTGAATCTGCATGATGGCGGGGCGGTTGCGGCCTGGCTCTTCCGGCATCGCGACGTCCAACCGTAGCGTCTTGCCCGCGACTTCCCGAAAGGTGATGTTGCGGATGACTCTGACGCCCTGGCGATGGAATCGAAACGGCATGAGGAGGCGCCCCAGCGGAATCCGCTCTGTGTCGTCCAGCTCTTTTAGGTCGCTCAGCACTTCATCGAATATGCCGCGTGTTTGGTGCCCGCTGTGAAAGAGAGAGAGCAAGCCGAGCCACGAGATGCACGTAATACCCAGGCCGACGAGCCCGGGCCACGCAGACAGGGCTCCGAAATAGACGAACAGAACGGTCGCGACCGACTGCCAAACGATGTGGTGCAGAGCGAGCTCCGCGGTGAGCCACGAACCGAAGAAACTCGGCACGAAGAGCGCGGGGATTCGGCGCACCGGCATGAAGGCGTTCAGTGTGAACACCGCTCCGACCAGACTCACCCAGAGGAACAACCAAGCAACGACGGTTTCGCTAATCCACATAGACCCTGGCCTTCTAGCACGTTCCGCGATAAGCCGGTCGCCGATGGATAAGGACGACCTCTCCTACTCCAGGATCACCCGCCTGCCGGACCGCCCGATTCAGCGCCTTCAACGGCCCCTGACGGCGTTCATGCACATCGAGTCGGCGAGCGGCGTCGTTCTCCTGATCTGCACGGCGATCGCGTTGGTCGCTGCGAACTCTCCCTATGCCGAGGCGTACGAGGCGTTCTGGCATCACGACCTTCGCATCGCGGTGGGCCGGTTCGAGCTCGCCTACTCGCTCGCCCATTGGATCAACGACGGGCTGATGGTGGTCTTCTTCTTCGTCATCGGCCTCGAAATCAAGCGCGAGCTGATCATCGGAGAGCTCAGCGATCCCAAGAAGGTCGCATTGCCGATTGCCGCGGCGCTTGGCGGTGTGATCGCACCGGTTGCGATCTACCTGTCGCTTCAATACGGTGAAGCAGGGGAACGCGGCTGGGCCGTTCCGATGGCGACCGACATTGCCTTCGTCGTCGGCTGCATGTCGCTTCTCGGCAAGCGCATTCCAAGCGGCCTCGGCATTCTCATGCTCTCCTTGGCCATCGTCGATGACTTGATGGCGGTCCTCGTCATCGCGATTTTCTACACCTCGTCGATCAGCATGGCGTGGCTGGTTGCGGGTTTCGTAGGTCTCGTGGTGATCGTTGCGATGGCTCGGCTCGGAATACGCTCCGTTGGCATATACTTCATCGTCGGCGTCTGGGTCTGGCTCTGCACCCTCAAGTCTGGCGTGCACCCGACGATTGCTGGCGTGCTGGTTGGCCTGCTGACTCCCGTGCACCCTTGGCTCGGCGGGCCGAAGTTCCTCGGCTTTTTGCGGCACACAGACGACATGCTTCGCAAGGAAGAAACCAGCATCGAGCGAGCGAGGCAGCTCGTCGCCGATCTTTCTTTTGCGTCCCGCGAGGCCGTGTCACCGCTATTCCGGGTCGAGATGGCTCTTCACCCCTGGGTGGCGTTTGGCATCATGCCCCTTTTCGCGTTGGCCAACGCCGGCGTCCCGATCGAGTTAGCCGGCATTGGTGAGCCTGTGGCCGTTGCCGTGGCGGCGGGCCTCTTCTTGGGGAAGCCGATCGGTATCTTCGGCGCCTCGTGGCTGACCGTGAAACTCGGCTGGGCTGCTTGCCCCGAGGGCGTGACTTGGCCCATCCTTGCCGGCGCGGCGTTCCTTGGCGGCATCGGCTTTACGATGGCGCTCTTCATTGCTTCGCTCGGTCTGTCTGGCGGGCTTCTGTTGTCCGCCAAGATCGGCATCATTCTCGGTTCGTTCCTGAGTGCGGTCGTCGGAATGTTGATTCTGTCGTTCGTCGGAAGAAAGACCTGATGCGGATCCTCACGATTACCGTGGTTCTGGTGCTCGCTGGCATCGTTCATGCCCAGCAGCCGCCGGTGTTCTATTCGTACAAGGCAGACTCGGGTCGCACGGTGTATGTGAACCGATTCTCGATGGTGCCCCCGGAGAAGCGATCGGGCGCCCGGGCGGTCGACCTTTCGGAAGTGAGTCTCAACGAAGACCTCGCTGAGGAGCTCG
>CALLDH010000142.1 GCA_937998345.1 uncultured bacterium | reverse complement strand
GCTAGAGTTGCCGCAGAATGGGCGAGCGAGCGGTCTTGTATGAGGCGGCGGACCGAATTGGGGTGATTTCCTTGAATCGGCCCGATCAACGGAACGCCATGACTCCCGAGCTTTTGGACGCGTTTTCGGAGGCGATCGGGGAGGCGCGGAGCGACGGCGAAATCCGATGCCTGGTCATTACCGGCAGAGGTCGCTGTTTTAGTGCGGGCGCCGATCTCAGGTCGTCCATGCAGCGCAGTGATCTTGGGAAACCGTCCCGCGACGCGTCATTCGCGATGTACGAGCCGTTTCTGCGGGTGCTCGACGTCGAGGTACCCGTGATCGCAGCGATGAACGGCCACACCGTCGGCGGTGGATTCGGCCTCTCCCTGCTGGCCGACATCCGGGTCGCGAACGTCGACGCAAAATATGGTGTCAATTTCGCGCGTTTAGGGATTCATTCTGGACTCGGAATCAGCTATTTGCTCCCTCGTCTCGTCGGGGCGGCCTATGCGTCAGAGCTGCTGTTTACTGGCCGGCTCATCCGAGGGGACGAAGCCCTCCGCATCGGCCTGGTCACGCACGCCGAAGAACCCGCAGAGGTGCTCCCCACCGCATTGGGGCTCGCCCGCGCGATTGCGGCGTCCGCTCCGACGGCCGTCCAGCAGATGAAGGCCTCGATCCGCCGTGGGCTGCGATGGGAGATCCGCGAAGCCGCACTCGAAGAAGCTGGCCTCCAAGCCGCGAGCTTGTCCACCGAGGATGCGAAGGAAGGCGTGAGCGCGATCCTCGAAAAGCGGGAACCCGAGTTCACCGGAACGTAGACCCATGCTGGCAACCCCGGAGCTACCGATACCGATCGACACCGTGCCTGAACGGCTCCGGCGCTTTGCTGATCCCAACGGCCCAGCCCCCGCAAGGATGATGGCCGCTAGGGGGATGGTCCCCGTCAAGGGCGGCGACCTCGTGCTGCTGCTCGCGCAACTCACCGCCGATGCTGACCCAGGCATCTCCAAGTCGGCAGGGGACACCTTGCAAGAGTTGCCGGAGGGGGTGCTTCTTCCCGCCTGCGAGCAGAACCTGCACCCAGCCGTCTTCCACGAGGTCGCGCTCCGATTCTCGACCAACGACCAAGTCTTGGAGCGGCTCGTCCAGAACCACGCGGTCGCCGACGCAACGATCGCAAAGATCTCGACGCATTGCCCGGAGCGCATCACCGAGATCATCTCCGTCAACCAGCAACGGCTCCTAGGCGCGCCGCAGATCATCGAAGCACTCTATAAGAATCGCAACACGCGCATGTCGACTGCCGACCGTCTCGTCGAGCTTGCGGCCCGCCACGAGGTCGAGCTGACAGGCATTCCAATGTTCGAAGAGCTCAAGAAAGCGATCCAAGGCCAGCTGATCCCCGAGGCGAGCGAGGAGCCGCTTCCGAGCGACGCCGCATTCTCGAAGGCCCTCCAGGAAGACGCCGACCAAGACGCCGTCGAGCGCGACAAGATCGATGGCACTGAGGAGACGAAAGAAGAGTTTGTGCCGTTGCAAACCAAGATCCGAAACATGAACATCGGCGAGAAGATCAGGATGGCGCTCCTCGGCAACGCAGCGGCGCGCTCGATCCTAGTGCGGGACCCGAACCGCGTGGTAGCCATGGCAGCAATCGCCTCGCCGGCGATGGGCGAGAGCGAGGCCAAGAACGCAGCGCAGAGCCGCGAGGTGTCGGAGGATGTACTTCGATTCATCGGCAGGAAGCGGGAGTGGCTTCGGAGCTATGAGATCAAGCGTCACCTGTGCAACAACCCAAAGACACCGTTGGCACTGTCGATGACTTTCCTCGCTCACCTCCGCCGCAACGATCTACGTGCGCTGTCGCGCAGCCGTGGCATTCCCGGCCCGCTCAAGCAGGCTGCCAAACGGAAATCCAAGAAGTTCGAGTAATGAGCCTACTGAAGAAACTGTTTTCCGCCGACCCCGAGGGGCTCGAGAAGAAAGCGGACGCACTCTATGCAGCAGGCGACTACGGCCCTGCCAAGCTCGCGTACGAAAAGGCCCTCGCTGCATCTCCGGAGGGGGCGTGGGCAGCGCTCGCCGACAAGGTCCAGCGCTGCACAGATGAAATCGCCCGGCAACGCATCGAAGAAGCAAAGGCCTATCTCGTGCAGGGATCGATCGAGCTGGCCGAGCAGGAGCTAGAGGGCGCGCTCGAAGTCGCGGTCGACGAAACCATTCGCGACGAGGCGCAAGGATTGCTCGATGGGCTCGAGGTGAAAGAAGCGCAGGAGCAAGCTGCGGCCACGGAGACCACCGACGAGGAGCGTGTCGCGTTGCTGATGGGCCAATGGGACGAAGCCCAGGCCGACGAATACGACAGCTATGGGGACGTCCTGGTCGATGCGTTGCTCGCGATGCACAGGGAGCAATTCGAAGACGCGCGGGCTCAACTCGAAATGCTGCTTGCCGATGCGCCGGAGCCACGATATCTGTGGCTGGAAGTGGGGCGCGCACGACTGCTCGCAGACGATGTGCCAGCTGGCAAAGAGGCATTACAGAGCTTCTTGGCGGCCCTGCAGGACGACGAAGGGGGCGAAACCAAGTTGGCAGCCAACCTCGCTCTTGCACGCCTGGCCGACGACGCCGGCGATTTCGAGGAGGCGATGGGATACTTCGAGGGTGCCGTGCACGCCCTGCCCGAAGACTACCGGCCGTACCTCGCCATGGGGGCATTCCTGCGCGCCAGCGGGCACGGCGCCGAGGCCCTCGATGTGCTCCATACCTCGCTCGAGCTGGGCAGGAAGGCCGGGACGGACTGGCGGCTCCTCGAAGAGATCGGCTTGGCCTCCGAGCTGGCAGAAAAACCCGATGATGCGCGAAGCTTTCTCGAGCAAGTCGTCGAGTTCTTTACGAGTCATCAGATCACGGACTTTCCGCCGACCACCGCCACGACCCTGGCCAAGCTCTACGAAGCCGACGGGCGCCTCGAGCGCGCCGCGGACCTCTATCGGGCATTGAGCCAGGGCAGCGACAAGGAGAAGCACGCGCTCTATCACTACGAGACCGGGCGGCTGCTTCACGCCCTCGGCCTCTCCGAGGAGGCCCGCCGCATGCTCACCCGCGCCGAAGCGCTCGCCTCCGCCGACGACGACGAGCTGGCCGCCCAAATCGCGGCCTTGTTGCAGGGCTAGGACCTAGCCCCCTGATTTTAGTGTGGTTTTTGGCTCGGTGACGGCCTTCGAATCGGTGCTATGTTTACGGGGCGTCAAGGCGTGGACCGGGAATCTACCTGGCCGCGACCAACACGAATCAAACTGATGAGCGGAAAAGGACACGCGTCCGACGACCGGCCCGTCACTGTGCCGCGTCTTCGCAAAATGAAGCGTGATGGCGAGCGGATCACCATGGTGACCGCATACGACGCCACGTTCGCGCGCTTGTTCGACGATGCCGGCATGGACGTCCTGCTCGTGGGGGACTCGCTCGGCATGGTCGTGCAGGGGCTGGACTCTACCCTCCCCGTCACGGTCGACGAGGTGATCTACCATTGTCGCGCAGTGGCTCGCGGCACCCGGCGCGCGCACCTGGTGGGAGACATGCCGTTCCTCAGCTGGCAACTCAGCACAGAACAAGCACTCACGAATGCTGGCCGGTTCCTATCCGAGGGCGGAGCGCAGTCCGTCAAGCTCGAAGGCGGGGTCGATGCGGCTCCGACGATCGAGCGCATCGTGCACGCAGGCATCCCGGTCATGGCGCACGTCGGGCTCACACCCCAGAGCGTTCACGCCATGGGGGGCTTTCGAGTGCAAGGCAAGACCGAAGGAGCCGCGGCGCGCGTGCTGGCGGATGCGAAAGCAGTCGCGGAGGCGGGCGCCTATTCCCTGGTGCTCGAGGGCATCCCGACCGACTTAGCCAAACGGATCACCGACGAGATCGACATTCCGACAATTGGCATCGGCGCGGGCCCCCACTGCGATGGACAGGTGCTGGTCTGTTACGACCTGCTCGGGTTGACGCCCGACCTGAAGCCGAAGTTCGTGAAGCGATATGCGGAGTTCTTCGAGGAAGGCGTGGCCGCCGCTCGCCGTTACGGCGAGGAAGTGCGCGCCGGAACGTTCCCTGGCGAAGAGCACAGCTTTGGCAATGTGAAGAAGAGCGAGACTCCGGCGCCTGCGTCCAGCCTGAGCCTCGTTCGCGACGCTCGCGGCGGGTACGGGCCTGAGGGATGACCACTGTCGTACGCGAGCCCGCCGACTTCCGGCAGGCTTGCGATGATGCGCGCACCAGCTCTCACAGAGTCGGACTCGTGCCGACGATGGGCGCCCTTCACCGCGGGCATTTTTCGCTGATCGACGAAGCCAGGAAGCACGCCGACTTCATCGCAGCAACCATTTTCGTCAACCCGTTGCAGTTCGCGCCCGATGAGGACCTCGACCGTTACCCGCGAACATTCGAGAGCGATGTTTCGGGCTGCCGTGAGCGCGGAGTCGACCTGGTCTTCGCCCCCGAGCCAGAGTCCATGTACCCGGCCCAGTTTCAAACGCAGGTGTCGGTCGGCGAGCTCACCAAGCCGCTCGAAGGGGAGTTTCGCCCTGCGCACTTCGACGGTGTAACCACCGTCGTGGCCAAACTGTTCAACCTGACAGGGCCGTGCGCCGCGATGTTCGGCCGCAAAGACTACCAACAGTGGAAGATCCTCTCGCGCTTGGCTCTCGACCTCGACATGCCGATCGAGGTCGTCGGCTGTCCGATTGTTCGGGAGCCAGACGGCCTTGCCCTGTCCTCCCGCAACCGATATCTATCGGCATCGGAACGCGAACGCGCGCTCGGCATCGTGTCCGGGCTTCGGCGAGCGTGCGATGCCTGGACTGAGGGCGAACGTAGCTCCGATATGCTTCGCTCGCTCGCGGGGGAGCAGGTGCGCTCGGAATTCGACCGCGTCGACTATGTGGCGGCGGTCGACCCAGACACACTCCTGACCGCAGTGGCGCAGCCGACCCGGCTCTTGATCGCGGTGGCCGCGCATCTGGGAACGACCCGGCTGATCGACAATGTCGTCCTCGGCGAAGATCCGCGCCCCTAGCCGCGGGATTACGAGCGGTACAGGAACCAGAGCACGAGCCCGACGAGCAGCGAACCGGCGCCGAGTGCCCAGAGCCAGGCGTGCCGGCGAGATCGCGGCGTGGGGCTTCGCCAGCCGGCGACGGTCGGCCGTCCCTCGTCGAGGTCGTACCGGAGCGGTGGTTCAGTGGGCGTCGGCCGCTCCTGGACGGACTGCGTGACTACCTGGTCCCGCGTTTGGGGAACCTCCGAAGCGGGAAACTCCCCCCGCCCTGAGGAAGACGGTGGCGGCAGAGCGGCCAGCATCTCGCCGATTTCCCGCGATGCATGAATCGGCTCGCGGCGAGCCAGGTACGCGATCAGGGCATCGGCCATCTTCCCGGCGTCCGCGTAACGTTCCGAGGGATTGACGGCGGTAGCGCGGGCCACGATCGCATCGAGCTCTCGGGGGACTTCAGCGCGAGCGGAGGATGGCGCTGGCACCTCGGCCCGGCGGACGGCGTCGAGAAGCAACTGCACCTGGCTCTCCTTGTGAAGCCTCTCCCCAACCAGGAGCTCCCACAGCACAACCCCTGCCGAGAAGATATCGCTTCGATGATCCAGCGGCTCGGCCCACGCCTGCTCGGGCGACATGTAGAAGTACTTCCCCTTGATGACACGGGATTCCGGATCACTTCGTCTCGACTCGGCTTTGGCGATACCAAAATCTGCGATCTTCACTTCGCCGGCAAAGCTCAGCAGCACGTTCTGTGGGGAGACGTCACGGTGAACGATTCGGGTCGGCTCACCCTGGTCGTCACGGTGCCGGTGTGCGTAGTCGAGCCCGCGGCACACTTCGGCGATGATGTGAGCGGCGATATCGACTGGTAACAGGCGTCCTGCTCGCCGGAGGGCGTCGAGGACCTGATGCGCATCGTAGCCCTCCACGTGCTCCATCACGAGGACATAGCCACCGTCGACACGACGCAGATCCAAGGTCTGGACGATGTTTCGGTGGTTCAGCGAGGCGGAGAGCTTCGCCTCGTCGAGGAGCATGGAACCGAAGCCCTCGTCGGCCGCGTGATGCGGATGAACTCGTTTGATGGCGACGAGCTTCTCGAACCCTGCGGCCCCCGAGGTCGTAGCGAGATACACCTCGGCCATGCCGCCCGCCGCGAGTCGCCGGAGGAGCGTGTAAGGTCCGAAGGGTCGCGGCAGGTTCGAGCTCGGCATGAGGTACTCGACCGCAATCTATCCAATTCGATTCCATGACGTAAACGAATGGTTGGCGTATGCTGGAGTCATGAGTCGACCACCCACGCCAAAGCTCACTCCGGACCACCTGGCCGACATCGGTCTCTTCGGAGGATTGAGTCAGGAGACGCTCGAGACCCTTGCTTCGTCCCTCCCAACGAGCCGCATCGAAGCGGGAGACATCGTCGTCGAAGAGGGCGACTTGTCGACCCAGATGTTCGTCGTCGTGGCTGGCGAGCTCGAGGTCATCAAGAAGGGTGAGTCCGGTGGCGACGTTCGGGTGGCGGTTCTCGGCCCAGGCGATTGGTTCGGCGAGATGTCGATCCTCGACGTGCAACCCCGTTCGGCGACCGTGCGGTCGGTGGCCCCAACCTTGGTGCTCTCAGTCACCGCGGAGCACGTGGAGAACCTGCTCTACCGGCGCGATGTCAAAGACTACGCCCTCTTCATCATGAACATCGCACGCGAGCTCAGCCGACGCCTTCGAGTCGCGGACGGAATCCTTGCGCAGTTCTACGCGGCACTCTCGCATCAGTACGGCCCCACACCCAGACGCTGATGGCCTGGTGGAAATGGGCGCTGGTATTTCTTTCTGGGATGCTCCTCGGCTCGCTCCTCTGGGCCGCTAGTGACCTCGCAGTCCTCGATTTCCGAGGGGACATGAATCTGCGTGCCGAAGACATGGAAGGCACCGAGCTCTACGACGACACACCAATCCGCGAGCTGGGTGACATGACGCCCGAAGAACGGAACAAGTTCTTTCCGATCTGGGGCCGCGCGTACTTTGGCGTTTCGAACTTCAAACTCAACGACCAACAGGGCCGCACCGTCATCAAGGTCAAGAACCTCAGAGGAAACTTCAACCTCGATAAGCTCCGGACCGGCGTCTACCGGGGCTCGGTTCGCACAGCCGAAGGGATCGACCTGTGGCTCTATCGCGCACCGTCGGGTGAAGTGTCGCTCGCCGAGGCCTTCGGCACCACACCCACTCCCGTCAAGCGAGATCTTGGTCTAGAGGTTCCCCTCGGGGACTGGGCGATGGAGGTCGGGCCGGTGAAGGTCGGCCGAACTACGCTCCACATCATGATGACCGACACGCCGGTCGTCATCGAGCTCGAAGACGCCACCGTGTTCGCCCGACAGAGGCCCGGAGAAACGGCACCCAAGATCTACATCACGGAGGCCAAAGCTCGGATGGTCGAGCCACAGCCGCTTCCAAATCCGGTCCCGATCCCCTACGCGACCGCCGTCATTTCGCTCGCGGGCAAGCCTCTCGTTGACCTGACAGCCGTCGCCTGCCTCAATCGCGAGCCGCTGCGCGTCCGAGTCGTCGTGCCCACCAAGGTCAGCCAGGTGTTCATCACAGCCGATGCCGCAAGCGTGAGTGGGGGACTCGGGCTCATGGGTCTCAAAATCGCAGGTGAAATCGAGAAGGAGCTCGAGGTCAAGAGTGGCCCTGTCAAAGTTGAGACGGAGCCCGACTGCAGCGGCCGCCGAATCGTGAAGATCGACAAAGACGGCAACGTGATCGAGGAATAGCGGCTAGAGCACCCGGGGCGGCGGGGTGGTCAGCTCCCTGAGCTCCTCCCGCTCGTGCAGCGCTTCGAGGATGATTGTGGCCGTCTCTTCAATCGCGCAGTTCGTAACGTCGACGACCATCCACTCGGGCTTGTCGCGAAAAATGGCGTGGGCGTACTCGAGCTCGGCTTTCACGTGGTCGCGGTGGCCGTAGTTCGCGTCAGGCGGCATTCCCAACTGCTGCAGGCGCTGCCTGCGGATGTCCATCAACTGATCGATATCGACCGTGAGGCCGACGACCCGGTAGCCGGGAAGCTCGTGGAGCTCGCTCGGTGGCTCGACGCCAAGCACCAGCGGCACGTTGGCCACCTTGAGACCGCGTCCTGCCAAGTACGTCGATAGCGGTGTCTTGCTCGTTCTGCTCACTCCAACCAGGACCAAGTCGGCCCTATGGAGGTTTCGCGGCTCTTTGCCGTCGTCGCTTTTGACCGCGAACTCGATTGCCTCGACTCGACGAAAGTACTCCTTCGACAGCGGCATCTCACCGGTCGGGATGTTCACGGGATCGGCTTCGAGGTAGTGGCCGATCTGGCTGATTAGCGAGCCGATCACGTCCACGTGCCGAACGCCGAGCCGGGCGGCCTGCTGGTTGAAGTGGTCCCTGAGCTCCGGACGCACCAATGTGAACACGACCATCGCCTCTTGGGCGGCCGCGCTTTCCAGAATGGCGGTCAGGCCACGTCGGTCTCGAATGCGCCGCTCGAGCTTCAGCCTCACGCTATGGTCGGGGAACTGAAGGAGCGTAGCTCGCGTTACTCGCTCTGCAGTCTCGCCGGTCGAGTCGCTTACAACGTAGATGACATTCGCATCCATTGGCCCACGGCTCAGCCGCGACGGCCCAGCTTGCGCCCATGCATGCGATTGACGCGACGGCGGTTCTTCGCCTTTCGCTTCGCATTGCGGCGCGCGGCCTTGTTGCGCTTACGGGGCCGGTCGCTGTTGGCGATGTTCAGATACATGAATTACTCCTAAGACGGGTGTTTAAAGGATGGCCCGAGGGATCGCAAGCCGATGGTGTCGGAGGTCAGCGCTCCCGTCGAGGGACGAGGAGCCAGTAATCCAGGTCTAGTACGACATCCCGATGGTACACGTCCCGGCCGTCTTTCGTAATCTTCAGCGGAAACTCGGATTCCGTCGGGCGAACGTCCCTCAGCCCCACCAATCGCACACGAAGCGCGCCGCAGTCGGTCCTGTCCGGAAGGTCGGATTTGTCGAGAATCTCGCTGTAGGCGTAGATCGTATCGCCCGCGAAAGTGGGGTTGGCATGGGCTCCGCCGTTCCACGCCAGGATGCCGAGCACCTTCTCCATGCCGTTGAACGACAACGAGCGCGCGATGCTGATCACGTGACCTCCGTACATCAAACGGCGGCCAAAACGAGTGTCTTTGGTTTGCACCGCATCGAAGTGAACCTTCGCGGTATTCTGATACAGCCGCGTCGCCGTCGCGTGCTCTGACTCCTCGATCGTCATGCCGTCGACGTGGTCGATCTTCTCGCCGACTTCATAGTCCTCGAAATAGGCGCTGCCGCCCGATGGCCAATCCTCGTAACCGTTGAGATCGAGAACGGAGGGAACGATCAGATCCGCAGGAGCGACCTCCTTTGGCATTGCCGGCCGATCGTCGGCACCAGTCGGGGTCGAGGGGTCCCGCTTGTGAACCATGACCCAACGGTAGTATTCGAGCACCGTCTCGCCGCGTTGGTTGGTCCCGACGGTCTTGACCCATACGACGCCGGTCTTCCCGTTGCTGTTTTCCTTCTTGCCGACCACCTTCGAGATGGAGCGCAGGGTGTCCCCTGAATAGACAGGAGCCATGAACCGAACGCCGGCGTAGCCGAGGTTCGCGACCGCGTTGAGCGAGACGTCGTTGACGGTCTTCCCGAACACGATGTGAAACACCAAGAGGTCGTTGATGGTCTCTCTTGGGTGACCCAGCGAGCGTGCGAACTCGGCAGAACAGTGGAGCGGATAGCGCGAACCTGTGAGCCCGATGTACATCGCGGCCTCGCCCTCCGTGATTGTGCGCGGCACTGCGTGCACGAGCTCCGATCCGACCTCGAAATCTTCGAAAAAATTGCCCGGGTTGGTTTTCGCCATGTCATTTCCTCGGTTGCGAAGGAGTGACTCTAGCCCGTAAAGTCGATGCTGTCGCATCGTCCAGGGGCCGGGGCCCCTCCCGCGTTGTGAAGTTGATCGGGGGGTGGTCTACGAGAGGGTTTGGGTGCTATTTAGGGCCGGGATGGACCTGGACAAAGAGCGCGCGAGCATGGTGGAGCACCAACTCCGCCGTCGGGGGATCGCGGACAGCCGAGTGCTCGCCGCCATGGGCGAGGTGCCACGGGAAGCGTTCGTTCCTGATGCCAGCAAAAGGGATGCGTACGCCGATGGCGCCCTTCCGCTCTCGCACGGGCAAACTATCTCCCAACCCTTGATGGTCGCGATGTCGGTCGAGGCCCTCCAGCTCGAGGGTGACGAGACGGTTCTGGAAGTCGGTGCGGGGTCCGGCTACCAGGCTGCGATCCTGTCGAAGCTTGCAAAAAAGGTCTACGCGATCGAGATCATCCCGGAGCTCGTCGCCAACGCGCGGCGCGCGCTGGACTCATTGGAGATCGACAACGTGGAGCTCATTTGCGCAGATGGGCGCAAAGGGTGGCCGGAAGGTGCTCCTTATGACGGAATCGTCGTCGCTGCGGCGGCAAAAGAGGTTCCGCCCGCGCTGACCGAGCAGCTCAAGGAAGGTGGGCGACTCGTCATTCCCGTCGGCGGCGGATGGGGCCAATCGCTTCAGACCTCGCGTAAGCGCGGCGACACGCTCGAAACCGAAGAGCTGTGTCGATGCGTCTTTGTGCCCCTGGTCTATGGCAGCTAGACTCCGGCGCGCGGAGGAGCACGCAATGAGCATGATTGTCTTTCGGTACCTTCACTTCTTGGGTATCACGTTCTGGATAGGGACCGCGGTGGCGGTGGCGGTCGCTGCGTCCGCCCCCACACCATGGGAGAGCGGCATCGCGCAAGCGCTCCGCAAGGTGACGGTCCGCGTGACGACGCCATCGATGCTGGTCGCATTCGTGGGCGGCTTCGGCATGCTGATTCCGAACTTTGCAGAGACCTACGCCAAGCAGGGTTGGATGCACACGAAGCTCGTGCTGCTGTTGGCATTGGCAGGTGCGACCGGGGTGCTCACCGGAAAGCTTCGGCGATGGGCGGAGGGTCAAGACGTCAAAGCGAAAACCTTCGTCCGTCTAGCCTTGGTGATCTCGACGCTCGCCATACTCATCGTAACCCTCGCAGTCTTCCGCCCGTTCTGAGCTCACGAAGCCTTCAGAGCAATTCCGTACGCGGACTAACCGTACGAACGGAGACCCGCCCGCGGTACCGATACGTCGCGGCCCAGGAGCATGTCCGCGACCCGCGCGGAGGCGCCGTCGTAGAAGCCGGTCTCGCCCTCGAATGTTTCCGGGTTTCGGTAGGTGCCGAAGAGCATGTCGATGATGGGCAGGTCGCAGTAGTTGCCTGAGTGGGAGCCTCGCTCGTGGTGAACCGCGTGCATCTCCGGACGGACGATGAAGTACCCCAGCCACTGCGGTGTTCGGATATTGGCGTGGCTGAACATCGCTGTGAACGTCAGGACCACGTTGACCACGACCGCGGCCTGCGGGGTGACGCCCACGGCCCAGACCAGCGCCAGGCTCCCGAGGAAGGTCCAGCCCACCATGTCGAGGGGCGAGAAGTAGAACGCGCCGGCCACGTCGACACGCTCTGCGCTGTGGTGCATCTGGTGGAACCACCTCCAAAGGAGGTCGTTCGCGTGCATGGTCCGGTGCCAGGCGTACATGAAGACCTGGGCGCTCAGGAAGCCGACCCCTGCGCCACGAAGGGTGCCGAGCGAGGTGGCGTCGATGAGGCGGTGCTGCCCGAGCCAGGCGTCCCACACGAAGGGAAGTGCCGTCGACAAGCTGGCGTAGACCAGAAACGACGCGATGCCCTTCGGCACCCAGCCCCTGACCTTGGCGTATCGCCGGGCAGGCCGAAGCGTGTCGTAGGCCAGAAACGCGAGAAAAAACACAACGATAACGATCATAACTGGGTCCATGGCTTGCCTCCTCGACGAGCTCCGGCTCGCCTGTACCCAGGAGGCGTGATTCCGCGTGGAACATCGTTCCGTCGAAAGTCACGGATCGACTTCGTGGAGGCCAACCCATGCGAGAGCTGATTCGACGGAGTGAGAGTATCGAGCGCGCCGCCTGGAGCGACCTCTACCGCAGGGCTCCCTGGCGAGTCCGGCGGCGGCTGGGGCTTCAGGCCGTGGAGCTCGGTCAGGCGACCCTCCTGAGCGCATCCAGGGTCGACCACCTCTTCCTAAACCGAGCGATCGGCGTCGGGAGCAACGAACTGGCCCCGGCGCTGGATCACTTCGAAGGCCGAAACATCGGCCGGTTCTGGATTCACATGGGGAGCCAGCTTCGTTACTCCGAGCTGCCGAGGCTCCTGCGAAAACGTGGGATTGCGCCTTATCCTCGAAGTTGGATGAAGTTTGTCAGGCCGGCCTCAGCGGCCGGCTCCGCGAAGTGCGAGCTGAGGATCCGGCCTGCCGAGAAGGCCGATGCGGCACGAGTCGGGCAGATCCTGGCATCGGGATTTGATCTGCCCGAAGAGGCCGGCCCGCTGCTCGCCGCGGGCATGGGTCTCGATGGATGGGACTACTTCGTCGCCGAGGCCGAGCACGCGGTCGTCGCCGCCTCGGCGATCTACTCGAGGGGCGAAGACGGGTACCTGGCCTTTGCGGCAACGTTGCCCAGAGCCCGGAAGCAGGGTTGCCAGCGTGCGCTCATGGCAGCGCGCCTGGAAAGCGCCGAGCGCCTGGGTTGCCGGCAGGTGTTCACCGACACCGGGATGCCGGTCGAAGGCGAACCCAACTCTTCGTACCGGAACTTGCTGCGCGTTGGTTTCGACGAGCTGCACGTGCGTGATAACTTCGCTCCCGAGGGCAGCCGTTGGCGCAATCTTCCATCGTCGGACGCAATCGCGAAGTCAACCGTCTCACCGAAGCCATCGAGGACGTGGCGGAGGGTCGTGGCTCCGTCTGGTTCCTGACCGGCGAGCCCGGAATCGGGAAGAGCAGACTCGCCGAAGAGGTGGCCAGGCTCGCCCGCGAAAAAGGGATGCGAACCTTTTGGGGCCGGTGCTGGGAAGCTGGGGGCGCGCCAGCATATTGGCCATGGGTGCAGGTCCTTCGGGCCGTCCTTCGCACGGCCGAGCCGGGCCGATTGGATCCGTACCTCAGCACGCTCGCGCAGATTCTCCCTGAGCTTCCGAGAACACAGGCCGCGCCGGAGAGCTCGGACCTTGGACCAGACCAGGCACGCTTCCAACTCATGAATGCCGTCAGCAACGTCCTCGCTGATGCGGCTCAGACTTTCCCCCTCGTGCTGGTCTTGGAAGACCTGCATGTCGCGGACGTGTCGACCGTGCTGCTTCTCGAGTTCCTGGCGGCAACGGTTCGGCATCAGCCCTTGCTCATCGTTGGCACGTTTCGCGAGGTCGAGCTTGCGACGGCGCCTGCGGGGCCGCAGCTCTCCCGCACCGTGCAACAAGGGGAGCAATTGTCGCTCGAACCCTTCACCGAACGGGATGTCCTGTCATTCCTAGAAGCCACCGGAGACCAAGCCGACCCCCGCCTGGTGAGAGAGCTCCACCGTACGACCGATGGGCATCCGCTTTTTGTCGCGGAGGTGGCGCGGCTCTGGCGCACACAGGGCTCGGCGGCGCGGACGTCGATCCCGCGATCGGTCCGCGCCGCGATTCAGGAGCGACTGGCCGCGGTGACCCCGGCCTGCCTTCGCTCGCTCCGGCGCGGGGCCATCGTCGGACGAGAGTTCGACATCGGCTTGCTCGAAGCCTGCTACGAAGATGATGCGGGGGACTACGTCGAGGGCTGCCAGGAGGGCACCGACGCTGCGATTCTCGTGGAGATCGCACCGCAGCGTTACCGCTTCGTTCATTTCCTGATTCGACAGCTCGTGTACGACGCGATTCCCGAGGACGACCGGCTGGGCGCCCATGCCCGGTTGGCGCAAATCCTGGAGTGCCGCCCCCGGGACGGCGAACCCAGCTGGTCGGAAATCGCGCACCATTTGGTCTCAGCGGATCGCTGTCAGGAAGCGTTCAAGGCCTATCGGAAAGCGGGCGCCCAGGCGCTTCGGCAACTGGCGTTCGACGAAGCGATCCACGCTTACCAGGACGCCACCCGAGCCGCCGACAAAGCGGGAGACATCGACACGAGGACCCGTGCCGAGCTTCTGCTCGAGCTCGGTCACGCGCAGACACGCGCGGGCGAGGTGACCGAGGGCAAGAAGACCTGCGCGGCGGCCGCGGCGCTGGCGAAGACGCTGGGCGACGCGCAACTTCTGGCACGCGCTGCACTCGAGCACGGGACCGCCCTGATTTACGGGCATGTGGACTCTGAATTGGTCGCGCTCTTGCAGGAGGCGCTCGTCGCGCTTCCGCCCACTGATGGCGTGCTTCGCGCCCGGGTCATGGCGAGGCTTGCAGCCGCACTGCAGCCGGCGTCGGACCCAGAGGGGCCCATTCAGATCGCGCGCGATGCGATTGCGATGGCACGTCGGCTCGGCGATCGTGAAGCGCTCCTAGACACGATGCGGAACGGCGGCTCGGCCATGGTCGATCTCGGAGACCTCGAAGAGCGCATCCTCCTGGATCGCGAGCACGCCGTGCTGGCCGAAGAGCTGGGTAACCCGGTGGAAGCGCTCCGGGGCAATCTGCGGTCGATCATGGACTACCTCCAGCTTGGCAGGCTGGACGATGCGTTTCGCGCCATGCGCGCGTGCGAACGCATCACCGACGATCTCAACCACCCCGCGTATCGCTGGCGTCCCATCGCCCTGCGCGTGCTCCGGGCGACCTGGGAAGGGGACTTCGATGAGGCGGAGCGGCTTGCGGAGGAGGTGCACTGGCTCGGCGAGCGTGCTGCCGACCACAACGCAGCAGCTGCCCACGCCATGCAGAAGACGCGGCTGCTTCGACTGCGCGGCGACTTTGACGCACAGTTGCCTTGGCTCGCGGAAATCGATCGGCTTTGGGGGAGCTCTGAGATTGCCCGGACCAACGCCAACTTCATCGTCGGCGCCGAGCACGTTGCGGCCGGGCGGGCGTCACTCGGCGTGAGAAAGTACGACCCAGAGGCAGGGCGTACGCTCTTGCGCCAAGGCGACCACACGCTTCAACTCTCGTTCGCACGCTTGTGCATCGCCGCCGAGGATCGAGAGCTCGCGGAGCAGCTCTACCGGCATCTGCTCGTGAACCAGGATCATCTCGTGACAGGAGGCATCCTCTATTTGACGATCGAGGGCCCGACGACTTGGGGACTGGCTTCGATCGCTCGGTTCCTAGGAAGGACCGGCGAGGCTCGCGAGCACTACGAGCACGCCATCGAGATGAGCCGAAGGACCGGCGGACGCCCTGTGCACGCGCTAATCGCCTGCGAGTATGCGGAGATGCTTTCGCAATCCGATGAGACCGTCGATAGAGTACACGCCCGGGAACTGACCGAGGAGGCTCGCGCAACGGCGAACGAGCTAGGGATGCGCGCCCTGAAGGCCGAGGCCGACGCACTGCACGTGCAGCTCCAAGGCGCTGCAGAGGAGCGCAGCCCTCCCCCAGCCAACGCGAACAACCTCACGATGAGTCAGGTCGGTGACTCCTGGTTGATCCGCTTTGGGAGCGTCGAGTTTCACCTCAAGGATATGCGGGGGGTGCGCTTGCTCGCTGCCCTCGTTGCAGAGCCCGGGCGCGAGTTCCACGTGCTGGACTTGAGCCATGGCGGGAAGGCTCCCACCGAAGCGGTCGATCGAGGCGATGCTGGCCAACTCCTCGACGAAGAAGCGCGTAGGCAATATCGGGCGCGCGTGTCCGAGCTCCAGGATGAGCTGCAAGAGGCCGAGAGCTGGAACGATCCGGCCCGCGTCGAACGCGCGCGCCAGGAGCTGGAGTTCATTCAGCAAGAGCTATCCCAGGCGCTGGGCCTCGGCGGCCGGGAGCGCAAGGCGGGCTCCGCGGCCGAGCGCGCACGGGTCAACGTTCAGCGGCGCATCCGAGATGCGATCCGGCGCATCGAGGGCCACCACCAGGGGCTCGCGAAGCACCTCGACCGCTCGGTGCGCACGGGCACCTACTGCGCGTACGAGCCCTAGCCGTAGCGATCGATCCGCGGCGGGAGCAGGTAGGGGTATGGCTTGCGCAAGATGCGGCGGTAGAACCAGCGGTCGGCGCGGCGCGCTGCTTGCGTCAACGCCCACAACTGCGCATCGCTCTTGTAGTGTGCTCGCACCTCCTTCTCGGTGATCTCCGGTGTCAGGCCGAACACTTCGTTGGCGACGGGGACCAATGGGGGAAAGATGTCGCCGAGACCTTCCTTGATGAGGTTCCCAAGGAAGTCCAGCGCCTGCCCGCGAATCGAGAAATAGTTGTCGATGACCAACTGCGACAGAAAGCGATTCACGATCACGCGCACCGGCGCCGGCAGCGCCCGCGTCTGAGTAGTGAAATCGAGCACCTCGTTGCCGTGCTCGTCTCGGAGAAAAGGTGTCCCGACGTCGAGATAGCGTACCCGATCGCCTTCAAACGCCCAGTTCGACAACTGCCCGTCCGGAGCAAGCGACGGCGTCACCGAAGCCTGGATGTGCTCGAAGATTCGCCGCACGTGGGGAGCGGCCTCGCTAGCGGTCTTGCTTTTCAAGAAATCGGGGCCAAGCGACCCAGACGGCAGCAACGGTTGAACGCAATAGAGCACGTAGCCGTCAGGGCGCTTCAAGATGGGCGTTTCCGTCTCGACGACATCGATGCCGCAGGCCTCGAGTTGTTCCACATAGGACGCAATCAGATCCGCGTAGCGATCGGCAGCATCGCGCTCCGAGAAGGGCACCAGTCGCTTGCACGCGAAATCCCCCCTCGGTGTGGCGAGCTTCACACCGATGGTGACCTCGCCGTAGCCGATCACGTCCAGATCTTCCGCTTGACCCGTTCGCAAAGCCTCCTCGAGCAGATGCTCAAAGGCCTCAATCTCCGATGTGCTCACCAACCCCACTACGCAAAGGCCTTCGTCATGCGGGCGATCAGATCCTCAGCCTCGTCGTCCGTGAGGATCAAGGGGGGCAGAAACTGGAGCACGCATCTGTCGTTGCCGGCCGGAAAGCAGAAGACGCCCTGCTGCATGACGCGCAAAAGAGCTCCCAATGCCTCGACCTCGCTCCCGAAGCGCAAACCCATGAACAGACCTCGGCGTCGAAGCTCGAATGGCAGTGGCTCGAACGCCTCCGCGAATCGCTCGGACAATGCTTCCACATGCTCGAGGAACCCCGGCTCACCGACGACGTCGAGCACCGCCTGCGCCGCCACACATCCGATCTCGGCGCCCCCGAAGGTCGAGATGTGCACGAAGGGATTGGCTTCCCCATCGAGGACCCCGTGCATCTCGCGCGTCAATAGGGTCGCTGTGATCGGATAGATGCCACCAGACAGACCCTTGCCGGTGATGATCGCGTCGGGAACCACAGCTTCGTGCTGGACGCCCCACCAGCGCCCCGTACGTCCGAGCCCGGTCTGCACCTCGTCGAGGAGCAAACGCGCACCCCGGTCGTCGCACAGCTTCCGAATCGCCTGGAAGTACCCAGGCGCCGGGATGGGCATGCCCAAAGTAGCGGGTATCGCTTCTAGGATGACCGCGGCGGTCTGCTCGTCGATCGCCACTTCCATTGCGGCGACGTCATTGAACGGCACCTGAACGAAGTCCGGAAGGTTCGGTCCGAAGGGATCTCGAAACTGGGCATCACCGGCCGCCAAGGCGAGGCCGGTGTGCCCGTGGTACCCGCCCTCGACCGAAACGATTTTGGAGCGACCCGTTGCGCCTCTCGCTGCCTTGATCGCGACGTCGACTGCCTCACCGCCGGAGACACCGAACACGACCCGAGGAAGCGCGTCGTCGACCGTTGCGGACAGGCGCGCAGCGAGCTGCGCGCGCTGAGCGGATACAAAATGATGATTGCCGATGTCGAGCTTCCCAAGCGCCGCCGCAACGGCGCTGGTCACCCGGGGATTACAGTGCCCAAGGCCGAAGACGCCGCCGTTGCCATGGCAGTTGATCAGGCGAAGACCCGTGTACGCATCTTCGAACCAAATGCCTTCGCGCTTCCCCATCACGAGTTGAAGGCCCATCCGCTGGTAGTACGCCAGCTTGTTGGGTGCGACGTGCTCGCAAAACACGGCTGTGAGCTGCTCGAAAGTTTCGAAAGGCGGAGACGGCGGGCGGCTGGACATCGGCAGCAGTCTACCCGAGGTCGCCTGTGTGTTCCCCGGCCGCAAACCAAGAACAGGCGAAACCCGTGCGTCGCCGGGGCCTCGAGGCGCAGTTTCTGCGCCACGCATGCCAAAAAGTCGCCAAATACCCAATCAAAGCGCGATCCTAGGACGGCATCCGACTTGCAACGTGTACCGGACGATCGACCTACAGCCGCCTGGGGAGGTTTCGTGAACTCATCACTCCACGCCCACAGCAACTCGTTTCCAAGCGCTCCACAGGGCGAATCCAGCACCGCGTGGATCGATGGCTTGTGCGCAGATTTCTCCGCACATTCGTTCTTGCGAAAAAATAGCGACGATTGCCCGATGCTGGGCAAGTTCGCCTACGGGCTCGACCGGCTGGCTGCCACCATCATGTCGGTTCCGTTCAAGCGCAAGATTTATCCGCATCTTTCGGACACGACGCTGCAGGAGTACATCGACTATCACGCGTTTTACGCCCAACCGAGCTTCTTGAGTGACCCGGGCTCTGCCTTCGTTTCGCCCCCGCCGGGGCACTCCGTCATCGAACGTGCAACGCGACGCCGGTCCTGGGACCCAAAGAGCGCGTCACTCGTGAGCATCGACTTCTACAGCCCATTCCAAACCCTCGACGCGCGCTTCCGCGAGGAGTACGCGGCGCTCGAACCGAATGACAGAGTCGAATCGCGCGCCTGGTTTCACAAGGACGGCCCCCGGCCGATCGTGATTTTTCTGCACGGCTTCTCTGCGCCGGACTATCGAATCAACAAGATGTGGTTCTCCGCGCAGAAATTCTATGACGCCGGGCTCGACATCGTGTTCATGAATCTCCCGTTGCACGGCGGGCGCATGCCGGTGTCGGCCGCTTTTCACGGTGCCGCGATCATTCGGCCCTCGCTGTGGCGGCTGGGCGAGGCCTGCGCCCAGGGCGTGATGGATCTGCGCATCCTGATCGATCATTTACTCGAGCGAGGCGCCCCGAAGGTCGGCATCATGGGATATAGCTGGGGTGGTTTTCACGCCTCGCTGCTCGCATCTCTCGAACCCCGCACGGACTTCATCGTAAGCGTGGCCCCAGTCGTGAGCCTTGCAGATCTGGTCATGAGCTGGCCGATGCGTTCGTTCTTCGAAGAAGCTCTCGACGAGCCTGCGATGATGATTCGTGAGCTCCGAAAGATTCTGGGTCCATTCACGCCGCTCTCCCACACTCTTCGGATTCCCAAAGAGCGGGTGCTGTTGGCGGCGAGCAGCAACGATGGGATCATCCCCGCGGTCCACACCGAAGCGCTTTGGGAGCACTTCGGACGGCCTGAGGTATACTGGAGCTGTGGCGGGCACATCCTCTACTTCGACAAGGGACGCGTGACGGACCGGGCACTACGCTTTCTCCAGGACATCGAGGTCATCGCCTAGGAACATGCAGGTCCGCGGATACAGTCATCCCGACTTCCGTTCGTTGCGGGACACGGTGAGGTGGTGCGCACCGGCGCACGGCCCTGGTGGAGCCGCGATCGCCGTGTACCACCGTGGGGAGCTGGTTGCGGACCTCGCCTGCGGCACACGCGACAGGAATGGCAACCCCTTCGAGCCGGAAACTCTCTCGCTGAGCATGTCCACAGGCAAAGGGGTCATGGCCACGCTCCTGCACCAGATGGTCGATCGCGGCCTGCTGGAGCTCGAGGCGCCCGTTGCGAAGTACTGGCCCGAGTTCGGCAAGAACGGCAAGGGCGGCATCACGCTGCGACAAGCAGCCTCACATCGCGCCGGTCTCTACTCGATCGCTCGCATCATCGATTCGTCCGAAGAAATGTTCAATTGGGACCACATGGTTCGCGTCGTCGAGGACATGTGGCCAGTGCACAAGCCCGACACCGACTTCGGGTACCACGCATGGACCGGCGGCTGGATCATCGGTGAGGTCCTCCAGCGGGTAACCGGGCAGCGCTTTCCCGATCTGATCAAGCAGAACCTCGCCGACCCGCTGCAGCTCGACGGGCTCTACATGGGCCTGCCGGAGGCTGAGCTTCCGCGCGTCGCCGAGTTCCTGGTTCCGCAGATCCCACGCAAGATCCTTCGCGGAAGGCCCCGCAGTCTCCGCGCCCAGGTTCGCAGAACCGCATCCACCACCGTGAGATGGCACTCGGCACTCGGGCAAGCGGTCGACGCAATGATTCCGCCAGGCCTCGGAGACGTGCTCGGCGACCCTCGGTGGCTCACATCGGTCATCCCATCCGGCAACGGCGTCTTCAATGCACGCTCATTGGCGCGGCTCTATGGTGCATTGAGCCTCGGGGGAACGCTCGATGGTGTGCGCCTGTTGTCATCGTCTGCACTCGCCGATGCAACGGAGGACCAGAATCCGCACTTCGGCCGGGTGATCCCATTCCCTCTGCGATTCAAAGTCGGCTACATGCGGCCAGTTTCCCTCGGGTTGCGCCTCTCGATCGGGAAGCGTCACGTGGATCTAGGGCTCCCGAATCCGCACGCTTTCGGCCATTTCGGATTCGGCGGCTCCGGCGCATGGGCCGATCCGGAGAGAGAGCTCGGCGTCGCGATCGTGACCAATTGCTTCGGAGGCCGCATCCCAGGCGACCTGCGGCCGGTCGCGGTAGCCACCGCCTCAGCTCGCTGCGCGGACCAACGCCCGCACTGACGTCGCGATTGCGACGCATGATGGGGTGCAGTAACTAGCGCCTGGATGCCGATGCTCGCCCTTCTCTTCTTCCTGACCGCGGTTCTCTATGCAGCCGTTGGGTTTGGTGGAGGCTCGACCTACAACGCGCTCCTGGTTCTCGCCGACACCGACTACCGCCTCCTCCCGTCGATCGCACTCGCCTGCAATCTCATCGTCGTCACCGGTGGCGTCTGGCAATACCGGCGCTCGGGCGACTTGAACCTGACGTTCGCCCTCCCCTTCATTGCGCTTTCGATTCCCATGGCCTGGTTCGGCGGGACCGTTCCGATTGAACGGGAGACCTTCGTCATGTTTCTCGGGCTCTCGCTGCTCGCCGCCGGCATTGCGATGTGGTTTCAGGCGCCCGAATCAAAGGCCTCTCCACCAGGCTCGCCCTTGGTCAATTGGTTCGTGGGTTTGCCGGTGGGCGCGGCGACCGGCTTTCTCGCCGGCATGGTCGGAATAGGCGGAGGCATCTTCTTGGCTCCATGCCTGCATCTGCTCCGGCTCGCCGATCCAAAACGCATTGCCGCGACAGCGAGCTTCTTCATCATGGTCAACTCGATCGCCGGGCTCGTGGGCCAAACGATGAAACAAGGCACGACCGCTCACCTCGCTCAACTCACCGACTACGTCTGGCTGGGTGTTTGCGTTCTGATCGGCGGGCAGATCGGAAGCAGGCTCAGCACGCGAATGCTCTCCAAGCGCAT
>CALLDH010000141.1 GCA_937998345.1 uncultured bacterium | reverse complement strand
GACCTCGCCGGGATCTACCGCCGCAAGGCGCGAATGCTGCCGTCGCCAAGCGACCAACGCGAGCAGCTCGTCAAGGCGGCGGCAATCTACGAGGACATTCTCGATAAGCCTTCCGATGCGATTGCAGTGCACCAGCAGGTGCTCGAGATCGACCCGGCCGACTTGGAGTCGCTCGACCGTTTGATCGAGCTGCAGACGCAGCTCGGCAAGTGGTCGTCGTTGTTGGAGACCTACGAGCGCAAAGCCGAAGTGGTCGCCGACGCGGAGGCTCGCAAGGAGCTCTTCACGGCGATGGGCCGCGTGTACGAGACCCAGCTCGACGATTCCGACAAAGCGATCGACGTCTACCAGCGGGTTTTGGAGATCGATCCGGACGACCTGCCGGCATTGGGCCATCTCGACGGCCTGTTCGCCAATACCGCTCAGTGGCGCGATCTCCTCCAGGTGCTCGAGCGTCAGTCCGAGCTTGCGAGCGAAGACGAAGCTCGCATCGAGCTTCGCTTCCGAATCGGAGAGCTCTGGCGGCGACACCTCGAGGACCCCACACAGGCAATCGAGATCTACCGCGACATCTTGGCGGAGGCGCCCGAGCATCAGAAGACGCTCGACGCGCTAACCACGATGACCAGTGACGCCGTCGAGCCCCTGGCCGCGGCCGAAGCGCTCGAGGAGGTTTACCTGGCGGCGGGCGAGTATCGAAAGCTGACGGACGTCCGCGAGGTCCAAGTCCGGTTCACCGAAGATCCTGCCGAGCGCGTGGAGATGCTTCAGCAGCTAGCCGAGATCTATGAGATTCAGCTCGAGGATCCGCCTTCCGCGTTTAGCGCCGTCGTCCGGGCGCTCCCGCTCGACATGCGCAACGAGCTTACGCTCTCGTCGCTCGAGCGCCTCGCTGAACAGACGGACAACTGGCATGAAGCGGCTTCGCGTTATGACGCGGAAGTACAGAGAATGCGTGAGGAATCTCCAGAAGCGGTGGCTCATCTCGCCAAGCGATCCGCTGTGATCAACGAGGTCCAACTGGACGACATCGACGCCGCGATTTCGCGCTACCAGTTCGTCGTCGACGTCGACTCGGCCGATGCCGACTCCATCGAGGCGCTCGACCGTCTCTATGAGCAGACCGAACGCTGGGACGACCTGGCAGCGACGCTTCAGATGGAAGCTGCGATTGCCACGACGCCCGAGGACGTTCTGAACCTGCAGTTCCGGACAGGGCAGGTTTTCCAGAACCAGCTCGGGAACATGGACTCGGCCATTGCGCAGTACCGTGAGATCATCGCGGCCGCGCCGGAATACTCACCCGCTGTCTCGGCACTCGAAGAGCTGTTCTCGAGCGGCGTGCGGCCGCTGGAGATCGGCGAAGTACTCGAGCCACTCTACCGCATGCAGGGCAACTGGGGTCAGCTGCTCAGCGTGCAGGAGGTCCAGGTCGAGCACCAGAGCGATCCGATCGAGCGTGTCGTCATGATGCACCGGCTCGCTGAGATCGCCGAGGACAAGGCCGACGACCATGGCCGCGCCTTCGAGTGGATGCAAAAGGCATTGCTCGAGGATCCGAGCCACGACCATTCACTCGGTGAGGCGGAGCGCCTCTCGGAGATCGTCGATGGCTGGAACCAGCTGGCGACCACGTATGCCAACGGGATTCAGCATACCGGCGACCCGCTCAGCAAAGCGGAGCTCGGTCGTCGTCTCGCCAAGGTCTACGAGCAGCAGCTCCACGATCTGGAGCGCGCTGAAGAAACCTATCGGTTCGTGCTCGGAGTGGACGACCACGACGAGAACGCACTCGAGGCGCTCGATCGGATTTACACCGAGCACGGTGCACATCGGGCACTCGCACAGGTGCTTCGCAAGCGAATCGAAGGCTCCAACAACGGTTCCGACTTAATCGACCTTCACTACCGCCTTGGCACGGTGCTCGAGCAACGGCTGGGATGTACCGAAGATGCCATCGAGGTCTTCAACACGCTGCTCAACGATCACGACTCCGAACATGCGCAGACGATTCAATCCCTGCAGGGCATCTACGCCAACCTCGAGCGTTGGCCGGAGCTCTTCGCGAGCTTCGAAAAGGAGCTGAGCATTGCGCTCGGTGACTCGCAGCAGGCCGACGTCTTTGCGCGCATGGCCAAACTGTCGTCCAACCGGCTCCGCGACTCGGAAAAGGCCATTGGACTATGGCAGCGGGTTCTCGACCTTCGCGGCGAAGATCCCGAGGCGCTCAACGCGCTCGGCGACATTTATGCGTCGCAGGGCAACTGGCGCGACCTCGTCGACGTCCTCGAACGCGAGGCGGCGATTGCCGACGACGATACGTTCCGCATTCAGGTGTACTCCGACCTCGCAAGGGTCTGGTACGAAAAGCTAGAGCGCGAGCGCAACGCGATCGAGAACTGGGAGCGGGTGCTCGACATCGATCCGGGCAACACCTACGCCCTTTTCAGCATTGCCGAGATTCAGCGGGCGGGCGGGCAATCGCGAGAGCGCGCCGACACTTTGCAGCGGATCATCGACGTTGGAGCGGCGACGCTCGAGGACGCCGATCTGGTCACCGTCTACATGCAGCTCGGTCACATCTACGGCACCGAGCTTCAGCAGCCGAGCGATGCGGTCGAGGCCTATCGTAACGTTCTGACGATCGACCCGGCCTTCTTCGAAGCCCTCGACTCACTCGAGCTCATCCATCGTGATCAGAACGAATGGGAAGACGCGATCGACGTCATGGAGCAGCGGGCGCAAGCGCTCGCCGAGCCGGAGGAGAAAATTCGCCAGCTCATCTCGGTCACCGAGCTCTGGGAAAGCGAAGTCGGGAACAAGGACGGTGCTGCAGGCGCGTTCGGTCGCATCCTCGATGTCGAGCCCATGCACGAATACGCGTTCTCCGAGTTGCAGGCGCTGCACAAGGAGGCGGAGCGCTGGGACGAGCTGATCGACCTCTACGTCACCCGCATCGAAGCGACAGAGGACCGCGGCGAGCGCATCGAGCTCTTGCGCGCCGCTGCCAGGGTGTACGAGGAGAAACTCGACAGTGGCGAGCAGGCGTACCACACGCTGTACATCGCCTGGACCGAGGACTTCGCGAACAAGAACACGGCCACCGATCTGGAGCGTGTCACCGCCGCAAACGAGAAGTGGAACGAGCTTCTAACCTCGGCCAACCAGGTGTTGCAAGAGGGGCACGAGCCCGAAACCCAGATCGCCATCTGCCTCTGCTGCGCGAAGTGGTACGGGCAGGATCTCGGACATCCCGAGTACGCCATTCCGTACTACGAGCAGATTCGAGCGCTCGACCCGAGCAACGCCAAGGCTTGGTGGCAGCTGGGCGACCTGTACGAGACCACCCAGCAGTGGGACAAGCTGGCGCAGGCGCTTGCGAAGCTCGTCGAGCTCACGAGCGACGATGAGGTCAAGGCCAACACGTACGTCCGCATGGGCGACCTGGCAGACGATCGCTTCGCCATGCGGCAAGAGGCGGAGGACTACTACCGCCGGGCGCTACATCTCCAGCCCAAGCACGTCGGTGCGCTAGAGGCGCTCGAGCGCATCTACCGCGAGGACGGCCGTTCCAACAAGCTCCTCAACATCCTCGAGCGCAAGGCCGAGGCCGTGGAGGACGCGGACAGCATCGTCTCCGCGCTGCTACAGGTTGCCGAAGCGTACGAAGAACGTTTCAACGACCCGAAGGCGGCGATCGAGAACTTCGAGCGGGCGAGCGAGCTATCGCCTTCGGACCTGCGAGCGCTTCGAGGTTTGGAGCGCTTGTATGCGCAAGATGGCCGCTATCAGGATTTGATCGGCATCCTCGAGCGCGAGTACGAGGTCGTCGCAACCGAGCGTGAGCGCATCGAGATCCTGATGCGACTCGCCCAGATGTGGGTGCAAGAGTTCCGGAAGCCG
This sequence comes from uncultured bacterium, assembly GCA_937998345.1. GTDB lineage: Bacteria > Myxococcota_A > Polyangia > Polyangiales > Houyiibacteriaceae > SG8-38. The sequence goes on along the minus strand of CALLDH010000141.1, from coordinate 17,266 downwards.
GAGAACGCGGCGGAGCGGCTCGAGCAGGTCTTGGATATCGACCCGCTAAACGACGATGCGCTGCGCGAGCTCGAGCAGCTGTATCGCACGATGCAGCGCTGGGACGACCTGGTGCGCACGTACGACCGCCACGCGAGCGCGACCGCGGACAACGAAGAGCGGGCACGTATCTTCCGTGAGCTCGGCCAGCTCTATGCCTCGCACAAGGACGACGCCGAGCAGGCGATCGACAGCTACCTGAACGCGCTCAATCTCAACGAACAAGACATCTTCAGCTTGCAGGCGCTGACGAAGCTGTACGAGCGCAAGGGCGACTTCTCGGCGGCGTTAGACATGATGGGCCAGCTTGCGGCCGTCCTGGACGACCCAGCGGATCAGGTGGCGCTCAAGCACCGCATGGGCCGTATTCTCGACCAGGAGCTCGGGGATCGCGTCTCGGCGCTGGAGCAGTTCCAGACGGCGATCGATTTGGACCCGGCACACCTTCCATCCCTCGAAGCGATGAGGAGCATTCACGTCGATTCCGGCGACTGGGTGGCGGCTGCCCGTACCTTGGGCCTCGAGATCGAACACACGGAGAAGGACCGGATTCGGGGCGCCCGGCTCGTCGAGCTTGGCCGCATTCGCGCGGAGAGGCTCGATGATGAGGCCGGCGCGGTTCAGGCCTTCGAGGCGGCGTATGCCGCGGACCCGGACAACGAGGATGCCATGTTGCCGCTGGTCGATTCGTATGTGTCGCATGAGCGGCACGAGGATGCCTTCCCGCTGCTCCAGATTCTGGTCCAGCGTTCGGACAAGCGCGACACGGACGAGCAACATCGGCTTGCGTCCATGCTCGGAGAGACGGCGACCACGCTCGGCCACGCCGATGATGCGGTCAGCGCCTACGAGCGGGCGTACGCGATCGACAACGACGATTCGGATGCGCTCAAGGGCTTGGCCGGAAGCTACTTCCGCGCGGAGCGATGGGACGACGCGTTCAAGTACCACCAGTTGCTGCTGGTTCAACACCGCGATGCCCTTGGCCGCGACGAGATCACGGAGGTCTTCTATCGGCTTGGGGTCGTGAAGCGAGAGCAGGGTGAGGACAAGAAGGCACGCAACATGTTCGACAAGTCGCTCGAGGAGGACACGCATTTCGTGCCTGCCCTCGAGGCGATGGTCGACCTGCAGACCGCCGAGGGTGACTGGGAGTCGGTCGTCCAGTACAAGAAGCGCATTCTCGATGTCGCCGACGAGCCTTCGGTTCGGGCCAGGCTTCTCGTCGAGATCGGCGACCTCTGGCACGAGAAGCTCAGCAATCCGGATGGCGCCGCCGAGGCATTCACCGAGTCGCTCGACCTGGAGCCCGAGAACCACGTCGTGCTTCACAAGCTCTTGGTGGCCTTCCAGGCAGCGGAGCGTTGGTCCGAGGCGATCGATATCATCGAGCGCGTCTGCGGCCTCGAGGAACGGGACGATGCCAAGGCCAAGTACACCTACACGATCGGCGTGGTCCTACGCGACAAGTTGGAGGACGAAGACGCCGCTCTCGAGCGCTTCAACGAAGCTCTCGACCTCGACAGCACGCAGCTGAAGCCCTTCGAAGCGGTCAACAAGCTGCTCAACGAGCGCAAGGATTGGAAGGCGCTCGAGCGCGCCTACCGCAAGATGCTTCACCGCATCATCAACGAGGGCAACACCGACCTCGAGCACAACCTCTGGCACACGCTCGGCATCATCTATCGCGACCGACAGCGCAACTTCGATGCGGCGGCGGAGTCGTTCAAGATGGCGGCGGGGCTCAAGCCCGAGAACGCGGTCGAGCACGAGATTCTCGCCGAGCTGTACGCGACGATGCCCGACAAGACGGAAGAGGCCATCGCAGAGCACCAGTGGCTTCTCGCGGCGGATCCAAACCGGCTCGAATCGTATCGGGCGCTGTACAAGCTCTACTTCGATGCGCGCGCCTACGACAAGGCCTGGTGTATCGCTCGCACGCTCACCTACTTCCAAAAGGCGGACGAAGAGCAGCAGAAATTCTACCAGCAGTACAAGCAGGATCGGGAGATCCAGCCCAAGACGCGGCTGAGCAACGAGAACTGGGTCAAAGACCTGATGCACTCGGGCCAGGACATCTACATCTCCAAGATCATGGAGGTGATTGCCCCTGCGGTTCGGGCGTCGCTGGCTTTGACCGACAAAAAGCTCAACCTACACAAGCGCAAGCCTGAAGATCTGGCCAACCCGAGCCTCGCGCTCGCGCGGCAGTTCAAGCTGGCGCAGGACGTGCTCAACGTGTCGATTCCGGTACGCCTCTACATTCAGAAGGAGTTGTCGGGCGCGCTTCGCGACGAGTCCCGAAGTAACCCGCCGGCGATCATCACCGGGTACACGCTGCTTTCGGGGTACCGTCCCGTCGACCTCGCGTTCGTGTGCGGGCGTCACCTGACGTACTACCGCGGCGAGCACTTCATTCGCACGATGTACAGCTCGCACACCGAGCTGAAGACGCTCCTGCTGGCCGCCATGCGCGTGGCCGGCATGGGTGGCGGCGATGCCAGCGTGGAGTCCACTGCCAAGCAGCTCGCGAAGCACATGGATCAGGCGCATCTCGACGTGCTCAAGCAGGTGGTTCGCAAGTTCGTCGACGCGGGCGGCCACGCGGACATCAAGCGCTGGATGCAGGCGACGGAGATCACCTCACTTCGCGCCGGTCTGCTTCTTTGCGACGACGTCGACACCGCGGTCCGCATGACGCAGCAAATCGCATCCGAGTCGACGGCCGACCTCGCGCCACGCGACAAGGTCAAAGAGATCGTCATCTACAGCATCTCGGAGAGCTACTTCCGCCTGCGCGAGCAGCTCGGCATCCAGATCAAGGTCTGACCTGGTCTGAGCCGGGCGAGCGTGCACACGGTCCTGTGATGTGACAGGGCTTGTGCATGCTGGAGCTCGAACTGCGAAGCGAAGCAGACACGCTCGCCTTGGCGCGAACTCTCGCGGCCGTGCTCGAGGGTGGCGACCTGGTCGGCCTCGAGGGCGGGCTCGGCGCCGGCAAGACCACCTTCGCCCGGGGCGCGGTGCATGGGCTCGGCGTGCCCGAAGACACGGCCGTGACCAGCCCGACGTTCGCACTTCTACATCAGTACGAGGGGCGCGTTCCCGTCGCTCATGCGGACTTCTACCGTCTAGGCGGCGAGGCGGAGGTCGAGGAGCTGGGTGTCGATGAGCTGCTCGAAGACGGAGCGGTGCTGTTCGTCGAGTGGGGCCGGAAGTTCCAGGGCGTGGCAGCTCGCACGGTTTTGTGGGTGGAGCTCGAGATCGTCTCGGACGCTGCTCGGCGCGCACGCTTGCGTCCCCAGGGCGCTCGCGGCGATGCGATCATCGGTGCCCTCGGTAAGCGGCTTCCGAAGTGAGGGATTCCCGGTTGCGGGCCCCTGGGGGCTCTGGTAAGCCGGCGCGAACGTCCAGGTTGAACCAACTCGATGCCCCGCCGTGATGACATTGAAAGCATCCTTCTGATTGGGTCGGGGCCGATCGTAATTGGGCAGGCCTGCGAGTTCGACTACTCCGGTACCCAGGGCGCTAAGGCCCTCAAAGAAGAGGGGTACCGGATCATCCTGGTCAACTCCAACCCGGCGACGATCATGACCGACCCGGAGTTCGCCGATCGGACCTACGTCGAGCCGCTGACCCCGGAGATCCTCGAGGCGATCATCGAGCGCGAGAAGCCGGATGCGGTCCTTCCAACCCTCGGGGGCCAGACCGCCTTGAACCTCGCCTTGGCGCTTGCCGACCGCGGCATCCTGGAGAAACACGGGGTAGAGCTGATCGGCGCAAACGTTGACGCCATCCGCAAGGCCGAAGAGCGGGAGCTGTTCAAGGCCGCCATGGACAAAATCGGCCTCGGCAGTGCGCGAGCGGGCGTAGCCCGTACCACCGAGGAGGCGCACGAGATTGCCGAGCGCATCGGGTTTCCGATTATCCTGCGGCCCTCGCTGACGATGGGCGGCTCGGGCGGCGGCGTGGCCTACAACAAGGCTGAGTTCGACGACGCGATTCGCGGGGCCTTCCAGTGCAGCCCGATTCACGAGTGCCTGGTCGAAGAGAGCCTCATCGGTTGGAAGGAATACGAGCTCGAGGTCATTCGTGACAACGCTGACAACTTCGGCGTGATCTGCACCATCGAGAACTTCGACCCGATGGGCGTTCACACGGGCGACTCGATCACGGTGGCGCCGGCCATGACGCTCACCGACCGCGAGTATCAGCGCCTTCGCAACGCGGCCCGGGCCATCATCACCGAGATCGGCGTCGATACAGGCGGTTCCAACATCCAGTTCTCCGTCAACCCCGCCGACGGCCGGGTGATCGTCATCGAGATGAATCCGCGCGTTTCCCGTTCGAGCGCGCTTGCCTCGAAAGCTACGGGCTATCCGATCGCCAAGATCGCCGCCAAGCTCGCCGTCGGCTACCGGCTCGACGAGCTTCAGAACGACATCACCGGGACGAGCGCAGCGTTCGAGCCCACCATCGACTACGTCGTCACGAAGATTCCTCGCTTCGCCTTCGAGAAGTTTGCCGGTGCCGACCCGCGGCTGACGACACAAATGAAGTCGGTCGGCGAGGCGATGGCGATTGGCCGCACGTTCAAGGAGTCGCTCCAGAAGGCGGCGAGGTCTTTGGAGACGGGCCGGGACGGGCTGACCTCGCTTCTCGAGCGCGTCGACTACCGCGACCTGGCCGCGCAGGTGCGGCGTCTCATCGAGACGGGCGAGTCCATCAACACCGCCAAGCCGATGCTGGCGGATTTGCCCGACGCCACCCAAGACGAGCTCCGGGAATCGATTCTCGACCTCATTCGGACTCCACTGGCAGAGCGGCTTTGGTACGTCGCCGACGGCCTCCGGGTCGGGCTCTCGGTCGAAGCCATCCACGGGGCCACCGAGATCGACGTTTGGTTCCTCGAGCAGATGCGCCAGATCATTGCCTTCGAGCAAACCTTGAGCGCGTCGGCTGGCGAGCCCCTCACCGAAGAAGTGCTTCGCAAGGCCAAGGAGCTCGGATTCAGCGACAGCCAGATCGGAGCGCTCCGAGGAGAGGGCGCCGAACGGGTTCGCGCGCAACGGGCGGCTCTCGAAGTTGAGCCGGTGTATTCGCGGGTTGACACCTGCGCCGCCGAGTTCCCGGCGCTCACCCCATACATGTATTCGACATGGGGCCTCGAAAGCGAGGCGCACGCCACCCACGACAAGAAAAAGGTGATGATCCTCGGCGGCGGCCCTAACCGCATCGGCCAGGGAATCGAGTTCGATTACTGCTGCGTGCACGCCTCGTTTGCCCTCAAAGAGATGGGCTTCGAGACCGTCATGGTGAACTGCAACCCCGAGACGGTGTCGACGGACTATGACACCTCGGACAAGCTCTACTTCGAGCCGCTCACGTTTGAAGACGTGATGCACATCATCGAGTTGGAGAAGCCCGACGGCATCATCGTGCAGTTCGGTGGCCAAACGCCGCTGAAGCTCGCAGTGCCGCTTTCCCAACAGGGAGTGCCCATCCTCGGCACCTCCGCGGATGCAATCGACCGTGCAGAGGATCGGGAGCGCTTCGAGGAGCTGCTCACCAAGCTCAATCTCAAGCGTCCACGCGGCGGGATCGCCAAGGGCACCAAGGACGCTTTCACCGTCGCCGAGCGAATCGGCTTCCCGGTCGTGGTTCGCCCAAGCTACGTGCTCGGTGGCCGCGCCATGGAGATCGTTCACTCCCAAGAGGAGCTGGCGCGGTACATGACGGTGGCCCTCGAAGCCGTCGCCGATGCCGGGACCCAGACGATCCTCGTCGATGAGTTCTTGAAGGATGCGATCGAAGTCGACGTCGACTGCGTCTCCGACGGAAAGGACGTGGTCATCGGTGGTCTGCTGCAGCACATCGAGGAGGCAGGGATTCACTCCGGGGATTCGTCCATGGCGCTTCCCGCCCATGCCCTTCCGCCCGACGTGCTCGCGACTTTGCGTTCGTCGACACGTGCGCTCGCGTTGGAGCTCGGAGTGGTCGGCTTGATGAACGTCCAGTTCGCCGTTCGTGGGAGCGCGGTTTACGTCATCGAGGTGAATCCGCGCGCGTCGCGCACGATTCCGTTCATCAGCAAGGCTATCGGGGTCCCGATCGCCAAGGTTGCCGCCAAGGTGATGGCGGGCGCCACTCTTCGCGAGCTCGGCTACACGCGCGAGATCGTCCCCAAGCACATTGCCGTCAAGGAGTCGGTCTTTCCTTTCACCAAGTTCCCCGGTGTCGACACGATCCTCAGCCCGGAGATGCGCTCCACTGGTGAGGTGATGGGGATTGCCGACAACTTCCCGGACGCGTTCTACAAGGCGCTGCTCTCCGCGTACTTGGAGCTCCCCAACGAGGGTAAGGTCTTCATCAGCGTGAAAGAGAACGACAAGCCCGCCGCAGCCGACCTCGCACGCCGCCTGAAGGACCTGGGTTTCGACATCATCGCGACGAGGGGGACCCGCGAAATGCTCGAGCGTGCAGGGGTCGAGGCGGAAAACGTCCACAAGGTGGGCGACGGCCGGCCGCACATCGTCGACCTTCTGCAGAACGGCGACATCGCCCTCGTGTTCAACACGACGGAGGGGGCGAAGGCCATTCGCGACAGCCGCTCGATGCGCCGCCAAACGGTGCTGAGCGACGTGCCCTACTTCACGACGATCGCCGCCGCGGTTGCCGCTGTCGACGCCGTCGAAGCACGACGCTACAGGCCGCCGTCGGTCTGCTCGATTCAAGAGTACCACGCACAAACCAGCGAGCTCGCAACGCTACGGCCGCCCAAGCGCTAGCTTTGGGTTGCCTTCTTTCCGGGCACAGTTTACGAGGATGAGATGGACCGGGTTCCGATGACCCCCGAAGGGCATGCCGCCCTCGCCGCCGAGCTCAATGCGCTCAAAGCGGAGCGGCCGAAAATCTCCCAGGAAATCGGGATTGCTCGCGATCACGGTGATCTCAAGGAGAACGCCGAGTACCACGCAGCCAAAGACAAGCAGGGGATGTGCGAGGCGCGCATCGCGGACATCGAAGACAAGCTCGCCCGCGCCGAGGTCATCGACCCTTCGACCCTCAGTGGCGACAAGGTGAAGTTTGGCGCCTTCGTCGAGCTCGAGGACATGGACAACGGGAAGATTGTGACGTACCGCTTGGTCGGGCCCGACGAGTCCGACCTCGAACAGGGCAAGATCTCGATCACCTCTCCAGTGGCGCGCGCGATCGTCGGTAAGGAGGTCGGCGACGAAGTCCAAGTCCAAACTCCAGGCGGCGTTCGCAACTACGAAGTCAGCGACGTCCGCTGGGGTTGACCGGAGCCTCGGGCCGGGGGAGCGAGCAACGGTGCCCACGCTGCTCGACCATTCCGTTGAGACCTTGCCCGGGATCGGACCCACTATGGGGGCGAATCTGCGTAAGCGCGGGTACGAGTCGGTGGGCGACCTGTTGTGGTTGTTGCCCCGCGGCTATGACGACCAGCGCCAGCCGACGCCGATCCACGCGCTCCAAGACGGAGACTACGCGGTGGTCGAGGGCGTCGTTCGAAGGGCTCGATCCTTTCCGCGCGGTGGCCGCATGGGGTTCGAGGCGCGGCTGGAGCCGCAGGACGGGCCGTCCGGGCACGACGGGTACCGCGAGCTGAAGCTGGTTTGGTTCCAAGCGATCCCGGGGCTGGGGAGGCGCTTCGTGGAGGGCGAGACGGTTCGCGTCGCGGGAGGGGTTCACGACTATCGCGGGACGGCGACGATCGCGCATCCGGAGTTGCTGGCGGCCGACGTGCCGGGGACCATCGAACCCCGTTATCCAGAGATTCCCGGCGTTCGGCGCAAGGCCCTGCGGCGCGCGGTGCGTGCGGCAGTCGACCGCGCGGTCGCCGAGGTTCCCGATCTGATTCCGCCCGCGCTGCGTGCCGAGGTTGGGGCAGGCACTGTTGGTGAGGCGCTTGCGGCCATCCACGTTCCGGACCCGGCGACCTTCGATGGGGACACCGACGCAGAGCCGACAACGGCGGCGCACCGCAGACTTGCGCTCGAAGAGCTCGTCCTATGGGAGCTCGCTCTTCGGCTGAGGCGTGCCTCTGAACGCGGCGGCGTCGCGCGACGCTTCGCGATCGAGCCAGCAGTTCCATCGGCCTGTGGCGCCTTCCCCTTCGACCTCACCGCAGCGCAGCAGGGGGCGGTCTCGGAGGTGAGCGAGTCACTAACGAGGGAGACGCCGATGCGGCGTTTGCTTCAGGGCGACGTGGGTTGCGGAAAGACGGCCGTGGCGATGGTCGCCTGCGCGCAGGTTGCAGCTGGCGGTGCACAGGCCGCGTTCTTGGCGCCAACGGAGCTGCTCGCCGACCAGCACGCGGAAACCTTGAGGCCCACAGCCGAGGAGCTCGGCCTCCGTCTTGGCGTGTTCACCGGGGCGCTGAGCAAGGATCAGCGCCGCTCGATGCTCGATCGCATGGCCACGGGAGCCCTCGACCTCGTCGTGGGAACGCATGCGCTTCTGAGCGGGGAGATCCGCTTCGCCGACCTCGGTCTGGTCATCGTCGACGAGCAGCATCGCTTTGGGGTTGCACAGCGCCTTCGGCTCGGCACACGTGGCTCGACGCGACGGCCCCATCTTCTCGTCATGACCGCGACGCCGATTCCTCGAAGCCTTGCGCTGGTTCTCTACGCGGGGCTCGAGCTCACGACGATCGATGCGAAGCCGCCCGGGCGAGTCCCTGCGACCACCAAGATGATCCCGCGCGCACAGCGCGCCACGGTGTTTCGCCAAATCGAGCGGGCGCTCGAGGCAGAGGGGAGGGCATTCATCGTGTGTCCGGCGATATCCTCTTCGGACGAGCTCGTCGGTGTCGACCGAACATGCGAGGAAATGAAGGCGCGCTTCGGCGATGATCGCGTGGGCCAGATTCACGGCCGCCTTTCCGGGGAAGAGCGTCGCGCGCTGATGCAAGCGTTTCGAGACGGCCAGCTCCAAGTGTTGGTCGGGACCACAGTATTGGAGGTCGGCGTCGACATTCCGCAGGCCAACATCATGGTCATCGAGCAGGCCGAGCGATTCGGGCTCGCACAGTTGCACCAGCTTCGCGGGCGCGTCGGGCGAGCGGGGCAGCGAAGCGCGTGCCTTCTCAGCTTCGAGCAGCCGCTATCCACTGATGCCGAGGCCCGCCTCGAGGCTCTGTGTGACAGCGATGATGGCTTCCGCCTCGCCGAACGCGACCTCGAGCTGCGAGGGCCTGGTCACCTTTTCGGGTACCGTCAGTCCGGCGCGAGCGGGCTGCAGTTTGCTAACCTCGCCAAGGATCGGGGATTGCTGGAACGGGCAAGCGATCTGGCCGATCGCATCATTGGGGCGGATTCGGATCTATCCGCCCCGGAACACGCTCCGGCCCGCTCGGCCGTGGACCGCTGGGAACGCAACGCCGCCGTTCGCGAGGACGCTGGCTGAGCCGCCGGGCTTTTGCCGGCTTCTTGACGGTTGGCGGGCGCCCAGGTACTTCGAGATCATGCCGCTGGTTCACCACACGCAGCGCGAAATCACGCTCAAAATCGTCTACTACGGTGTCGGGCTCGGGGGTAAGACCACCAACCTCGAGACCATCCACGCGCAGACCCGGCCGGAGTCGCGGGGCAAACTGGTCTCGGTGAACACCGAGGCCGAGCGGACGCTCTTCCTGGACTTCCTACCGCTCCATCTCGGCAGGTTCCGCGGGTACACCGTGCGTCTCCATCTCATCTCCGTCCCCGGGCAAATCGCCCAGGACGCGACGCGCCAAATGGTGCTTCGAAACGTCGACGGTGTCGTGCTGGTCATCGACAGCCAAGCCGACGCGATCGAGGGAAACAACTACGCCATCCGCAACCTCGACTACAATCTGCGGCAGGACGGAATCGACCCGGATCGAATTCCGATGGTCGTCCAGTACAACAAGCGCGACCTTCCGGGCATTCTCGACGTCGAAGAGCTGAGCGAACGCCTCGGCGTGCCCGAAGGCATTCCGGAGCTGGTGTCGTCGGCCCGTGATGGATGGGGCATCTTCGAAACCGTGAAGTCGATTGTTCGCGTATGCATGCACCAACTCGGCGACCCGAGCCTGCGAGACGAAGGCCGGGTGGAGTGCCTCCTCGATGAGCCCCGTGCCCGCTTCTACCCGAGCGGTCCGGTATCGATGATTCATGCGCTGGCGCCGGAGGAAGAGTTGGAGCTCGATGAGCTCGAGCTCGTAAGCGGCTAGGCCGGTGAAACCGTCTGGCCCAGAGTCCGTCGCTGACCGCGTGCGGAACGTTGCGCCGACGATCGAAGTGCTTCCGGTGCGCACGCCGACGCTGCCGCCCGCGACCGACACCAACACCTTCCTGGTCGGCACGAAGGAGGCCGTGCTCATCGAGCCGGCGACCCCCTACCGGGAGGAGCAGGACGTGATGGTTCAATGGGTCCAGGCTGCCCGTCTACGCGGCGTCGAGCCCGTCGCGATCCTGGCCACCCATCACCATCCCGACCACGTGGGAGGCGCGATGGCGCTTCGGGAGCGACTTCAGCTGCCCCTCTGGGCGCATGCCATGACCGCGCAGCGCCTCGACGGCATCGTCGAGATTGACCGCTTGATTCAAGAAGGCGAACGAATCGAGCTCGATGGCCCGGCGCCGACTGCACTGACCGCGCTTCACACCCCAGGCCACGCGCCCGGACATCTGTGCTTCATCGACGAGGCGAGCAACATCATGATCGCCGGTGACATGGTTGCCTCGGTCGGCACGATCATCGTCGAGCCGACGGATGGAGACATGCTCTTGTATCTCGAGTCGCTTCGAAAGATGTCGGCGCTCGAACCGGCGGGATTGCTGCCGGCGCACGGCGCCTTGATCGAGCAACCGCAAGCGCTCCTGAGCTTCTATATCGAGCACCGATTGATGCGCGAACGCAAGGTGCTCGAGGCGCTCGGGGCCCGCGGCAAGGCTTCACGGCCAAGGCACCTAGTTGCCAACGCATACGCGGACACGCCGAAAGCGCTCTGGCCCTTGGCACTTCGGTCGATCGAAGCGCACTTGATCAAGCTCGAGCGGGAAGGGCGCGTTAGCAAAGAGGGCGACCGCTGGGCGCCCCTCAAGCCATCGAGTTGAGCGACCAGTCGTAGCGGTGGTAGTCGAGCTCGTAGCCGGCCTCGAAGGCAGCCTGGAGGGCCTCACGTTGAGCATCGCGCGCGTGCTCGACCAGGAAGAGGCGGACGCCTGCAGCCCTGCCGAAGTCGCTCTGGTAGTAGCGAAAGGTGATCGGGACGCGGACGAGTCGATTCACCTCGTCGACCTCGACGTCCGATGCCACGTAGTTGAGCGTCGCGAGCTCGAGCTGGGCGTCCAGCTTCGACGCTTCATAGAAGGCCACCGGCGGGCAGCTGGTCGATGCGCACACGAGAGCCGCGTGAATCCGCGGGTCGACGCGCGATGGGCAGAGCGCGATCCGCGGGTCGTCGTCGTCAAATAGGCGCGCGCCGGTCGCCGGGTGAGGTGCGTTGCGTCGGAGGACACCGTTTTCGATCTCGTCGAGGGTGAGCACGAAGTCGCCCACCCGATACGCGACCACGCCGAAGAACGAGGGGATTTCCATGACCGATTCGCGAATCCCGAGTGCGAGGACCCCGTGGATGGCGAGCACGTTGTAGAGGTTGATCCAAAAGGCGATGCGCGTGGCGTCGTCGGTCATCTCTGCGGGGTCGATCGTGTGGAGCAAGTCGCTAGTCTTCTTCATCTCGGCAAAGGTCGGCGAGGTCCGGAGCATCGCGTAGTCAACCTGGCCGTTCGCGTCGATGGCCTCGCTCTTCAGATCGTTTCTGAGCTTGCGCAGAGCCTCGGCGACCTCGGTGGCTGAGGTGCCCAGGGTGGCGGCAGCCCCGTCGTTGAGGATCTTGCGCGCGAGCCACTGATTGGGCGCCAGCCCCCTCATCAGCTCGGCCGGGTTGCGTGCACGCTTCAGAATATCGCCAAGGTCGCGAAGGTTTCGAATCCAGGAGGCCGCCATCGCATTCGAGCGTACGGCGCGCCGACGGTTTCGTCACTCCATGACCGAACCCGCCAATCGTATGACCGCTCCCGGTGAGGTTTCGAGTGGCCTCACGGTGATGGGGTCTGCGGTCCAATCCTCACCGGCCACCGGGTGCCTGGCGGTGATCCAAGCGGCGCCCGCCGGGACACCTCGCAATCGAAATCGGCCCTGGGCGTCGCTGCGGGTCGCGCGCTCCCAGCGCGGCGGGTCGCCCCAGGTGACCTCGGCGTCCGAGACCGGTTCACTCCGCCCGTCCAGCACCTCGCCTTCGACGATGCCTCCTGGCTCCATGCGGACGGTATCGAGCTCCTGGGGGCGGTCGACGTAGTGCGGGGGCTCGAGAACGACGCGGCGACTCTGCGACTCGTAGTCGGGATGCAAGAAGGAGACCTCGTACGTGCCGGTTGGCGCGCGGCGAAATACAAAGGTGCCGTCGCTTCGCGTTTGGGTGTCTTGTTCGATTGGCCCGTCGAGACGGACTCGCACGCTTCCGAGCGCGTCGCCGGTCCAGTCGTCGAGCACTGCACCGAGGAACGTGACGCCGGCCGACATGACGACGCGGACGTCGTCGCTGGTTTCGATTTCGGGGATGCGCGCCGGGCTGAAGGCCGGATGCTCGGCGCGGAGCTCGAACGGGGGCTCCGGCAGGGCAGGCACGGAGAACGTTCCGTCGGCGTCGGACTTTGCGGTTCGCTCGGTCGGGGTGGCGGGGCTCTTGGCCGAGACGGTGAGCAGCGCGCCGCTCACCCCAAAGCCACGTTCGTCCACGACGCGCCCGCGTAGTGTGTAGAGCGCGCTTGCAAGCTCCAGCTCGACGGTGACGAGTGCGTCGTCTCCAATCGCGACGGACTCGCGTGCCGGCGGAAGATCGTACGGCAGGGCCGTGACGCTCACCTCGCCGCGCACTCCGCGAAACGAAAACGAACCATCGGATGCAGTCACCGACATTCGTGGCAGTCGTTCGGTCGGCGCTCGAAGCTCGACGGGGATTCCTTCGAGGCCGTTGCCACGCTCGTCGACGACGCGGCCCGCGAGCTCGGCGCCCGCGCGCATCACGATGCCGACATCCGAACGCGACGCTCCAGGACCGACGCGGAGGCGCTCCGACTCGGCAGGCGCAAAGTCGTCGTGACTTGCGGCGATCGTGTACCGCCCAGGACGAAGGTTCGGCAGGACGAACCCACCGTCCGAACCCGTCGTGACCTGTCGGACGAACGCGAGCGCTCCGCTTCCCGTGGCTGAAATCGGCGGGACCGGTCCCGACGTCACGCCGAGCGAATCGCCTCCACCCGGGACTGCGGCGCTCAGCTCTCCCTCCCCAAAGGCGCGAACGAGAGCCCCCGCGATCCCCCAGCCGCGTTCATCGACGACACGGCCTTCGATGATGGCTGCGCGTTCGAGTCGAACCGTCGCCGAGGGCTCTGCGGCGCCGTGTCGCACGGGTCCGGCCGCGACGTACCCGTCTGCCTCGACGTACAAGCTGTGCTCATCGCCGACGATCCCGGGTAGCTCGAACCGCCCGCGGTCGTCGCTCCTCGCACTACGGGTGTACAGCCCAAGCCCACTGGTTGCGATCGTCACCTCCGCGTCCCGGATCGCACGTCCGGTATGCGCATCGACGACCTGGCCCGCCAGCGTCCAGCCCTTCGCGAGCTGTATTCCGAACGCGCGCCGCGCCCCGGCATCGAGGATCAGCCCCTCGACCGCTGGAGCGACCAGGCCACCTTTGGAGGCTCGAAGCTCATAGATCCCTGCCGGAATGTCGGGCCAATGAAAGCGCCCGTCGGCCGCGCTTCGAACCGAGCGAGCCGGCCAGAAGCCGCTTCCAGCCAGCGAGACGAGCGCCCCTCCGAGAGGTCTGCCCGCCTCATCGTAAATCCGCCCCGCGAGTGTCGCCGATCCCCCGTCGAGCTCTGCCGAGGAGACCGTCCGAGCTCCATCGGCCCGCCGAGCTTCTGAGGTCGGATCGGTTTTTGGCCCGTAGGTGCCTGGAATTACAAAAGTCCCGAGCACCAAAAGCCCAGTGATTGCGCCCGCCACTCGCATCCAGCTTGGTTTTATCGTTGATCGCCGCCTGGGGCGAGGCCGCATTGTTGCGACACCCTGGGAGCAATGCTACATCGCGGCTCCTTCAGAACTCGGAAACCGGCAATGGCACAGACATGTGATTTCTGCGGTAAGAACCGCCACAAAGCTCACAAGGTGAGCCACTCGAATATCAAGACCAGGAAGTGGCAGCAGCCCAACCTGCAGTCGATTCGGGCGCTCATCGACGGCCAGATTCGCCGCGTCTCGGCCTGCACGCGCTGCATTCGCTCGGGTAAGGTTGTCAAGGCCGCCTAGACGCCCACAGGCTCCGCTTCCGCCGGGTTGCGATCCGGCTTCGATCATTCTGACGTTTCCTGTCGCCCCCGAGCATGCGGGCCAGCGCCTGGACCGATTCATTCAGCATCGGATTCCCAGGCTCTCGCGGACCCGTGCCCAGCAGGTGGTGCGATCCTGTGCGTACCGAGCCGATGGGACGCGCCGCCGGCCGAGTGACCGCGTACGCGCCGGCGAGAACGTCGTCCTGGTGCGCCCTCCCTTCGAGGAGCCCAATGTCCCCCTCTACTTCGACGTCATCTACGACGACGACGCTGTTCTGGCGGTCGACAAGCCCTCCGGGCTTCCAGTGCACCCGTCTGCCACCTATCACAAGAACACACTCACCTATCTGCTTCGGCAACGCTTCGGACCGAACGCCCCGCAGATCGCCCACCGGCTCGACCGCGAAACCAGCGGGCTATTGCTCTGCGCCCGCACGCGTGCCGCCGAGCGCGATCTCAAGATCGGATTCGAGAATCGTAGGGTGAACAAGCGCTATCTCGCGATCGTGCGTGGTGTCATGCCCGAAGACGAAGGGCGCATCGAGCTTCCAATGGATCGTGCGCGGGAGGGCCTTCACATCTTGATGGAGGTGACACCCGAGGGAGAAGGGTATCCATCGGTCACGCGCTACCGGGTCGTCGCTCGGCGAGACGACGCTACCTTGGTGTCGCTGGCACCCGAGAGCGGCCGGCAACACCAGCTCCGGGTGCACTTGAGCGCGATCGGTTTTCCGATCATCGGCGACAAGCTCTACGGGCCTGAGAGCTCGCAACCCTTCTTAGATTACATCGAGACCGGCATGACCGACGAGCTTCGGCGGCGGCTCGGTCACGATCGTCAGGCCCTCCATGCCTATGAGCTCGAGTTCATGCACCCCAGCACGGGCGAGCCGATGACCCTGAGGGCACCTCTCGCGGAGGATCTGGTCCGGCTATGGGGCGAACCCCTCCACGATGCCGAATTCGCGTCGGCGCGGGCGTGCTAAGGTCGAAGCCGTGCGTGCGCTGTTCGTCGCTATCGCTTGCTGGGGGGCCGGCTGTGCCGGAGCGTCCTCCAATGTATCCGCGACCGAGTATCGGTCCTCGGACGCCTTGCTGTTCGACAACGCCGTGGATCTCGTCGAGGCCCCGGTCATTGTCGAGGGAGAGTGGAGCGGCGCGTTCGAACGGCGCGTCGCCCGGGCCGACCTCATCGCGGTGGTCCGTGTGGAATCGCTGAGCTCCGATCTGGTCAAGCGGCGATCTGCCTATCGGCTCACCGTCACGGTCGAGGAGCGGCTCAAGGGGGGCTCCTCGACGGAGATCGTGTTGCGTGTCCGGGACGACGAGCCCGGCTACCCGACTGTTCGCGTCAACGAGGACTGGCTCCTCCACCACCCATCGGTCGCGTTCATCAAGTGGGAGAGCGACCCCGGGTCGCCCGAGTTGATCGCCCACTGGCACCTCTCCCCGGGTTCGGATGCGGTCCGCGACAAAATCGAATTTCTCCTTCGCCAGCCGGCGAAGGACCCGCACACCGAGGTCGAGGTGCTCGAACCCTAGTTTGGCGTTCGACGTAACCTCAGCCCCCATCGTAGACTAAGCACGGAGTGATACAGATGCGTATTTTGCCCATACTTTTGACCCTGTCTTTTTGGACGCTGCTCGCCGGTTGCGAGCGGGGCGCGCCGGCGCCCGAAGCTGCCGGGCACGACCACTCGAAGCACGATCACTCGAAACACCTACAGGCGGCCGCTGAGGCGCCCGCCGACGTGAAGAAGGCGGACGAGCCGGTGGGCCCGAGCATCGAGACCGGCTCGTTCCTGCTCGCGGTCACGCCGGCCCAACCGGGGTACAGGATCGGCAAGTCGGGTGAGGTCGAGATCGCCCTCGAGGGACGTGGCGAATGGCATGTCAATCAGGAGTACCCGATCCGGGTCGATCTGAAGGCGGAGCCCGGGGTGGCGCTGGCGAAGAGCGAGCTCGTCAAAGACGACGCGAAAGAGTTCGGCGAGGACAAAGTGCGCTTCCTCGCGGCGGTGGAGCCCTCGGCAGCCGGGGACCACGAAGTGACCTGTGACGTTTCCTTTGCCATGTGCACCGAAGAAAACTGTATCCTCGAGAAGCGAACAGTGGCGATGCAACTCAAGGTGGAATGAGATGAGCGAGGGGGGACTCAGAACTGCGTTGGGGACGATTCGTGAAGAGGTCAAAACGCGGTTCGAGGCCCAGAAGCGAGTGCTCTCGTTTGGAGAGTATTTGGAGCTCGTTCAGGGCAGCCCGCGCACGCACACCCGCGACGCGAGCAGGTACCTCAAAGATTGCCTGGATTTCTTCGGTTCGTACGAAGTAGAGCGCCCGGCCGGCGTCCTCAAGCGCTGGAAGCTCTTCGACCTCGAGTTTGGCCTTCACAAGAGCGGACATCAGGGCGAGCTGAGGCTGCGCGACCGCCTCGCCGGGCACGAAGCCACGCAGGAGGCGTTCTACCGTGTCCTCGACGGGTTCGAGCGGGAAGGGCGTGCCAATCGCCTCGTCCTCCTCCACGGGCCGAACGGAAGCGCGAAGTCGACCTTTGCTTCGTGCCTGATGCGCGGGCTCGAGTCCTATTCCGACACCGACGATGGCGCGCTCTACCGGTTCTCGTGGATCTTTCCACGCGTGCGTGAGGGGGTCGGAATAGGCTTCTCGACTTCGGCGGACGAGCTCGGCCAGGCGGACACCTTCGCGCACTTGCCCGACGATCGGATCATCGCGAAGCTCGAGAGCTCCGTCCGTGAGCATCCGTTGCTGTTGTTGCCGCGCGACGTTCGGCAGCGATTGATCGCGAAGGTCTACGACGAGGCGGGCCTTCCGGAAGCCGC
>CALLDH010000140.1 GCA_937998345.1 uncultured bacterium | reverse complement strand
GAAGCTCTCGCTTCGACCTTCGGGCAGCTGCCAGAGAAGGGCGAAGATCAGGCCTGCCGAAATGGCGCCCGCAAAGATATACGGCCGTCGCCGTCCCCACTTCGACCGCGTGTGGTCGGAGATGTAGCCCATCAAGGGGTCAGTCAAGGCATCCGTAAGCCGCGGTAGCGCGCCGAGGAGGCCCACGAGCCAGGGGCTCATGCCGAGCCCAAGGTTCAAAACGATCAACATGCCGCCACTCGCGGCGGCCAGGAGATTGTTTACGAAACCGCCCAAGCCGTAAATCAGCTTGTGCGGCAACGAGATGCGATCTTCGGGGGCCGTCTCGTAGTGCTTGGCCGCGGAGGCGGTCACTGGGCGCGCTCAAAGATGCGGACGTAGTCGATGAGCATTTCGGCCGGGAAGCTCGTGCCCGAGAGGTCGGGATCAGGGACGGGGTTGCCGCCCACGGCCAGATTCAGAAGCACGAAGAACTCGTGATCAAAAACCCAGTCCCCGCGCGCGCTTACCTCGGAGCTGGGGATGATCCTGTAAAGTTGGGAATCGACGGAGAACGCGATGCGTCCGGGGTCCCACTCCACGGCAAAGACGTGGAAGTCGTCGGCGAAGATCTCGCCATCCGGCAGTGAGAACTTGCTCGAGACCGCTTCAGCGCCGGAGTAGCCAGGTCCGTGGAGGGCGCTGCTGACCACTTCGGGCAGCACGAAATTCTCCATCACGTCGATCTCACCGCAGCCCGGCCAAGGCACCTCGTCGATGTTGCCGCCAAGCATCCAGAACGCAGGCCAAAGGCCCCGGCCCTCTGGGAGCTTGATGCGCGCCTCGAATCGGCCGTATTTCTGCTCAAACCCGCACTTTCCGTCGTCGCCGTCGCCGTCGCCGTCGCAGTCGTAGACCTGGGTCTTGATGCGGGCGGAGGTGATCGAACCGTCCCGCTTGCCACACGAAGGCTTGATCGTCACGTCGTCAAAATAGACGTTGGCTGGGCAGCTTTCGTGTTCGCCGTTGCCGCCTGCGCCGCCTGCGCCGCCGTTGCCGCCTGCGCCGTTTTCGACTTCGCGGCACTCTGTCTTCAGCTGAAGTGTCACCCCGCCGCTGACGTCATCGCCTGTGGTCACGGTGTAGCGATAGCTGACCCATTCATCACTCGAAACAATCGGATCGCCACCGAGTATTTCTGTCTTTGACGGGTCACCGCCATCCACCTCTGAGAAGAACTCGGCAACCACTTGGCCCCCGTCGGTGGCCGACCCCAGAAGGGCGAACTCGACGGTGACTTCAGTATTCGGCAGCACAATCCCGATGCCGATTCCCTCTTGTTTGATGAGTGGGTTCGCCTCTGCACCGGCGGCCACGTTGCCCGACCAGTCCCCCGTTTTCGCCTCGTCCATCGTAGCCGCGCAGGTTCCGTTGTTGGATTCACAGGACAGCGTCCAACCGTCGAGATTGCCGGTTTCGAAACCGCCGTTTGTGGCAAGCTCAACGCGACGGCACTCTGACTGTGCTGAAATCACCAGATTGCCGTCCTCGACCCGAACGTTGTCTGGCGAATCCGTGTACAGCTGCCACTCGTCGTTGCCCCATCCGTTGTCCCCGTAACCGGTCTCGATCGTCCAGAGCTCAGGTGAAGGGGAGGTGCCTGAATCGAAATTGTCTGACCTCGTGAGAACCCATTGCGCAGGAGGTTCAACGATTTCGTTGGACGACTCGCAACCCGTGTCGAGCGGACCGACGGCAAAGATGACGGCGAGTGTGTAGAGCGGAGTGATCTTTGTGTTCATAACGCTTCTCTCGATTCGGTAAGGAACAGGGCCGGTCGGTCGAGTGCGGATTGCAACACGAGCGTCGCGGCGCCCACCGCAATGCCCCATTCGTTCAATCCCGTGGTTCGGATCTGGGTATGGATGATCGACTCGGGCAAAGACAGGCCGCCAATGGTCGTGCGCACACCGTCGAGCAACAGGTCGCCGGCGCGCGCGATGCCGCCTCCGAGTACCACCATCTCCGGGTTGAGCAGGTTGAGCATGTTGGCGATGCCGACGCCGAGTTTATCGCCCGTGTAGTGAATCAATTCGACCGATATCGGATCGCCATCTAGCGCTGCATTGACCAGCTCGTCAATACTCGCAGGTGGCAGGCGGTTCGAGCCGCTTGCACCCAACTTGTCTTTCGCACGTTCGAGCAGAGCGGGTGTCCCGATAAACGTGGTGAGGCACCCCTTGAGGCCACAGATACATTGGGGCCCATTCGGATCGAGGGAGGTGTGGCCGATTTCGCCTGCAATGCCGCCGCTCCCTCGAAAGATACGGCCGTTGATGATCAGGCCAGCGCCGACTCCGGTGGCGACCTTGATGTACGCGAGATCATTGGCAGATGAGCCGGCGCCCCACCAAAGCTCGGCCAAGGCACCGAGGTTGGCGTCGTTGTCGACGAACACGGGTCGCTTGAAGCTCTCTTCGAGATGGGTGGCGATGTTGTAGCCCTTCCACTTTGGGACGATCAGCGGCAGGAGCTCCCCTGGTCGTTCTTGGTCTACTGGACTCGGAACCGCCACACCGACGCCGAGCACTTGGAAGGGCTGCACGCCACCTGCCTCGAGGACGGAGCGCACCGCCATCGTCATCATTCGTAGGGCGACTTCGGGTTCATCGCGCACCGGAGCTGGTGCAGACCAAGAAGCTCTGCTGTTGCAGCGCAGGTCCGTCAGAACACATGAAATGTGGGTTGCGCCGAGCTCGATTCCAACGATGAAGCTCGATTGGTCTTGGAACTCGAGGATGATGGGGCGGCGTCCGCCGCTCGAAACTCCAGCGTAGGCTTCCTTTGCCAAGCCCTTGCTCAGGAGGTCGCTCACAATGGCGGACACCGTCGAACGACTCAAGCTCGTACGCCGAGCCAATTCTGCACGGGAAATCTCCTGATGCTTCCAGAGTAGGTTCAGGATCAGTCGGCTGTGCTGCGCCCGAACGGCGGACGCTCCAAGGACTGCATCGGTCGTGTGGTGGGCATCTTCCATCGGTGATCGTGTCTGGGCTCTACTCTACGGACAGGCGTGACGATCACCGTGGGGTTAGGCGGACGCCACATCGCAATGGACTTCGTTCAATCATCGAACGAAGTACGCGTGAGGGTGGAAGATGTCAAGACCCTCCATTCGGCGATTGGGTGAGTTCAAGGAGTGAAAAAGCCCGCGCCCTGATACAAGGGGTTGTTGCAGGCCGAGCCCGCAGGCGTGCCGCAGAGCACGTAGTTCGGCGATCGGGACTCGTCCCAGAAGCCCCAGCCATCGTCCGTGCCCTTCCACGCCTCGTCAAAGGTCTGGAAAATGAAGATGGTCGAAGGCCCGCCCGCGGATCCTTCCCAGCCTTGCATCAGGTCGTAGTACCACTTGGCGTTCACGGGATCCGCGGCGTAGGTCTCGATTTCTTGGCTGGGAGTGGTCTGTCGCCACTTCCATCCGGTCTCGCCGATGACGATCGGCAACGACTCACCGACGGTGACGGACCTTCCCGAGGCATCGCGGTATCGGTAGTTGAAGACGGACTGGTAGTTGTCTTGGGCTTTGACGAGCGAGGCGTTCATCATGGCTTCTGCCCGCGGGGGGCCGGCCGGAACCCCTTCCTGCCGCCAGTCCCATTGTTGGTAGTTGAGGAAGGGGTAGGTGTGGATGGACACGAAGTCGATGAGCTTCAGGACGTTGTCAGGGCTTCGGCCAAAGAAATTGGCGTAGAAGGTGTAGTCGTCATCAGCTGTGACCGGCTGCGTCACATTGTTTCGGGTCTCGTTGATATACCCCTCGAGGCAGTTCAACGGCATGAACGGCGCGTAGAACGATGTCTCGTTGCCGACGCTGACCGCAACGACGCTCGGATAGGTGTTGGCCAGTTGGATCGCGGTTGCGACCTGAGAGTCGTTGATCACGCTCTGGCAGTTATCGGCAGCGGGGCCCGGAGCGAGACCCTCGAGAAAGAGCCCCTGCTGGAACCGCATTTCGGGGTAGTTCGCCGCCGCGAGCTCCAGGATCTTCGCGTGGACCGCGTCTGCGCCGAACACGCGGATCAGGTTGTAGCCAGCACTTTGCAAGAGGCCTAGGTCCTCCAGGATGTCGGCGTCACTCGGAAATTCCCCGGAACCCGGTCCCCCGGCCCGGTACGGGCCGTAGTTGATTGCGTTGCCCGTTGCGTAGATGTCAGGGAGTGGCCGTAGCTCGATACCAGGATTGCCGCCTCCTCCCGGCGCACAGAAGCTGACGTTGTCGTAGAAGACGCCCGAGCCCTCGTTGTTCGACGACGTGTTCTGGAAGCCGTACTGCAGGAGCTGGCCCACGAGGCCGGCGTCGATCGTGATCTGGATCGACAACGTGTTCCAATTAGTATCAGCGTTCGTCGTGTCTTGGGTGATGAAGTT